>NZ_JBNCLV010000002.1:0-5516 GCF_049844855.1 Tsukamurella sp. DT100
GTGGTGCGGGCCTCGTTGCGGAAGCGGGCCAGGAACTCCTGGTCCTCGGAGAACTCGGCCTTGAGGACCTTGACGGCGACACGGCGGTCGAGCCGTGTGTCCATCGCCTCCCACACCTGACCCATGCCACCGGTGGCGATGAGCCGGAGGAGTTCGTAGCGGTCGGCGATCACCGATCCGGTCTGCAGACTCATCAGTTCCCCTGCCCGTTCACCGCGGCGCCTATCACCGCTCGTCCGATCGGCGCGGCGAGCGACCCACCGGTCGCCGCCTCGCCTTGATTTCCACCGTTCTCAATGATGACCGCCACCGCTACCTTCGGATCGTTCACCGGGCCGTACCCGATGTACCAGGCGTGCGGTGCCTCGCCGCCGCGCTGGCCCTGAGAGTGTTCCGCCGTACCGGTCTTCGAGGCGATCTGGACCCGGTCGCCCGAGCCCTTCGTGTGCTGCTCCGACGCGATCATCAGCTCCCGCATCTGCGCCGCGACCTGCGGCGAGATCGCCTGGCCCAGCCGCTTCGGCGACGTACCGCCGAACGTGCTCAGGTCGGGCGCCTGGAAGGAGTCCACCAGGTAGGGCTGCATGCGGACGCCGCCGTTGGCCAGCGTCGCCGCGATCACCGCGTTCTGCAGCGGGGTCATCGCCACGTCGAGCTGGCCGATGGCCGACTGGCCCGTCTGGGCACCGTCGGACAGCGGACCGGTCACCGACTGCGCGACCCGCAGCGGGATGGGGTCGGGCGTCGAGTTGACGCCGAAGTTGTTCGCCATCGCCTTGATCGCCTCGCCTCCGTCCTGGATCTTCGTCGTGGCCAGATCCACGAACGCCGTGTTGCACGAGTACTGGAACGCCTGCAACAGGCTGACGGTACCGCCCGAGGATTCGGGACACGTCATCCCCGCGTAGTTCTGCAGTGTCGTGCCGCCGCCGCCCGGCAGGGTGATCTGCTTGTCGGCGGTGAGCCGGGTGTTCAGGTCGACGCCCTTGCCCTGCGCCAGCGCGGCGGCCGTGGTGATCACCTTGAAGGTCGATCCGGGCGGGTAGGTCCAGCCGGTCGCCCGGTTGTCCATCGGCTTGTCCGGGTCGTCCTTGAGCTGCTCCCAGGTCTTGCTGACCGCGCTCGTGTCGTGCGACGACAGCGGATTCGGGTCGTAGCTGGGGGTCGAGACCATCGCGAGGATCTTGCCGGTCGACGGCTCGATCGCGACGGCCGCGCCGTGGCACGGGCCGCTCGAGCCGCACGCCGTGGTCAGCTTCTCGTAGGCGATCCGCTGCATCGTCGGGTTGATCGTGGTGATCACGTTGCCGCCGCTCGGGTCGCGCCCGGACAGCAGGTCCACGACGCGGCGCCCGAAGAGCCGGTCGTCGCTGCCGTTGAGCACCGACTCCTCGGCGTGCTCGAGGCCGCTGGAGCTGTAGATCATCGAGTAGTAGCCGGTGAGCGGCGCGTACGCGCGCGCCATGTCCTCCGGGTAGGTGCGCAGGTACTTGTACCGGTCGTCGGTCTTGATCGACTGGGCCATGACCTGCCCGCCGGCCAGGATCGAGCCGCGCTGGCGCGCGTACTCGTCGAGGAGCACGCGCTCGTTGCGGCTGTCGGCGCGGAGGTCGTCGGCGCGGAAGACCTGCACCCAGGTGGCGTTGGCGAGCAACGCGACCACGAGCAGGACCACGACGAGGGAGATGCGGCGGATCGGTGCGTTCATACGCGCTTCACGATCTCGGTCGGCCGGTCGGGGACCGGCGCGCCGGGCTTGCGGGCGACCTTGGGCTCGCGGGCCGCGTTGGAGATGCGCAGCAGCAGCGCGATGAGGGCGTAGTTCGTGAGCAGCGACGAGCCGCCGTAGCTCATGAACGGCGTGGTCAGGCCGGTCAGCGGGATCAGCTTGGTGACGCCGCCGACGACGACGAAGAGCTGGATCGCCATCGTCGACGCCAGGCCGGCGGCCAGCAGCTTGCCGAAGCTGTCGCGCACCGTCAGGCTCGCGCGGAAGCCGCGGAAGATCAGCACCAGGAACAGCATGAGGACGGCGGCGAGGCCGATGAGGCCCAGCTCCTCGCCCACGGCGGCCATGATGAAGTCCGTCGACGCGAAGGGCACCATCGTGGGCCGGCCGGAGCCGAGGCCCGTACCGGCCAGGCCGCCGGTGGCCAGGGAGAACAGGGCCTGCGCGGGCTGGTAGCCGATGGTCTCGTAGGCGGCGAACGGATCGCGCCAGACCTCGACGCGCACGCGCAGGTGCGGGAAGAGCTGGTAGGCGGCCACGGCGCCGATCACCGCGAGGCTCAGGCCCACGACGATCCAGCCGATCCGCTCGGTGGCGATGTACACCATCGCGAGGACGGTGAAGAAGATGAGCAGCGGCGTGCCGAGGTCGTTGGCGTAGCCGAGCACGCCGAGCGCGACGACCCACACCAGCAGCAGCGGCGCCAGGTCGCGGGCGCGCGGCAGGTCGATGCCGAGGACGCGGCGGCCCGCGGAGGTGAACAGGTCGCGCTTGGACACCAGGAAGGCCGCGGTGAAGATGATGAGCAGGATCTTGCTGATCTCGCTCGGCTGGATGTTGAACAGCGGCGTCTTGATCCAGTTCTTCGAGCCGTTGATCTCCGACAGGCTCGACGGCAGCAGCGCCGGCAGCGCCAGGAAGACGACGCCCGCGAGGCCGATCGTGTACGCGTACTTCGACAGCGTCCGGTGATCGCGCAGCAGCGCCAGCACCGCGACCAGCACCGCGAGGCCCAGCAGGGTCCACAGGATCTGCTGGTTCGCCTCCTGCGTCTGCGAGACGCGGCCGTTCTCGGCGTGCGCGTTGCCCAGGTCCAGCCGGTGGATCAGCACCAGGCCGAGGCCGTTGAGCATGGCCACCACGGGCAGGATGATCGGGTCGGCGTACGGCGCGAAGCGGCGCACGGCGTAGTGCGCCGCGCCGTACAGCACGATGAAGGCGACCACGTACTTCGCCAGGTCCAGGGTGACCCGCTGCTCCTGCGCCCACTCCACCAGCGCGAGCGAGGTCCCCGTCACCACCGTGGCGGCGCCGAGGAGGACCAGCTCGTAGGTCCGGGACTTTCGGTTCGGGTCGAGCGCGATGCCCGCACCGGGAGTGCTGACGCCCGACGTCACGAGGGGCCTCCGCGGCAGGGCCGCTCCGGCGTCGACGTCTGCGTGACGACCTTGGTGACGGGCGCCGGGGGCGGCGCGAGCGTCTCGCCGGCCGGCGGCGCCACGGTGGTCGACGGTGCCGGGACGTTCGGGTCCTGCGGGGTCACGGGCGCCGGCGCCTCGATCTCCGTGGTGATCGCGCACCGCTCCATCAGGTTGTCGCGGTCGGTGAGGTTCCGGGCCTGCTCGCGGGCGTCGTCGAGCGAGCTCGCGTAGGGCAGGCCGGCCAGGTTGGCGCGGCCGCGCGGCGTCAGGTCGTCGACGGTGAGCGGCGTGCAGCCCTGCGCGGCGCGGCCTTCGCCGGCGGTCTCCGCGATGCAGACGACCTCCTGCTGCGAGTTCAGCGCGCGGCCGAAGATCGAGACCTTCACGCCGTGCGAGATCGCGATGGTGCCCTTGTCGGTGGCGGCGACGAAGTAGCTGGAGTTGACCACCGAGCGGGTGACGATGAGGCCGATGGCGCCGCCGACGAGCAGCACGAGCAGCACGCCGAGGGCGATCCACTTGCGGCGCGAGCCGGTCTCCGGCTCCTCCTCGACGTCCGTCGCCACGACGCGGCGGGGCGCCTTCTTCGGCGGCCGCAGTGCGGCGGCGCGTCCGGCGGCGGTGTTGGCCGGCGGGACGTAGTCCTCGTCGTCGTCGTTCGCGGCGCCGCCGACGATGGGGCGGCTCTGCCCGAAACTCGAGTCCTCGACGCGGGCGACCACGACGGTCACGTTGTCGGGGCCGCCGGATTTGAGCGCCAGCTCGATGAGCCGGTCGGCGGCGGCGCTGACGTCGTCGGTGGCCAGGGCCAGGGTCTCGCCGATGGTCTCGTCGGAGACCACGTCGGACAGGCCGTCGGAGCAGAGCAGGTAGACGTCGCCGGCCTTGGCCTCGCGCAGGGTGAGCGTGGGCTCCACCTCGTGCCCGGTCAGCGCCTTCATGATCAGCGAGCGCTGCGGGTGGGTGTGGGCCTGCTCCGCGGTGATCCGGCCCTCGTCGACGAGGGTCTGGACGAAGGTGTCGTCCTTGGTGATGCGGATGAGCTCGCCGTCGCGCCGCAGGTAGCCGCGGGAGTCGCCGACGTGGATCAGCCCCAGCTTGGAGCCGGCGAACAGGATCGCGGTGAGGGTGGTGCCCATGCCGTCGAGCTCGGGATCCTCGACCACCTGCTCGGCGATGGTCTCGTTGCCGGCGACCATCGCCTCCTCGAGGGTGTCCAGCAGGTCGCCGCCGGGCTCGTCGTCGTCGAGCGGGGCGAGCGCGTTGATCATGAGCTGCGAGGCGACCTCGCCCGCGGCGTGGCCGCCCATGCCGTCGGCCAGCGCCAGCAGGCGGGCACCGGCGTACACGGAGTCCTCGTTGTTGCTGCGGACGAGGCCCCGGTCGGAGCGGGCGGCGTATCGAAGGACGAGGCTCACGGGCGCAACTCGATCACTGTCTTGCCCACGCGCACCGGGGTGCCCAGCGGGACGCGGGTGGGAGTGGTGACCTTGTTGCGGGCCAGGTAGGTGCCGTTGGTGGAGCCGAGGTCCTCGACGTACCAGTCGTCACCGTCGCGCGAGAGTCGCGCGTGCCTGGTCGAGGCGTAGTCGTCGTTGAGCACCAGGGTGGAGTCGTCGGCGCGGCCGATGAGCACGGGCTGCTGACCGAGGGTGATCCGGGTGTTCGCGAGCGGGCCGTGGGTGACCACGAGGTACTTCGCGACCTTGCTGGTGCGGGAGAACAGGGCCCGACGGGGCGCCTTGGCCTCCTTCTGGCGGGGCCGCAGGCCCGACGCCAGCCGCGCGTCGGACCGCAGCGCGCTGATGACCAGCCAGATGCACAGCCACAGCAACAGGAGGAAACCCGCCCGGGTCAGCTGCAACACGAGTCCCTGCACGGTGTCTCCCTCCTGGTCGTATCCGACGCACACTCGTCCAGCGCCCGCCGTGCGGGCGCTGTCATACGGGTCTGCTTTCGCCGCCCCGAGGTGAAATCTACTGGAAGCGGACCACGATGTCGGAGTGGCCGACGCGGATGCGGTCGCCGTCGGCGAGCTCCCAGTTGGAGACGGGCACGTCGTTGACCGAGGTGCCGTTGGTGGAGCCGAGGTCGTTGAGGACGGCGGCGTAGCCGTCCCAACGGATCTCCACGTGCCGCCGCGAGACGCCCGTGTCCGGGAGACGGAACTGGGCGTCCTGGCCGCGGCCGATCACATTGGTGCCCTCGCGCAGCGCGAAGGTCCGGTTGGAGCCGTCCTCCAGGTACAGGGTGACCGCCTGCGGCTGGGCGTAGCCGCCCTGCGGCTGCTGGTAGCCCTGGTCGTAGCCGGGCTGCTGCTGGTAGCCCTGGTCGTACCCCTGCTGGCCGTAGCCCTGGTCGTACGC
>NZ_JBNCLV010000002.1:5608-406825 GCF_049844855.1 Tsukamurella sp. DT100
TCGTACGCGGGCTGCTGCTGGTAGCCCTGGTCGTAGCCGGGCTGCTGGTAGTTCTGCTGGCCGTAGTTCTGGTCGTAGCCGGGCTGCTGCTGGTAGCCCTGGTCGTACCCCGGCTGCTGCGGCTGCGCGTAGTTCTGGTCGTACGCGGGCTGCTGCTGGTAGCCCTGGTCGTAGCCGGGCTGCTGGTAGTTCTGCTGGCCGTAGTTCTGGTCGTACGCGGGCTGCTGCTGCTGATAACCGGCCTGGTCGTACCCCGGCTGCTGGTCGTAGCCCTGCTGGCCGTAGGCCGGCTGCTGGTAGTTCTGCTGGCCGTAGTTCTGGTCGTACCCGGGCTGCTGCTGGCCGTAGCCCTGCTGCTGGTCGTACCCCGGCTGTTGCTGCTGCTGGTAGCCGCCCTGGTCGTACTGGCCGCCGTGCCGTCCCTGGTCGTATCCGGGATTGTTGCTCATCGAATCGGCTCCTGATTCTGCAGGTGGTCGCTGGGGTACAAGGTTCTGGGGGACTGCATCCGGATCCACAGTGCCGCGGGCCCGGAACTGGCCCGTGTGCAGGCCTGGTGACTGCTCGAAGTGCACGACCACGTCACCATAAGTCTGCCAGCCGTTGTCATGGATGTATTCGTCGAGGTGCTTCGAGAAGGCACGGATCGCGAGCTCGCGGTCCGCCTCGAAGGTCTCCTGATCGGTGGGGGAGACGGCGATGACGTACTTGTTGGGTACCAGGTACGCCCCGTCTCCGAGGGTTTGCAGCTGATCCTCAGCCTCGCGTTGGAGAGCGGCCTCCACTTCCTGGGGGACCACCTTGCCGCCGAAGACGCGGGCGAAGCCGTCGCCCACCGCGCCCTCGAGCTTCCGCTCGAACCGCTGCAGGATTCCCATGGAACGACTTCCCCCTTCCTCAGCGTGTCGTGATGCATGTACTGACCAATGATGATAGCCGCGATCGGGGCACGGCGAAGTCAGCGTAACCCCATTGGTCCCAACTGTCCCTTTGGTAGCACGAATGTCCACGGCCCGGCAAGGTCGGAGTGCCAGGTGGCGGTCCGATTTCGCGGGCCGCGTCGCCTCGTGTTAATCTTCTCCGGTCGCTCGGGCGAGTGGCGGAATGGCAGACGCGCTGGCTTCAGGTGCCAGTGTCCTTCGGGACGTGGGGGTTCAAGTCCCCCTTCGCCCACCACCACACGAGAGAAGAACCCCGGGTCACGAGTACGTGGCCCGGGGTTCTTTCGTTGCGCGACAGTCGGTCGACGTTGCCGCCGGTCCGAGAATGCCGCGTGCGATCGCCGGGCAAGCGTCCCTTCAGCCCGCGGCAGGCACGAGTCGGCACGATCGGCGAATGCCTCTTTCGACCGGCGCGCCGCCGGCGCGCCCCGAACCGCACGGGCGGCGATCCCGCGCGATGTCCGGGCGCCGCGGCGGGATCGGGCGACTCGCCTCGATCGTGGTCGTCGGACTGCTCTGCCTGAGCGGGTGCCGGATGGTGCCGGATCCGCACTTCCCGAGGAGTGCTGCGAGGAGCACCCCGAGCAGTTCCCCGAGCAGCGTGCCGGTCCCCGATGACTGTCTGCGCAAGCAATCCCGCGGTGCCGACGACGGTGCGCGGACGGCCCGCGTCTTCCGGGCCGTCCCCGGGCCCCTGCCCGCGCCCGGCGTCGGCGAGGTCGGCGGCGTGGCGTTGCCGGCCGGGAAGCTCGTCACGAACGTGGCCGGCGATACCGTCGCCTGGATCGGGACCGAGCTGCTCGGCGAGGAAAGACTCACCGGCCTGATCCGGGATCTGGCGGCCGCCTACACCCGGACCGGGCTGTGGCCGCTCGCCGTCCCGGAACCCGGGTGGAGCGGCCTCAGCGCCCCGTGGTCGTCGACGGGGCCTGAGCGACCGGTCGTCGACGTCCCCGATGCCCTGACCGTCTTCCATCGGCTCTGCCGGACGAACTCGGTCTACACCGACGCCGACTACGACCCGCCCGCGCCGCCCGTGACCGTCTTGGCTCCGGCTCAGCCGGGGCCCGACCAGACTCCTGACCGGCTCACCGTCACCGAGCGCGGCAGCCTTCTCCTGGTCCCGGTCGCGCGACCGGCCGACGTGCCCGCGGCGCTCGGCTGGTGGGGCGCGACGAACGCGCAGCTCACCGGCGGGGACGTCACCGCCGTCCTGCGGTCGTGGGAGGACCGCTTCGGCGCGACGCTGGTGTCCCTCGGGGTCGACACCATGGTGCTCCAGGTCGCGCGACGCCCGACGGGCGCGGAGCAACGGACAGTTCTCGCGGCGGAGCACTTCGCGTTCTGCGTGGACAACTTCGAGGGCTCACGCTCGAGGACTACGGCCGGGCCCTGGCCCGCTCGGATCGTTGGGCGTTCTGGTGGGACTGACGGACAGGTGCCGGCGGTCGCCAATCTGTCTCGCTCCCATCCGCGGGGACATCGGCTCCGAATGATCGGTGACCATGTTTCCGATCAGGAGGCGCCCACCGTATGGACACGACGGCACGCCAAGGTAGACCACCCCGCATGAGCCGGGACAAGATCGTCGCGACGGCGATCGAGATCCTCACGCACGACGGCTACGCGAACTTCTCCATGCGCCGGCTCGCGGCCCGGCTCGGCGCGAGCCCCATGGGGATCTACTACTACTTCGACTCGAAGGACGAGCTCCTCGACTTCCTGTTCAACCGGCACGGCGGCGTGGCCGACCACCGGCGCGAGCACCCGTCGGACGATCCCTTCGACCGGGCCGTGCAGTCGTCGGTGGCGGTGGTGCGCTTCCTCGAGGCCCGGCCCTGGGCGCTCGCGGGGATCGTCGACGGGTACATCGGGGTGGAGGAGTTCACTCGGGTCCACCTTCGGGACCTGGCCGACGGCGTGCGCGCCCTCGGTTTCGACGAGGAGGACGCGGCGGAGACGGTGCGCGGGATCTGGCGGATCGCGATCGGCGAGGCCGTGGTCGGCGCGGCGTCGACGAGGCCGGCGCGCTCGCACGCCCCGTGTGCGGAGACGATCGAGAGCTACCTGGTGGGAAGGCTCAGCCGCGTGCGGCTCTCCGACCGGATCGACGACTCCGTGCGGAGCGGCTCATGACCGCCCCGGCGAGCCTCCCGGACGGCCCGCGCCCGGAGGAGTGGGATCTCCGGTTCGACGACGCCTACGAGATCGGCGCGGAGGCGGTGCGCGGGTTCGCCCGGGCCGTGTGCGATCCCCACGTCCCCTTCGGCGCCCGGGGAGTACTGCCCGCCGACACCCCGGTTCCCGTCGCCCTCCTCGCCGCGCCCATGTTCGACGCCGCGGCCGCACTGGTCAGTCGCGCGATCCCGAACTGCAACCTCTCCCGGATCGTGCACGCGGCGCAGCAGTTCACGGTTCTCTGGCCGCTGCGGATCGGGCAGCGCGTCGGCTTCGGGGCGCGCCTGACGTCGCACGTCGTCAAGGCGGGCGTCGACATCCTCGTGATCGACGTGACCGCGTACGCCGACGGATCGCCGCACCTCGCCGCGGTGATCACGCTCGCGCACTCGGGATCGGCGGCACCCGAGGTCGATCTCGACGCGGTGGCGGACCTGATCATGCTCACCGGAACGGGGCCGTCCGACAGCGACGCCTACACCGCGACGCGGGGGTGAGGGCAGGGGCCCGTCCCGGCTAACCGATCCGGCCGAGGACGGTGCGGAGCAGGGCGTCGTCGAGCACGGCGTCCGGGAGGGTGTCCGGGTCGAAGTGCCGGCCGATGGTGAAACCGAGCATGATCGCGTCGACGGTCACCGCGAGCTCGGCGGCGGGGCGCGGGAGGTCGACGGCGAGGTCGGCGGAGAACTGCTCGAGGGTCTCGGCCACCTGTCGCCGGGAGTCGCGGAGGAACCGTCGCGCGTACTCGTCGGCGACGCGCGGCGTGCGCGCGGCGTAGGCGAGGAACTCGAGGTAGAGCGGCAGCCAGCCGGGGATGTCCTCGATGGCGGAGACGAAGAGGTGCGCGGCCGATTGCGCACCGTCGGCGTTCGCGCGGACGGTGTCGAGGATGCGCTGGAACCGGTCCTCCAGCAGCGCGAGGAACAGCTCCTCCTTCGACGCGAAGTTGTAATAGAGCGCGCCCTTCGACATCCCGGCCGCGGCGGCGATCTCGTCGAGCGAGGCCGCGTGGAAGCCGCTCCGCGCGAAGACGTCGAGGGCGGCGTCGATCAGGGCGGCGCGGGTCGCCTCCCGTCGCTGCGCCTGCGTCCGCCGTTCCGGCCTCGACGCGGCCGGCTCCGATGCCTTGCCGTCCACGCGCCCGCCTCCCAGCTCTCGCCCCGACGGTGACCTTGACCACATACCGTCGCGTCAGTATGTTACGAGACGTATCGAGACTCCGGTATCCGGCTCGCCGCGACGAAGGAAGTGCGCGATGGCAGACACGGTGGCACGACGCGCGGAACCGCCCGCGCGAACCCGGTCGGCCGGGGTCGCCGGCGCCGATGCGACCTACACGTTCGCCGTCGCGCGACGCCCCGGCGACGATCGCACGGCGCAGCAGTGGGCGCGCTCCGTCTTCGAGGACGCCCCCGCCCCGATGCCGACGGTGCTGCTCCTCGGCTGGCGCACCGTCCTGCGGCTCCGGTCGCGCCCGCGGACCGGACCCGGGCATGTCCTCGGCTGGCGCATCCGCGCCGACGAGGGCGACCTCCTGGTGTTGGAGCAGGACTCGGGGCTGATCGCCGCGCGGAACGTGGTGCAGGTCGACGGCGAGCTGGTCTCGTGGTCCACGACGGTCGAGTTCGCGAACCCGGCGGCGCGACTCGTCTGGGCCGTCGTGCTCCCGTTCCACCTGGTCACCATCCCCCGCCTGTTGGCGCGTGCCGCGCGGCGCGGGGGACGGGCGTGAGCGAGCGGGCCCCGTCGGCCGCGGTCCCGACACCGGCGGCGCACGCCTACCTCTATCCCGCCGGCCCGCGGCACCGTCCGCGCGGCGCGGCGCGCCATCTCGCCGGGGTCGCGACCGCCGGGACCGCGATCCCCGCCGCGCGCGTGGCACTGGAACGCGGTGCCGCGGAACGCCTCACGAGGTTGCGGTCCGCCGCTGCGGACCGAATCCGGCACCGTCGGCGCGGAGGACCGACGATGCGGGCCCTCGTCGCCTCGCCCGGCGGGCGGATGCGGTGGCGCGACGTCCCGGCGCCACCCCCGCCCGGGCCCGGCGCCGCAGTCGTCCACCCCATCGCGGTCGCCAGCTGCGACCTCGATCGCGCGATGGCGCTGGGGCGCACGCCCTTCCCGCTGCCCTTCCACTTCGGCCACGAATGCGTCGCGGAGGTCGTCGACGTCGGCGAGGGCGTCACGACGGTGCGGCCCGGCGACCGCGTCGTCGTGCCCTTCCAGATCAGCTGCGGCGCCTGCCGGTCCTGCGCGGCGGGCCTCACGGCGAACTGCCTTCGCGTCCCGCCGATCTCGATGTACGGCTTCGGCGTCGTCGGGGGCCACTGGGGCGGCGCGCTCTCGGACCTGCTGACGGTCCCGTTCGCGGACGGCATGCTGGTCCCGCTGCCCGACGGTGTCGACTCGGTCGCCGCGGCCTCCGTGGCGGACAACGTCGTCGACGGCTACCGCGGTGTCGCGCCGCACCTGCCGGGCCTGCTCGCCCGCGATCCCGACGCCGACGTCCTGATCCTCAGCGAGATCGGGCGGCGGCCGCCGATCAGCGCCAGCGTCGCGCTGTACGCCGGCCTCACCGCCCTCGCGCTCGGCGCCCGCCGGGTGCACCTCATCGATCGCCGCGCGCACGTCCGCCGGCACGCCGCCGGCCTGGGCCTGCTCGCCCACGAACCCTCCGCGGTGCGCTCGCTCCCGCCGGCTGACCTGGTGGTGGACAGCACCGGCGACCGACGGGGCGCCGGGCTCGCGATCCGGCGTACCGCGCCCGACGGCACGTGCGTCTCCCTGTCGAGCCTGAGCCGGTCGAGCCCGATCCCGACCGCGCTGATGTACGGCCGCAACGTCCGCTACGAGCTGGGCCGCTCGCACGCGCGGGCCCACATCCCCGCGGTCCTCGAGCTGCTGCGCACCGGCGCTCTGCGCCCGCAGGACGTCATCACGCACACCGGGCCCCTGGACCGGGCGGATCGCATCGTCGCCGAGCACGTCCACGGCGAGGCGACGAAGACCGTCGTGCACGAGTAGCGCGAAGGGCCTACCCGCGCGGCGCGAGATGCGTTCCGGTGGAGCCGATCGCGGCGCGGGTGAAGGCCCGCATCGACGTCGCGCGGGCGGCCAGGATGTCCGCGGCGTGGTACATCCCCGGCTCCACGAGGAGTTCGACGGGAACCCCGGCTGCCTCCAGCCGGCGCGCGTAGTCGACGTCCTCGTCGTGGAAGAGGTCCAGGTCGCCGACGCCGATCCATGCGGGTGGCAGGCCGGCGAGGTCGGTGCGGCGCGCCGGCGCGGCGTAGGCGGGCACCTCCCGTTCGGCGTGCCCGGCGCCGAGGTAGGCGTCCCAGGCGAAGGCGTTGGAGCGCCGCGTCCACACGAGCGTGCCGCGGCGATCGGCCGGGCGGGTCGGGGTGCGGTCGTTGAGCATCGGGTAGACCAGTAGCTGGAAGGCCACGGGCAGGCCCTCGTCGACGGCGCGCTGCACCACACCCGCCGCGAGTCCGCCGCCCGCGCTGGCCCCGCCGACGCCGATCCGTGCGGCATCGATCCCGCGCTCGGCGGCACCGTCGTGCAGCCACCGCAGCGCCGCGAAGCAGTCGTCGTGCCCGGCGGGGAACGGGTGCTCGGGCGCCAGCCGGTACCGCGTGCTCACCACGATCGCGCCGGTGTCCCGCGCCATCCGCACGCACCGCTGGTGGTCGATCTCCGGCGCGCCGATGATCGTGCCGCCGCCGTGGATCCACAGCAGCGCACCGCCGTTCGGCGCCGCGGGCGTGTAGACGTAGACGTCCTGCCCACCGTCGACATCGTGGTGCGTCACGGTGACGCCGCCCCGCGTCGGCATGCCCGACGGTCCGCGCGCCGCCCGGACCGCCTTGAGCGAGACGGGCCCGATCGAGGGGATCATCGCGGCGGCGGGGTGCCGCAGCCCGGGCGCCACGCCGCGCAGGGCGCGGATGCGTCCCGCGGCCGATCCCGCGGCGGTGCCCGCAGCGCCCAGCACGGGCAGGAGCATCCATCGAGCCTTCATCGTCGCCTCCGTCGTCCACGCGGGCCCGGTTGCGTGCGCACAAGCCGGACAGCCCCGTCGATCATCGCGCATTCCGGCGCCGCTCACGGGGAGTCGGCGGGACGGCGGGGCGGAAGGCCCCGGCGGCGAGCGCCGCGCCCGCGGCGGCCCCCAGCAGAGCGACGGCCCCGGGCAGCCCGAAGGGGCCGCGCGAGGACCCCGACGAGGGGCGGCCCGCCCAGGTGGGCGAGGTAGCCGACGGCGCTCACCGCGGCCGTGGCGCGCGCCGCGGAGCCCGGCGACCGCGCCGCCGCGGCGCCGATCGCGAGCGGGAACACCGGCCCGAGGAACAGGCCGACGACCACCACGCCGGCGTACGTCGCGATCCACCCCGGAGCGACCAGCCCGACGGCGGTGCCCGCGCTCCCGCCGAGCGCCGCGAGCAGGAGACAGCGCCGCGCCCCGAACAGCGGGACGATCAGGTCGCCCGCCGAGCGGGAGACGAACATGGCCAGGCTGAACGCGACGACGACCGTCGCCCCGATGGCGTTCCCCGCGCCGTGATCCCGCGCGACGAGCAGCGCCGACCAGTCCGCGAGCATGCCCTCGAGCAGCAGCCCCGCGACCGCCACCGCCGCGACGGCCGGCGTGATCGCCCGCACCAGGGGCGTGCGCGGCGCTGCGACGGGACCGCCGGTGTCCGTCCCGACGTTGCCCGTCCCGACGCTGGCCGTCCCGACGGTGCCGCGCGCGGCGGACCGCGGGACGTGCCGGCCGGCGGCGGCGAGCAGTACGAGTAGGACGCCGGCGACGGCGGTGAACTGACCGGCCACGGTGACCCCGGCGGCCGCGGCGCCGCCCGCCGCGCCGCACAGCACGCCGAGGCTGTAGCCCCCGTGCAGGCGCGCGATGACGGGCACGCCCGCGCGTCGCCGCTGGTACTCGATGCCGGCGGTGTTCATCGCGACGTCGAGGACGCCGGACGCCGCGCCGAGCGCAGCGAGCACCAGGCCCAGGCCGACCGGCCCCGTCGTCGCGGCGATCGCCGGGAGCCCCGCGGCGAAGGCGGCCCCGGAGGCCAGGCAGACGAGGCGGCCGTCGACGCGGCGCAGGAGCCGGTCGGTCAGGAGCAGCGCGGGCAGGGAGCCCGCGGCGACGCCGAACAGCGCGGCACCGAGCGCGGCGTCGGAGAGGGCGAGCCGGTCCTTGACCTCGGGGATCCGCGGCGCCCAGCTGGACAGCACGGCGCCGTTGACGAAGAAGACCAGCCACAGCCCCACGACGGGATGTGGACGGCGCGGGCGGAGGGGGATGTGTCGGAACATGCGGCCTCGTGGCCGCCCTGACGGGAGTGGAGGCGATCCCCGGACGGGACAGGAACCGCGGCGCCGGCATGCGGCGCTGGGGCCAGGCAATCACGGTCCCGTCGCGAACGCAAGGCCCCGGCGCCCTGACCTGCGCAATCGCAGCGTGTGCGGAACGCCGGTGGGCGGTGGTGTCCGAATTCGGACGAATTTCGGGGGATTTCGCGTGACCGCTGGTGTACGAGGTTCCACCAACGCGTGGAGTGTGCTTATCTTCTCCTCGAAGATCGCCATCAGCGACTGATAGCTGCACGATCGATATTCCGTCGAGCAGCCGGCGGCGAGCACCGCGGACCGTCGGAACCGGGTTCCGCACCCGGGCCGAGCAGCCCCCAGGGAAGGCACGAACGCCATGCGCAGGTCGAAGACCGAGACCGTCACCCCCGACCCCGAGGCCACGACGGACGCGGCCGCGGCGACCGTCGATCCCGCGCTCGAGGTCGGCACGGAGGTCGTCGCGTTCGCCGGCTCGGACCGCGAGTCCGCGGGCCGCATCGTCGACGACTTCGGCGACTTCACCCCCGTCGCCACCGAGTACGACGGGGAGCGCATCGCCGAGCCCGCCCGACGGTGGGCCGTCCTCACGACCGCCGGCGACCTGCTCTTCGCCGACTCGGCGGACCTCACCGCGGGGCCCCCGGCGAAGTGATAGAAATCGACGCTTGACATATCACTGAGGGCGCACCAGACTTCGGATCAGTTCCTACATCGTTGTACGAATCTCTCCGACAGGCTGGAGTCGAGCATGGTGTCCCTCAGCAACAAGGCCGGCAAGAACGCGGCGTCGGTCGAACCGGTCGGCGTGGAGATCCACGCCCGCAACGTCGAATTCGACTGGGACGACGTCCCGCTGGAATGGATCCCCGGGCAGCCGGTGGCCAGCGACATCGTCAGCAGCATCCTGCACGTGATCCTCCCCGAGGGCGAGCGGTGGTTCTGCGAGGTCTACACCGAGGCGCTGCCGTACGTGAAGGACGAGAACCTCGCCCGCACCATGCGCGGCTTCATCGGCCAGGAGGCGATGCACGCCGAGTCCCACGATCGGGCTCTGTCGGAGTACCTCGGGCGCTGCGGCATCGAGACCGAGCCGCTCGCGCGGCAGATGGAGTACACCTTCCGCAAGATCCTCGCCCCGCGCCGCTACCGGTCGGACCGCGCGCAGTACAACGACATGGTGCAGCGGCTCTGGCTCATCGCCGGGATCGAGCACTACACCGCCATCCTCGGGGTGTTCGCGCTGAACAACACCTGGGACGAGTACGACGTGAACCCCGTGATGGCCGACATCTGTCGCTGGCACGGCGCCGAGGAGGTTGAGCACCGGTCCGTCGCACACGACGTGGCGAACTATTTCGACCCCGGCTACCTGCACCGCGTGCGGGCGATGCTCACCATCGTCTTCTTCCTGGGGCTCACCCTGCACCGCTCGTCGGGCTACATGCTGCGCAAGGACCCGCACTTCAGCTACTCCTACCCGCGCCTGTGGTGGGAGTACCTCAAGGCCTCGCACAAGGGCCTGCTGCCCAAGATCCGCAGCGTCATCAAGTTCACGCTCGTCTACTTCAAGCCGAGCTTCGACCCCGCGTCCATCGGGTCGACCGCGCAGGCCGTCGCGTACCTCGCCACGTCGCCGGCCGCCCGCGCCGCCGAGTCCTGAGCCGCGCCCGACGACACCGTCGGATCCGTTGTGCCCGCGCACCGTCGGACCCGCGCGGGAGGGGGACGCCGAACCATGGCGCGCGTCGCCCGTTTCGTCCAGACTGTGAGGGTTCACCGCCCCCATCGAGAGGACCACGACCGAGCATGATCAGCACACGCATCACGGAGATGTTCGGCATCGACCACCCCGTGGTCTGCGGCGGCATGACGGGCCTGGGCACCGCCCCGCTCATCTCGGCCGTCGCCAACGCCGGCGCGCTGGGCTTCCTCACCGCGCTGACCCAGCCGAGCCCCGAGGCCCTGGCCGCGGAGATCAAGCGCACCCAGGACCTCACGGACAAGCCCTTCGGCGTGAACCTGACGATCCTGCCCACGATCAACCCCGTCCCCTACGACGAGTACCGCGCGGTGATCGTCGAGTCCGGCATCAAGATCGTCGAGACCGCGGGGTCGAGCCCCGCGCCGCACCTGCCCGACTTCCAGGCCGCCGGCGTCAAGGTCATCCACAAGGCCACCAGCGTGCGCCACGCCCTCTCCGCCGAGCGCAAGGGCGTCGACGTGATCAGCATCGATGGCTTCGAATGCGCCGGTCACCCGGGCGAGGACGACGTGCCCGGCCTCATCCTGATCCCCGCCGCGGTGCGCGAGCTGAGCATCCCCGTCATCGCCTCGGGCGGCATCGCGACCGGCAGCGGACTCGCCGCGGCGCTCGCCCTCGGCGCCGACGCGGTGAACATGGGCACCCGCTTCATGGCGACCGTCGAGGCGCCGATCCACCAGAACGTCAAGGATCAGATCGTCGCCAACTCCGAGCGCGACACCGTGCTCGTCTTCCGCAACTTCCACAACACCGCCCGCGTCGTGCGGAACACGATCTCCGAGCAGATCGTCGAGATCGGCGAGCGTCCCGGCGCGAGCTTCGACGACGTCGCCGAGCTCGCCTCCGGCGCGCGGGGCCGCGCCAACGTCCTCACCGAGGGCCGCATGGAGGATGGGATGTGGTGGGCCGGCCAGACGCAGGGCCTCGTCGAGGAGGTCGACACCGTCGCCGCCGTCGTCGACAAGGTCGTCGCCGACGCCGAGGAGATCATGACCCGGCGCCTGCCGGGCCTCGTCCGCGACTGACGGACCGCCGGGCCCGACGGTGCCGCACCGTCGGGTCAGGAGGCCAGGACCACCGCGTCCCGGGTCCGCTTCGCCTCGTACATCCCCCGGTCGGCGTCCTCGAGCAGCGCCGTGAGCAGGGAGGCGTCGACGTCGGGATGCTCGTCCACGGCGACCCCGATGCTGGTGGTCACGCCGGCGTCGCCGGCCACGGCCCGGCGGATCCGGTCGCCCAGGTCGAGGCACTCCTGCGTGCTGCGGCCCATCACGAGCAGCGCGAACTCGTCGCCGCCGAGCCGGGCGATGACGGCGTCGTCCGCGGCGCCCTCGACGCGCAGCACGCGGGCCACGTGCACCAGGACCTCGTCGCCGGCGGCGTGGCCCCGCCCGTCGTTGATCTCCTTGAAGTGGTCGAGGTCCAGGACGAGGACGCCGACGTGCTCCGCCGACGGGGACCGTCGCATCGCCCACGTGGTCCAGCGCGTGCGGAGGCCCCGGCGGTTGGGGATGCCGGTCAGCGGGTCGGTGCCGGCCTCGGCGGTGTCCAGCCAGGAGAAGGTCATGCCGAACTGCATCGTCCCGGGCACGCCGATGGTCGCGCCGGCCAGGATCGCCGAGGCGAGCCCGGAGTTGAACATGCCGTGCACGGCGGCGATGGGTGGCGCGGTCGCGGCGATCGCCGCCGCGACCAGCACCATGCTCACGACGAACCACCGGGTCGTGAGGATCAGCGCGCCGAACGTGGCGATCATCGCGAGGCTCGCGACGCCGAGGGCGACGCCCACCGGGTCGTGCTGCGCCGAGCGCCGTAGATCGCGATGATTGAGGTGGCGACGAAGACCGCCGCCTCCCGCGCCCCCGGCAGCGGGCCGACCTGCCACCGGACGGCCCAGAACGCGGCGACGACGGCGCACACCACCAGCCGCACCTGCACCGGGGTCGAGAGCGGCGCGATGTTGATCAGGAGTCCGATGGACATCAGCCCGAGCAGGAACGCGCAGATGCTCACGGCGGCGCGGATGAGCCCCAGCAGCGAGCGGTTGCGGAGGTAGGTGATCCGCTCGTCGTACGTGGGGCCGCCGAACCACCACGCGGAGACGAGCTCGGTCAGCGTGGTGCGGAGCGACGCGCGGGTGGTCATGGTGCGCTCAGATTATCCGCTGCGCACGGGGCTTCCTCCGCCGTCCCTCGATGTTCCGGTGGGCGCGGGTGACGTCGGGTTCGGGCGTTACGTGCCGCGGTGTCGGGATAGGATTCGGCAATGCAAAATCCGACCGCGTCGGTGCTGGCCAGAAGGAAGTCCGGGGCCGGAGCACGCGGTGTCTTCGACGGCCGCGAGTTCGAGCTGCGCCGGGTGCGGCTCACCGACTACGCGTCGTGGCGCACCATCCGGCTGGCCAACGAACGCCGGCTGGCGCCGGCGTTCAAGCGCCCGGACCGCACCTGGGAGGAGTGCCACTCCCCGATGGCGTGGGTGGAGTGGTTCGCCGATACCGCCGTCGGATCGCTGCGGCGGACGCGGTACGCGTTGGTCATCGTCGAGCACGCCGCGGGAAAGCCGGCGCGCGTGGTCGGCGAGGTCGGTCTCTGCGGGGTGGACCCCGTTACCCGGGCCGGGGAGCTGTCCGCGTGGGTCTCCGATTCGCCCGGAACGCTCGTTCCCTGGGGGCTCGCCAACGTGATCGACCGGGTCTTCGCCCCGGAGTACGGGCTCGAGCGCATCGTCGCGCCCGGTGTGGAGACCAAGGGGCGTCCGGCGCACCTCGTCGCCGCGCTCGGGATGGAGCGCATCGGCACGCGGCGCGACTTCCGGATCTTCAACGGGGAGCCGACCGACCACATGATGTGCGTCCTGGAGAACACCCCCGAGGTCCGCGCGTCGATGCGCGCCCTCGCCGCCGGGCCGCGCTGACGGGGCGGGAACGCACGGGCCGCGACGACGGGGCGGTGGACCCGCGCTAGACGCCGGCGGGGCGCGGCGCGGGCAGGTCGCCCCGCGCGGGCGCGTCGGCCGGTGCGGGCGCGGCGCCGCGCGCCGCCTCGTCGTCCTTGCGCAGGCTGTTCGCCACCCCGGCCAGGGCGATGAGGATCCAGGTGAGGAACCAGATCTGGACGAATCCGGCCGTGTCCAGGATCAGTGAGATCACGGCCACCGCGGCGAGGGCTCCCGCGATCCCGCCGCTGAGCTCGGCGATGGACGGGTTCTTCGACCGCGACGAGCGCAGTGCCAGGAGCAGGCCCACCACGAGCGCCGCGACGAAGGTCGCGAAGCCGATGACACCGGCCTCCATCAGGCGGGAGACGTACTGGTTGTCGAGCACCGGTTGCTTGAGCGCCGGGTAGGCGCCCACGCCCTGCCCCAGCCACGGATGCTCCCAGAAGTGTTCGCTCGCGTAGGCGAGCCCGCGGCCCCGGGAGTGGAGCGAGTCGTCGCCGAAGGCGCCGGCGAACACCGCGAACATCGCGGAGATGAACTTCAGCTGGAACAGCAGGCCCAGGCCGATCGCGGTCCCGCCGGCGACGAGGACGGCTGCGACGCGGGTGATCGGCCAGCGCCAGCACATGACGGCGACGGCCGCCGCCGTGCCGACGACTGCGGACCGCGACAGCGTGACGAGGGCGCCGCCGACGAGGATCACCGTGCATCCCGTCCACAGCCAGTAGGTGTTCACGCGGCGGGCCTTGGCCTCGAGCGCGAGCGCCACCCCGAGCGGGGTCATCACGGTGAGGATGGCGCTCAGCTCGAGCGGATGGCCGGCGCTGCCCTGCGGGCGCGCGACGCCCTCACGCATCAGGTTGGTGACGATCTGGTAGTCCCGGAAGTTGAGGCCCGGCAGCGTGAAGTAGGCGGCGAGGTCGATGCCGGTGGCCACCTTGACCAGGCCGAACCAGGCGGACAGGGTGGCGCCGATCACGAGCCCGCCGATCACGATCCGCAGGCTGCCGACCGAGCGCAGCACCGTGAGCAGGAAGAGCACGGCGCCGAGGAGGTACAGGTCGCCGAGGATGTACCGGTCGAGTGCCACCTGGGCGACGTAGGGCACGCCGCGCATCTGGCTGGCCCCGAAGGAGAGGAACGACGTGGTCACGTAGCCGAGCACCGCGAACAGGGTGACCCGGTCCCGGACCGGGCCGGAGAAGCCGGTGATGTTCAGGCACACCCAGGTGATCCCGGCGCCGGCGAACAGCGTCTGGCCCACGCTCAGTCCGAAGGTCCCGGGAACGGTGAAGGTCTGCTGCATCCCGAGGAGGAAGAAGCACGCGGTGCCGACGAACAGGGCGAACGGCAGGTCGGGAGGACTCGTGGTCGAGCGGCCGGGGGACCGCAGCACCGACCAGGCCCGCGTCGATGGCGCGCCGCGGTCGGTGACGGTGGCCATCAGGCGTTCTGAACCCGGTCGCCGGTGTCGCCGGCTGCGGTGTCGTCGAGGTCCGGGAGCGGGATCTCGGACTCCTCCGGGACCTCCTCCACGCGGTCGCGCCACCGGGTCATCGCGCGACGGGCCGCGTCGCCCGGCGGGCGGATCGGGATCGCCGCGGGCACGGTGCGCGACGGCGCGCCGGCATCCGATTCGGCACCGAACTCGGGCGCCGCGGGCACGATCCCGGCCAGTGCGGCCGACTCGGCGGTGAGCTCCTCGGGCGTCGCGGGCGTCGTCTGCGTCTGCACGGGGATCGGGACGGTGCGGGAGGCGTCACCCGAGCTCTTGCGGCGGCGCGCCCGGAACGCCTCCCAGGCGGCCGCGGCGATGAGGCAGAGGGTCAGGGTGGCGAGCGCCGCTCCCATGGCCAGGCCCATGGCGGCGCGCAGGGGGTTGCCGCCGACCTCCTCGCCCGGCGTCGGCGCGACGGGAACCCGCAGGTCCGCGTAGGAGTCGCCGACGACGCCGGCCTCGACCTGCATCTTCCGGAGCTCGGTGCGCCAGAACTCGATGAGGGCGTTGGCGCCGGCCTCGGATCGCCAGGCCTCGGGGGCGCTCACGGTGAAAGTGATGAGCGGGGAGATCTGCGTCGAGTTGCCGTCGCCGGCGCTCGCGAGCATCACCACGTCGGGGGAGGAGCCGCTCTTCTCGAGGGCCGCGCGGCCCCCGGCGGACTGCGCGACGGTCGTCAGCACGTGCGCCATCTGGGCGGCACCGCTGTTGAGACCGGTGAACGGGTTGTCCATCGCGTTGCGGCTGCCCGCACCAGGCCCGATCACGAGCACGGCCGCCGAGGTCTCGAAGTGGGTCGTGGTCGACTTCCACCCGATGACTCCGCCCGTGATGCCGGCCAGCAGCACCAGCACGATGATGGCGGGTTTGGTGAGCGCCCAGCGCAGGAAACCAGCGACGTTCATTTACGGGGACCCCCTAGCGCAGTTGCAATTGCAGTGTTCCGAGCATTGACTGTACTACGCAGGTTCGCTGGAGTGTACTTCTACGGTCTGGATCACTCCGACTCCCGCTCGGGCGAGCGCGAGGCCATGCCGATCAGGGCCGACAATCGGATCGGACCCGCGATCGCGCTGGTGAGGAGATAGGCGCCGGCGGATGCGAGGAGCGGGATCAGGACGAACTGATGGCGCAGCACGATCGCGACGATCACCGCCACGCCCAGCGGCACCGCGAGCCGGAACAGGTACTGCCACGGCGGACGGAACGGCGCGCGGGAGCGCAGCCGCCAGCCGGCGACCACCATGCCGATGACCTCGCTGATGATGAGCGCGGCGGCGGCCCCGATCGCGCCGTAGAACGGGATCAGGATCACGTTCAGGGCGATGTTGCCGATCAGGTTCACCACGTTGAGGCGCAGCAGGAAGACCTGGTCGTGCGCCGCGAACAGGCCCTGACTGAGGACGGCCGTGACGAAGGTGACCGAGACTGCGATGAACAGCAGGCTCAGCGTCCGGCCGCCGACCTCGACGAACTCCGCCGTGCTGAGCAGGCCGATGATGCTCGGCGAGAGGACGCCGCCGACGAGCGCGATCGGCGCACCGACGAAGATCAGGGCCTCCGCGCTGCGTTGCACGAATGCGGCGAAGCGCTCCTTATCGGTCGCGAACAGATTCGTCATCGTGGACAGCGAGGAGGCGAGGAAGACGGCGGAGATCACGGTCGCGTTCGACGTGATCTGATACGCGAGGCCGTAGGCGCCGGTCTGCTGCGGCGTGCTCAGCACACTGAGGAGGAAGGCGTCGGCCCGCCAGTACAGAGCCGCGATGATCAGCACGCCGGTCTGCGGCAGGCTCTCCCGGACCAGGTCCCAGCTCTGCCGCGCCGAGAAGACGGGCCGGATGCCGACGGCGCGGTGCGCCACGAAGCCCTGGATGATCAGCATGACCAGCGGCGGGACCAGCTGGACCGCGGCGAACCACACCAGGTCGGCGTCGATCCGGACCAGCACGATCGTGCCCACGAGGGAGAGCGCGCGCCCGCCGACGTCCGACACGGCGACCGCACCGAACCGCACATTGGTCATGAACAGCGGTTGGAAGCAGGACGCCAGGGTGGTCAGCGCAAGGCCGCCGGCGATGATCGCGATCATCATCGGTACCTCGGCGGTGTCGCGGTAGATCAGCGCGCCGGTGATCACCGCCGCCGCTGAGAGCGGCACGCAGTACGCGAGCGACAGGCCGACGTTGACGCGGATGAGTTGCCGCAGGTCACCGGCACCGGAGGTGACGCGCCGGACCACGACCGCCCCGATGCCGAGTTCGGTGAGGCTGGTCCACAGGCCGATGAAGACGATGGCGGCGGTCAGGTGGCCGTACGAGATCAGGCCGAGGTGGGTCGTGGTGATCGCCATCGTCGCGAGCGAGGCGACGAGGCCGACGATCCGCGCCGCCAACTGGAGGCCGAAGGCTCGGGCGATGAGCCGCGGGGATGCCCGTCCGCGGTGATTATCTGTTTGCGACTCGATAGTCTCATCATCGGGCGGTGTCGAGACATGGGACTCGGACCGGGGAGCCGCCGAATCGAAAGGACTGTTCGGTGCGGGTGACGGTGCCTCTTGCTGGGGGATTGACGGCGACGGAGTGGGCTCGTCGGCACGCCGAGGGCGACGTTCCGGATCGGTCACCGTACGGACTCCATCGACTCGAGGACCACGGCATGCGCGTCACGTTCGCTTCGGCGCAACCCGCGGGCGGGCTCCGGGGCAGGATCGAGGACCGGGTCGCCCGTTCGGTACGGCACCGCACCGACGGCTACGAATTCGTCGAGCGGGTGCTCGGCGTGGGCGCGCACGGCGCCGACGCGATCCTGTCCTACGACGAGCGCACCGGAGTCCCGGCGCTGCTCACCGGCCGGACGCCGGTCGCCGCCGGGATCGGCTGGCTGACGACCCGCGCGAACGCGGGCCGTGTGCACGGCGAGCTCGCGGCGCGGGCGCTGCCGCGTGCCGGCGCGGTATGGGCCCAGTGCTCGGCCGTGCTGCCCGTGCTCCAGCGGGAGTGGGGGCTTGCCGCTTCCCGTACGCAGTTCATCCCCCTGGGAATCGATACCGATTTCTACGTCCGACAACCGGGTCCGGGTACTCCGGGGCTCGTGGTGAGCGCCGGGGAGGACCGGTTCCGGGACCACGCGACGCTGATCCGTGCACTGGCGAAGGTGCGTGCGCAGCGTCCGGACACCCATCTCGAGCTGGCCTCCGGTCTGCCCTTCGACGCTCCGGAGGGCCTGGTCACGGTGCACACCGAGCGGTTGGACGGACGGATCCGCGACCTCTACGCCCGGGCGTCCGTTGTTGCGATTGCGCTCCATCCTACCGTCACCGGCTCCGGGCTCACGGTGGTGCTGGAGGCGATGGCCAGCGGCCGACCCGTCGTGGTCACCGACAATCCCGGCGTCGCGGACTACGTCGAGCACGGCGTGACCGGCCTGCTCGTGCCCCCGGAGGATCCCGAGGCGCTCGCCGCGGCCGTCGGGGAGTTGCTCACTGACGAGGCCGCGCGGACCGAGATGGGCCGCGCGGCCGCGGCCCGAGCGCGGGAGCGGTTCACGACCGACGTCATGGCCGGGCACTTGGCGAGGATGCTGTCGTCGATGTGATCCCCCCGGTGCCTCCATGGCCGTCCTCTCGTCCCGCGGAGCGATGTGGCCGCGATGATGCGATGACGAATCGTCATGCGTTGTCATTGCGTATAGTATGACGAAGCTGATAGCGCCCGATGACGCGTGAGGAGATGTTCGTGCCGAGCGAACTGGATCGTGCGTACCTGCGCGGCGGTCTGGGATCGGCGCCGCCGCCCGCCGAAGCGGGGGAGCACCCGCTCGTCGTCCTCGTCGTCGCCTACCGGAATCCGGTGGATCTGCGGGCGTGCCTCGAGTCGGTGGCACTGCACCTCCCGGGTATCCGCACCCTGATCTGGGATAATTCCGGACCGGACTGGCCGGGGATCGCCGAGCTCCACGCCGCGTTCCCGGACGTCGAGTGGTACACCGACGGAACGAACAGGGGCTTCGCCGCGGGGGTCAACCGGCTCGCCGCGCTCGCGCCGGAGGCCGACCTGCTGCTGCTCAATCCCGATGCGCTGCTGCTCGGGGATCTGGCCGTGACGCGAGTGGCGTTGCGCTCGCCGGGCGTCGCCGCCGCTGCTCCAAGAATTCAGGATTCAGCACTTTCCGCGAGCGACGGACGCGATTGGGACGTCGCGCACCGTCGGCGGGGCACGGTCCGCGCGCTGACCTCCTACGCGGGCTACGCCGCACGGTTGCGGGGGACTCCGTTGTCGGACCTGTACGGGGAGGCGCCCGGCGAGGTGGAGGGCTACCTGACGGGTGCCTGCCTCGCGATCCAGCGCGACGCGTGGGAGGCGCTCGGGCCGTTCGACGAGGAGTTCTTCCTCTACGGCGAGGAGTCCGACTGGCAGTGGCGCGCCCGGCGCGCGGGCTGGCGGTTGGTGCTGACCGACGATGCGGGAGTCGAGCACGCCGGCCACGGCACCGTCGCCGATGACGCGAAGGCCGGGCGCCGCTCGACCGACCTGCTGCGCGCGAACATCGCCCTGAACCTCGAGCACGACCGCGGCGTTCGTGCCGCCGATACGTACCTGGCGGGCACTGCTCTGCTCGACCGACTGCAGCGGTCGACGCGCCGTGCGAAGGCGACCGCACGGCGGACGGCGAAGCCGGCGATCGTGATCACGACCAACCGGCTGGTGTACGGCGGCGCGGAGCGGCAGCACGCGCTGCTCGCGGCGGAGTTGGATCGTCGGGGTTACCCCGTGACCATCGCCTGCATGCAGCGACTGGGCCCCATCGTCGCCGAGATCCCGCATTCGGTGCGCGTGGTGCGCCAGCCCTGGTGGGCCCCCGTGCTGGACCCGGTATCGGGTCCGCAGATCCTGATCAGCGCCACGACGAACACCGAGACGGGGTTCGCCTCGCTGTGGCGCGCCGGCTCGAAGGATCGACGGTGGCTGGTGGCAGCGCATTCGTGGTTCGGGCCGAACGGCACGACGTTCTCGGCGCCGCTGGCCCGCGCGATGCGCCGTGCCGACGGTTTCGTCGGGCTGGCTCCCGGTCATTGGGATGTGGGCCCGCAGTTCCAGGACCTGGGTAAACCGGTGTTCACCGCGCCGAACGGCATCGTCTCGGCGACCGAACTCGACTCCGTGCCGCCCTCCCGGCCCGCCCGCGCCGCAGGCCGGCCGCCGCACCTCGTGATGCTCAGCCGGATCGTCGAGTGGAAGAACCCGCAGCTGCTGGTAGAGGCCCTGGCGGGGATCGACGCGCCGTGGGAGCTGTCGATCTTCGGCGACGGCCCGGACCGCGAGCGCCTCGAGCCGCTCACGCCCCCTGCGGCACGGGATCGGGTGCATTGGCGCGGCTGGGTCCAGGGCCCGGACGCCGGGCTCGCCGACGCGGATCTGCTGTGTGTGCCGAGCCGGGACGAGGCCTTCCCGCTGGTGATCCTCGAGGCCATGGCCCGCGGCGTCCCGGTGGTCGCGTCCGCCACCGGTGCGGTCCCGGAGATGCTCGCCCACGGCGAGGCCGGGCGCCTCGTCGAGGACGTCACCGTCGACGGTTGGCGCGCCGCGATGACCGACCTGCTCGCGCACCCCGAGGCGTGGCCGGCCCTGGGCGATCGGGGCTTCGAGCGGATGCGGGCGAACTACTCGATCGAGGCCATGGCCGACGGCTACGAGGCCGCCTTCGCCGGAGTCCTCCGGTGACGGGGCGCGTGCTCTGGCTCTCGCCCTGGATGCGCCCCCTGGCCCGGGTGTACTGCGAACAGCTCCAGGACGCCGGGTGGGAGGTGGTCCTGGTGACCACGGACCAGCACCCGGAGTCCGACGGTGCGCGGTCCTACGAGCGGGTGCTCGACGCGCGGCCCCGCACCGCCTCGACCTGGCCCGGCTTCGCGCGGGAGCTGCGGGCTGCGCGGTCCTTCGTGCCCGACGTGGTGGTGACCGAACTGGTGCGCGACCCGCGGTGGATGCTGCTCACCGGCGGCGCGCCGCGCGTGAACCTCATCCACGACGACCGGCCGCACGGCGCCGACGAGGTCTTCCCCGCGTGGGAGCGTCGGCTCTTCGGCCGGTGGGCGGAATCAGCGGCGGGAACGGTCGCGTTCAGCGACTACGTCGGCGAGCGCATCGGCGCGTCCGCGGTGGCGCCGCTCACCAGCGACCTCGACGAGACGCGCGTGCCGCCGCTCGTCGGGGCCGCGGGACGCCGCGACTTCGTGGTGTTCGGGCGCCTCTCCGAGTACAAGAACCTCGGCGTCACCCTCGCGGCGTGGGAGCGGCACGTCGCCGGGCCGGGGTGGCGCGGCGACGAGCTGATCCTCATCGGCGACGGTGATCTCTCCCCGGACCTGCTTCCGGCGGTGCGCTGGCGGCGGGGCCGGTACTCGTACGCCGACGTGCTGGAGCCGATGGCCCGGGCCAAGGGCTCGGTGGTGCACTACCGGCGCGCGACGCAGAGCGGAGTCCAGGTGCTCGCGATGCAGCTCGGGGTGACGCCGATCGTCTCCCCCGAGGGCGCGCTTCCCGAGTTCCAGCCGCCCGGCGAGGATCCGATCGGCGTGGACGACGTGGCGGGCCTGGCCCGCGCCTTCGACGGCCTCGCCGACCCCGCGGAGGCCGAGCGGCGCGGCCGGGCCGCGCACGCGCACTACCTGCGCGTGCACGCGGCGCCGGTGTCCGCGGACGCGCTCGGCGCGGAGCTGCTGCGCGCGGCGGGGAAGCGGAACACGGCCCAGCACGACATCACTCACCAGCACGACATCACTCATCGGACCCGCGGTGCGGGCGAGGTCGAAGGAGACGGACATGGCGGATTGGCTTCGTGACGCGGTGACCGGGGTGGACTCGGAGCGATCGCTGTCGGGTCGCGCCCGCGCCCGGCGGTGGGACGAGCTGCTGCGTCGATTCCCGGACTTCGCGGAGATGCGGGTGCTCGACCTGGGTGGCACCCCCGACTCCTGGCGCCTCGCCCCGGAACGGCCCGTCTCCGTGACCACCGTGAACCTGATGGACCTTCAGTCGTGGTCGCCCGACATCGTCGCCGTGCAGGGCGACGCCTGCGCCCTCCCGGCGGCGATCGCGGCGGACCGATTCGACCTGGTCTTCTCGAACTCGCTGCTGGAGCACGTCGGCGGACACGTCCAGAGGCAGCGCCTGGCCGACAACGTGCACGCGCTCGCGGACCGGCACTGGGTGCAGACGCCCTACCGGTACTTCCCGGTCGAGCCGCACTGGCTGTTCCCCGGCATGCAATGGCTGCCCTACGAGGCCCGGACGCAGATCTCCCTGCGCTGGAACCGCGGCCACATCCGCACCCGTACCCGCGCCGAGGCGCAGGACCAGGTCGACGAGATCGATCTGGTCGGGATCTCGCAGATGCGGCGGTACTTCCCCGATTCGGAGGTCTGGTTCGAGCGGTTCGCGGGCCTGGTGAAGTCCCTGGTCGCGATCCGCGCGTGAGCGGTGTCCCCGGTTCCGGGCCGGTCAGTGCCGGCGATCGGCCGCGCGGGTACGTATCGCGCGGAGCAGGAACAGGGGGTTGCCCAACAGGTACCGCCCGGCCTTGTGCGGCTCCCGCAGCAGGATGTCGACCCATTCGACGCCCAGTCGCCGGGCCTGCCCGGGCGCCCGGGTGCGGGTGCCGGCCCAGAAGCCGAAGAGACCGCCCACGCCGGCGGTGAGCGGGACCCGCATCGCGGAGCGGTTCCGCTCGATCCACTCCTCCTGCAGCGGGTTCCCGAAGCCGACCAACAGCACGTCGGGCGCGGCGGCGTCGATCGCGGCCAGGACCTCCGCGCCGTCCGACAGGTCGAAGTAGCCGTGGTGCCGACCCGCGACCTCGACGGGAAAGCGCCGCTCGGCGGCGGCCGCGGCGGCGGCGTTGACGTCCTCGGTCCCGCCCAGCAGGTACACCCGCAGGCCGGGGCTCGCCTCCAGCAGGGCGGGGATCACGTCGGTGCCGTTGAGGTTGGCGCGCAGCTGGACTCCGCGCATGCGTGCCGCCCAACGCACGCCCGTGCCGTCACCGAAGACGAAGGTCGACGCGTTGAGGACGTCCCGGTACTCGTCCGATCGCGCGGCCACGTTGAGCGTCGCGGCGTTGGGGAAGACGACGGTGCTGCCCGCAGGTCCACGCGCGGCCGCCTGCAGGCGGGACACCGCGGACTCGAGCGGGAGATCGTCGAATTCGACGCCGAGGATGCGCACTTCTTGCGACACGAAGGCAGGCTACCACCGTCCTTTGCGACTGCAGTAGACTGCATGGTGGCCGGACGGCCCAGTACGTTGTGCGCCCGGCCGGGTGGCGTTGCGGGGGTGAAGGAATGAGTGCGATCCGCCGTACCGCCGTCGTCGTGCTCCTCGTCTGCGCCCTCCTGGGCGCGACCGTCGCCGTGCCGCGGTCGGCGGCGCCCGAGCAGTCGACGGACGGCCTGCGGGGCATCAACATCGCCACCCTCCTGACGCAGGCGGTCACGATCTACGACCACCCGACGGTCACGGGGACCGGGGAGCCGCTCTCGACCTACGTGCGGTTGCAGCAGCTCGGCCACCGCCTGATCCGCCTCCCCGTCGACTGGAACTTCCTGCAACCGGATCTGGACACGGGCGAGGAGGACTTCCACCCGGCGTACTGGAACGCGGTCCGCTCGGAGGTGGGCAAGATCAAGGCGGCGGGCCTGCGCGTGGTGCTCACGCTGCACTCCGGGTGCGAATGGCGCAAGCCGAAGACGACATCGGCGCCGCTCGTCTGCGGCGCGGGGCTGAGCACGGATCAGACGGACCGGGTGTGGCGGACCTTCTCGGACGCGTTCCGGGACGATCCCGCGGTGATCGCCTACGACCTGTTCAACGAGCCCACGCGGTTCAGCCATCCCACCCGCCGGGACCTGCAGGCGCCGGACAAGCCGGCGTACTCCGTCTACCAGCGGCACGTGAATTCGGTCGTCCGGGCGCTCCGCGAGAACGGCGATCGGAAGACGATCTGGGTGGAGGGGCTGTGCTGCTCGCCGTACACGGACTTCCTCTACACGGATCCGTCCGGCGGCTGGGTGGACGATCCGCTGCGGCGCATCGTCTACTCGCAGCACATGTACCCGGCGCGCAACAGCAGCGAGGGTGAGGTCTTCGACGCCGCGAAGCTCGACGAGGACTACGTCCGCGACGCGGGCAAGCCCTGGGTCGACCGGGGCTACGAGCGGGGTTTCATCGGCCGGCTGCGGGACTTCGGCGAGTGGTGCCGGCGCAGCGCGGTGAGCTGCTCCGTCGGCGAGGTCGGCTGGTACGGCCCCGGCCAGTCCGCGGCGAACGCGGAGCAGTGGAACCTGCTCGGTGACCGCTGGTACGCGCTCGCCGACACCTACGGCTTGTCGGTCACCTACTTCGGCACGTCCTCGGCCTTCCACGGGCCGCTCTGGGCCTACGACGCCCCGGGCCCGGACGTTTGGTTCCCCGCGCCGGGCCTGTCCCGCAAGCAGTCCCAGTCGGCGATCATCGAGAAGCCCGAACACCTGTCACGCGCATAGTCCCGCGGCTCAACGGTCGGCGCGGGCTACGGACGCGGTCGCGCGAGTTCCGTCCACAACGTCGCGAGCCGCGCGTGCCAGGGGGCGATCGCGAAATCCCCGGCACGCCGGCGGGCCCCGGTCGAGATCGTCTCCCGCAGTGCGGGATCCTCGACCAATCGCGCGAGCGCACCGGCGAGGGCGGGCACGTCGCCCGGCGGTACCAGGACGCCGTCCACGCCGTCGGTGATCGCGTCGGGGATGGCGCCGACGGGGGTGGTCAGCGGCGCGAGGCCCGCGGCCATCGCCTCCAGGAGGGCCATGGGCAGGCCCTCGTCGTAGCTCGGCAGCGCGAAGACCTGTGCGGTGGCGAGCAGCGCATCGCGCCCCGCGGGGTCGACCCAGCCGCTCACCGTCACCGCGTCGCCGACGTCGGCGGCCGCGACGGCGGCGCGCACCTCGTCCACCTCGCCGTCGCCCGCGAGGGTCAGATGCAGCCGAGCGCGCACCGCGGGCGGCAGCGCGGCCACCGCCGCGACGAGGTCGTAGCTGCCCTTCCGGACGCCGAGGCGGCCGAGCGCGACCGCCCGGACGACGCCGTCGACCAGGGCACCGTCGTCCCCGTGATCCGGGACCGGGGGCACGGGGTTGTAGAGCACCTCCACCGCGCCGCGCGGCAGCGCCATCGCGGCCGCGTACTCCTCGGCCAGCCCGGTGCCGAGCACGAGCCACCGATCGGCGGGCAGCGCGGCCCGCACGAGCGGACGGGCGGGGGCGGGCAGCCCCGCGACCCAGCCGCCGAAGTCGAAGCTGTGCCCGTGCACCACGGCGGGCACGCCGCGCACGCGCGCGGCCCAGAGCACCGGCGCCTTCCGGACCACGCTGCCGCCGTGCGAGAGGTGCACGTGCACGACGTCGACGCGGCCGCGCAGCACCGCGAGCACGCCCCGCGCCATGCCGGCCAGCCCCGCCCGCAGCCGCTGTCCGACGGTGCCGTCGATGTACGTGGTCACCAGCCGCACGTCGATCGACGGGTCCGGTTGCGCCGCCATGTGGCCGACCACCGTGGCGATGCCGCCGCGGCTGGACGGCCCGGGCGCGGCGGGGCCGACGACGAGCACGTGCGTTTGTGCGATCACAGACATAGTCTATCGGCGTGACCAGCCCCGAGAACCGCTCCCTGCTGCCCCTGTCCCTCGCCGTGCTGCACCTCGCCGCGCGGCGCGGCCGCGCCGCCCTCCGCGACGCGATCCGGCGTCCGGATGCCGTGCCCGGTAAGGAGTTCCGGATCGCCGCGGAGGGTTCGGAGATCACCCCGGCGGGCCCGGACGAGACGCTCGCGGCGGCCGTTCTCGCCGGCGTGCCGCGCGCCGACGCCCGGCGTGCCCTGCTCTCGGGCGGCCTGACGGGGATCGTCGTGACGCATCCGGACGGGCGGGTGGATCGCGCGATCGGCCGGGTCGACCTGGGCACCGGGACGATCGACGTGCACGTCACGCCCCTCGGCACGCCACCGGACCCCCGGGCCGCGGAGCCGCTCGCCGCCTACGCGCGCCACCGGCTGAGCGAGGACGAGCATCTGCGCCGGGTCTCGGTCACCGTGCCCGCCGGTCACCCCGTCGTGGAGCGGCTGGTCGCGGCCGGTTTCGTCGACGAGGGCTGGGCGCCTCCTGTGGGCGGCTGGACCGACGCCCGCCTGCTCACCCACCTGCGCTGAGGGGTCAGGCGCCGCGCAGCCGCCGCGGCGCGGCGGTCCGCCGCAGCGCGGGCGCCACGGGACGGCCCTGCAGCAGCCCGTCGACGGTGCCCGCCTCCAACGCCTTCCGGTAGGGCACGAGCGCCTGCGCGACGGCGTCGACGGTGTGATCGACGTCGGCGTCGATGTGCGCGGCGGAGATCACGAAGGACTGCCCGAGCACACCGCGGCGCAGCAGCTCCTGCAGGAACAGCGTGCGATACGCCTGCGACGGTGCGCCGTCGGCATCGCGGGTGGTGAAGACGAGGCAAGAGGGCCGGCCGATCGCCCGCACCGCGTCGCCGACGCCCGCGGCCTCGGCGGCGGCGTTCACCCCGTCGGCCAGGCGGCGCCCGGCCCGCTCCATCGCGCCCACCGGATCGCCCTCCCGGTAGGCCCGGGCGACGGCGCGGAAGGCGGTGAGCGAGACCGACTCCGGACCGTGCGTCGTGGACAGCAGGAAGACGCGTTCGGCGTCGGTGTTCAGGCCGCCCAGTTCCATGAACTCGCGCTTGCCGGCGAGCGCGGCGATCGGGAAGCCGTTGCCCATGGCCTTGCCCCAGCAGGAGAGGTCGGGCGTCACGCCGTACACCGACTGCGCGCCGTGCGGCGACCAGCGGAAGCCGGTGATCATCTCGTCGAAGACCAGAAGGGCGCCGTGCTCGTCGCACAGGGCCCGGACGGTCTCCAGGAAGCCGGGCTCCGGCTCGGCGAGCGCGGTGGCCGCCTCGAGGAAGACCGCCGCGATGGCGCCCGGGTACTCGGCGAACAGCGTGCGCAGGGAATCGGCGTCGTTGTAGCGGAAGCGCACGGTGGCATCCCGCGCCGCCGCGGGGATTCCGGCGTTCATGTCCGTGACGCCGATGAACCAGTCGTCCACGGAGAAGAAGGGCTGATCGCAGATCGCCACCAGCTCGCGGCCGGTCACGGCGCGGGCCAGCCGGACGGCGGCGGTGGTGGCGTCGGAGCCGTTCTTGCCGAACTTCACCATGTCCGCGGTCGGCACCAGCTCGAGGAAGTCCTCGGCGGCGTCGAGCTCGGTCGTCGTGGGCCGGCTGAAGCTCAGGCCGTCGTCGAGGCAGGCGCGGACGGCCCCCACGACGGGCGGGTAGGCGTGCCCCAGGGTCACGGCGCGCAGTCCCATGCCGTACTCGACGTATTCGTTGCCGTCCGCGTCCCAGACCCGCGCGCCGCGGCCGCGGGTCAGCACGGGCGGCATGAACTCGGGGTACTGATCGGCGCCGCGGGCGTAGGTGTGCGCGCCGCCGGGCACCAGGTGGTGCAGGCGGTCCTGCAGCGCGCGGGAACGGGCGAATCCGGGTTCGGTCATGGTTGGTTCACCAATCTTCCACGGAGGGCGGGCCAGGCGTCGAGCACCTCGTCGTACAGGTCGGGCAGCGTCAGCACGACGGGGCCGTCGAGGGTGATCAGGTGCTCGGGCGCGACGATCGGGATGTCGGTGCCGGGCATGCGGCGCCCCTGCTTCGACGGTGACGCGTCGGCCACGCAGGTCACGAGGCCCGCGTCGAGCCCGGCGAGCGCGAACAGGGCCACGGCCCGCGATGCGGCGCCGTAGGCCGCGACGGTGCGGCCCGCCGCGGCGTGCCCCTGCGCCCACTCCCGGAGCGCCCGGGCCTGGTCGGCGGGCGCGGCGCTGAGGGTGCGCAGGCCCGCGGGGGTGCCGAGGCCGGCTTCGGCCTCGGTCGCGAGGATCCGGCGCACGACGGGGTCGGCGACGCCCGCGCCGGGAACGACATCGGCCGTGCCGGCGTGCCGCACCGCGAGCAGCACGGTGCCGCCGTACAGGTCGAACTCGAAGGCGCGCACCGGCTCCAGGCCGGCGGCGGCGAGCAGCCGCAGCAGGGCCGTCAGCGTGTAGTAGCCGAAGTGGCCGTGCCGCAGGGCGGTCCACTGCTGCTGATTGACGATGCCGCCGAGCGGCTGGTACTGCAGGAGCAGCACGCCGCCGGGCGCGACGGCCGCCGCGCGCGCGGCGAAGGCGGCCCGCTGGTCCGGCTCGTGCATGATCCCGAAGCTGTCGAGCACCACGTCGGCGGGGCCATCGGTGTCGTGGAAGCCGCGGTCCGCGAGCAGCGGCACCCAGGTGCCGCCGTGCGGGCTGCCGAACTCGCGCACCGTCGTACCGGGGAGGAGGCCGGCGTCGGCGACCCGGCTCACCGCGTCGGCGGCCTGCTCGCGCAGGGCGCGCGGCTCCACGCCGCGCGGCTCGTCCGTCACGGTGTCGTCGTCGGCGAGTTGCGCGAGGCCGCACGCCGCGCACAGGTCCATCGCGAGCGGATGCGCGGATTCGCCGGGGTCCACCGGGGATCCGGCGGGCGGGAAGTGGTCCGCCGCGGGGACGCGGCCGAGGTCCAGCACCCGGGTGAGCTTGGGAGAGCCGCAGGCGCGGCACGCACGGGCGTGTCTCATGGCAGCATGTCCTCATGCGCATCGAGCAGACCGACCTGGCCGACGTCCTGCTGCTGGTTCCCACTCCGCACGCCGACGACCGGGGCCTGTTCACCCGCACCTTCGATGCGGAGATCTTCGACGAGTACCTCGGGGAGCCGGGCGCCGCAGCGCGATTCGTGCAGGACTCGCAGTCCCGCTCGGTGCGGGGCGTGCTCCGCGGGATGCACGGCCGCTCCGGCCGGGGAGAGGCCAAGCTGGTGCGCTGCGCGCACGGCGCGGTGCACGACGTCCTGGTGGACGCGCGACCGTACTCGCCCACCTTTGGCCGGTCGCAGGCCTTCCGCCTGGACGACGAGGCCTTCCGCACGCTGTACGTGCCGCCGGGCTTCCTGCACGGCTTCCAGGCGCTGACCGACGTGGCGGACGTCTGCTACCGGATCGACCGCCCGCACGACCCCGCCGAGGATCTCGCGGTGCACCACGCCGATCCGGAACTGGCCCTGCAGTGGCCGCTGGCCGCGTCGATCGTCTCGCCGCGGGACCGCGCGGCCGGCACGTGGGCCGACCTGCGCGCGCGCCTGGGCTGAGCTGGTCATCGCCGGCGCATCGACGCGTCGATCGCGCCCTCGCCCTGCAGCTCCTTGAGCACGGCGAGCCGGGTGAAGTCGTCGTGGAAGGAGCGTTCGGTGAGCCCGTACTCGGTGTAGGCACGGTGCAGCTCGGCCGCGCCGTCCGCCACCGTCCACTGCGCCTCGAAGCCGAGTTCGTCGCGGGCGCGGGAGAAGTCGACCCGGTAGGAGCGCGGGTCGTTGCCCGCCTCGCCGGTGATCCGGACCGCGGCGTCGGGCACCACGTCGACCACGGCCTGCGCGATCTCGGCGACGGTCACGTTGTTGCGCTCGGTGCCGATGTTGTAGGCGCGCGCCGAGATCGTGTCCTTCGGCGCGGTGAGGCAGGTGGCGAAGGCGCGGGCGATGTCCTGTGCGTGCACCAGCGGGCGCCACGGCGTCCCGTCGGAGAGCACCAGCACCTCGCCGGTGAGCACCGCGTAGCCCATCAGGTTGTTGAGCACGATGTCCGCGCGCAGCCGCGGCGAGAAGCCGAAGGCCGTGGCGTTGCGCAGGAAGACGGGCGTGAAGTCGGCGTCCGCGAGGGCCGCGGCGTCGTCCTCGACCCGCACCTTGCTGATCGCGTACGGCGTGATCGGGTTGAGCGGGGCGTCCTCGGTCACGAGGCCGTCGCCCGCGGCGCCGTAGACGGAACACGTGGAGGCGTACAGGAATCGGGAGACGCCCGCCTCCTTCGCCAGCCGCGCGAGCCGGCTCGACGCGGCGTGGTTGATGTCGTAGGTGATCTCCGGTGCCAGCGAGCCGAGGGGGTCGTTGGACAGGGCCGCGAGGTGGATCACCGCGTCGAAGCCCTGCAGCTCGTCGACGGTCACGTCGCGCAGGTCAGTGGTGATCGTGGGCGGGTCGGCGACCGCCGGCCCGAGGACGCGGTCGGCGAAGAGCCCGGAGTCGAGGCCGGTGACCTCGTGTCCGTCCGCGCGCAGGATCGGTGCCATCACCGTTCCCAGGTATCCCTGGCTGCCCGTGAGCAGGACCTTCATCGATTTCCTCCGAGATCTACGATCGCTTTTTCCAGCATGAAACCCTCGGCGTAGGTGGAGCGGCACTGGATGCCGCGCAGCCGCGCCAGGCCGAGGAAGGACTCGTCGTCGAACCAGTCGTGGTCGACCTGCGAGGGGTAGTGCTCCGTGAGCAGCCGCGTCTTCGCCATCGCGGCGTACGCCGAGAGCGGGTTGAAGACGGTGGGCCGCGGGGTGTCGGTCTCCCACTTGAGGATCTCGTAGCCGAGGATCAGGTGGTCCCGGAACTCCTGCGGCACCAGCTCCGCGAGCTGGCGGTGGTCCTGGTGCGCGTCGCCCCGGTGGGGCGCGAAGACGATGTCGGGCGATGCCGACCGCTTGAACTGCGCCAGCAGGGATTTCTCCCGCTGCCAGTGCGCGGGGGCCCGCCCGTCGGGCAGGTCCAGCACCGTGATGTGCAGTTCCGCCTCCGGCGCGAACGCGGCGAGAGCCGCCCGCTCCTCCGCCTCCCGCGGGGTGCCGGCGCCGCTGCCCACGAAGGCCCGCACGCGCAGACCGGGATTGGCCTCCGCGATCTGGAGCAGGGTTCCGCCCATGCCGATCGCGATGTCGTCGCAGTGCGCGCCGAGGACCGCGATCTCGGAGATCCGGCCGGCGGAGAGCCTGATCATCCGACCGGGTCCTTCCACACCATCCAGGGGCGGTCGCCGCGGGCGTAGCCGGCGTCGAGGTCGGCCCGCTCCTTGAAGGTGTCGGCCGGCTTCCAGAAGCCGCGGTGCTTGTAGCCCAACAGCTTCCCCTCCTTGGCCAGCGCCGTGCACGAGTCCGCCACCAGGTCGCCGCCGGGCGGCAGGTGATCGAACACCTCCTGGGTCAGCACGAAGTAGCCGCCGTTCTCCCAGATCGGGAACTCGGAGACGGGAGTGATGCCGGTGACCTTCGACTCGCCGTCCACGTCCACGCAGTGGAACGAGGACTGCGGCGGCACCAGCAGCATCGACGCGGCGGAACCGGTCTCCTTGACCTGGTCGATGATGGTGTTCATCGGGGCGTCGCTGAGCACGTCGGCGTAATTGGCGAGGAAGTACTCGTCGCCGTCCAGGTAGGGCCGCGCGCGCCGGAGGCGTTCGCCGATAGCGGATTCGAGGCCGGTGTCGACGAAGGTGATCGTCCAGTCGCGCATGTCTGCGCCGAGCAGCTCCACCTCGCCGCCGCGGATCACGAAGTCGTTCGACTCGGTCTCGCGGTAGTTGAGGAAGTAGTTCTTGATGTGCTGCGCGCCGTAGCCCAGGCACAGCACGAACTCGGTGTGCCCGAAGTGCGCGTAGTACCGCATGACGTGCCAGATCAGCGGCCGCGGGCCCACCAGCTGCATGGGCTTGGGCACCATGTCGTCCGCGGTGTTGCGCATGCGCATGCCGTAGCCGCCGCAGAACAGGACAACCTTCATCGCTCAGACCTCCGTGGTGGCGGCGGCCGGCCGCGCGGTGTGCAACTGGGGCATGGGGTAGACCACCTCGGTGCCCTGGTCGATCAGGGGACGCAGCTGCTCGGTGATCTCGGTCTCGAGGTTCCACGGCAGCACGACGATCACGTCGGGGCGGTCGGCGTCGAGCCGCTCGGGCTCGTGGATGGGGATGCGTGTGCCGGGGGTGAACCGGCCGTGCTTGTAGGGATTGCGGTCCACGGTGTACTCGAGCAGGTCGGGCCGGATGCCGCAGTAGTTCAGCAGCGTGTTGCCCTTGCCCGGGGCGCCGTAGCCGGCCACCCGCTTGCCGGCGGCGCGGCACTCGAGCAGGAAACGGAGCAGGTCCTGCCGGGCGCGGTCGGCCTGCGCCTGCATGCCGGTGTAGCCGGAGAGCGCGTGCAGCCCGGCCTCCTCCTCGATCCGCAGCACCTCGCGCACCCGGTCCGACGGTGCCTGCGCGACCCCGTCGGGGCGCGCCCAGACGCGGATCGAGCCGCCGTGGGTGGGGATGGTCTCGACGTCGACGACCGCGAGGCCCGCGGTCGCGAGCGCGCGCTGGGCGCTGAGCACCGTGTAGTACTGGAAGTGCTCGTGGTAGATCGTGTCGAACTGGCCCTCGGCGACGAGGGCGAGCGCGTGGTGCACCTCGATGCTCAGCCAGCCGTCGTCCGCGAGCAGGCCCCGCAGGCCCTGGGTGAAGCCCAGGAGGTCGGGGATGTGCGCGTAGACGTTGTTCGCGACCACGAGATCGGCGGGGCCGTGCTCGGCGCGGACCTGCGCGGCGGTCTCCGGGCCGAGGAAGGCGGTCACCGTCGGGACACCCTTGTCGCGGGCGGCCTGCCCGACGTTGACCGAGGGCTCGATGCCGAGGCAGGGCACGCCGGCGGCGACCGCGTGCTGCAACAGGTATCCGTCGTTGCTCGCGACCTCGATGATGAGGCTGTCGCCGTCGAGTTCGAGGCGTCGGATCGAGTCGTCGACGAATCGGCGCGCGTGGTCGACCCAGCTCGCCGAGAACGAGGAGAAGTACGCGTACTCCGAGAAGGTCTCCTCGGGGAGGATCAGCGCGGGGATCTGGAGGAGCAGGCACTCCTCGCAGATCCGGAGGTGCAGGGGGTAGGTGGGCTCGGGGCCGTCCAGTTCCGCTGCCGTGAGGAACATTTCACAAGGTGGTGTGGCGCCCAGATCGACCACGCTGCGCAGCCGGGGCGAGCCGCATAGACGGCATTTCATGATGTATTCCGTAACTCTTCGCGGGGCTTCGATCGTTGAGCATAGACCTTCACAGCTTTTCTGGTTGCAAACGGTTAATCATCTTGCGATTGCAACGCTGACGGTCTACGGTAGCAACCGGCGGCCATTCGATCCGCCGCGCGGCGCCCGGAGAGTCGAGGGGTGCCGTCGCGGAAGGACCGAGACCCGGATGCGGTGAGGATGGCTTGTGAACAGCGCGAACGATGTTCTCGGCGAGTGATTCGCACCGGACCCGGGGGTGGCCGTGAGCACCGTCACGCCCACCGGGCGGGGCGATGCGCACACCGGACCACGAAGACATGAGACGAAGCTCACTGGATTAGCTATTCGCAACTGCAATATGTAGATTGTCGATTCTGGCCTAGTGGGGACGGCGCATTGTTTCGGGCCCGCAGCGACGGACGAATGTGAGGAGCGGGACTTGTCGATCGACACCTGGGCAGCGGCACCTGTCGCCCCGGCGGAGCCCTTGCCCGTCGCCGTCATCACGCCCGAGAAGACCTCGACCGCCGCGCCCGACCACTCGGCTTCGTCGACCCCCATGATCGCCGTGCCGCGGGTTCCTTCGGCCCGCGCGGTGGCAGATGCCCACCGGACCCGCCTGAGCCGTCGGATCGTCGCCGCGGACGCGGCCGTCGCCGTCGCGGCCTCCGCCGCGGGACTCACGGTCGGCTACGCCGAAGGCGAGAGCGTCCCCGAACTGGCGGCCATCGTCATCGGAGCGAACCTGTTCTGGTTCCTCCGCCTCTGGCGCTCCCGGCCGATGGCCCTGCCCCTCCTCCAGCTCGGCTCGCCCGAGCTGCGCCGCGTGCTCGTCACGGCTCAGCTCGTCTACGGGCCGCTGGCGCTGATCGAGCTGCTCTTCCCCTGGATGCTCCCGCACGCGCTGTTCGTCGCCTCGGCGCCCGTCGCCGTGGCCGGCGCGCTCCTCGTGCGTCTCCGGTTCCGGCACAGCGCCGCCGCCGTGGCCCCGGTGCCCACGCTCGTGGTCGGCGGCTTCGCCTCGGCCACCGCGTCCGCCCGGAGCCTGCTCCAGGCCGACACCGCGGGCGCGCAGGTTGTCGGCGTCTGCCTCCCCGCGAACGACGCCGTCGTGGTCGACGCGATCGAGCTCTCCGGCACGCGGATCCCCGTCGTGGGCACCGACCGCACGGTGATCGAGTCGGCGCGCGAGACCGGCGCCGGGATCGTGGTGCTCACCGCCACGGACTCGCTCGGCCCCGACGACGTCCGTGAGCTTATGTGGCAGCTCGCCGCGGAGGGCATCGAACTCGTGGTCACGGCCGGCCTGCCCGACGTCGCCCGCGCCCGCATGGTCACCGGCTCCGTCGGGCGCACCCCGATGACGCACGTCGCAGCGCCGCAGCCCGCGCGCTCCTACGGGCTCGGTAAGCGCCTGCTCGACCTCGCGGTCGCCGGCACCGGCGTGCTCGTGACGGCTCCCGTGATGCTCGTGATCGCCGCCGCGGTCAAGGCGGACAGCCGCGGCCCCGTCTTCTACCGCGCCCAGCGCGTCGGCGCGGGCGGCGAGCTCTTCGACATGATCAAGTTCCGCAGCATGCACGTCGACTCCGATGTCCGGCGCGACGTGCTGGCGGACGAGAACATGGGCGCCGGACCGCTGTTCAAGGTCAAGAACGATCCTCGGGTCACCCGGGTGGGCCGGTTCATCCGCCGGTACAGCCTGGACGAGCTGCCGCAGTTCTTCAACGTGCTCGGCGGGTCGATGTCGGTGGTCGGACCGCGCCCGGCGCTCGCGCACGAGGTCGAGCAGTATCCGCCGGTCATGCTCCGCCGGATGCTGGTCAAGCCCGGCGTCACCGGCGCTTGGCAGGTCAACGGCCGGTCGAATCTCAGCTGGGACGAGTCGATCCGGCTCGACGTGGGCTACGTCGAGAACTGGTCGCTCGGCCGGGACGTGGGCATCATCGCGCGGACCGTGCGCACGGTGCTCGCCTCCGACGGCGCGTACTGACGGGACGTATCGTCGTCGGAGTGCAGGAGATCCCACCCCCTCCGACGGTGTCCGACGGCCCGCGGCTGCCCACCGACCGCCGCACGCTGGCGTGCGTCGCGCTCGGCGGCGCTCTGGCCGCCGTCGCCGCGAGCCGGCTCTCCTCCGCGCCGGCGTGGCGGGCCCTGGAGTTCGACGTCCGGATCGCGGGCCTCGCCGTGCTCTCGCTCCTGACCGGGGCGCTCTTCGCCCTCCGCGACGTGATCGGCGACCGCTGGTTCGCCTTCCTCGTCTTCGGGGTCCTGGCGGGATTCGGCTCGGTGGGCGTCTACGGCCTGGTGTCCCTGCTCGCGATGCCCCCGTCGGCGGGTGTGCGCTTCCTGTTCGCGGCCCCCGCCGTCGCGGCCCTGGGGATGGCCGCGGGCCGGGCGATCGTGCGGAGGGCGCGGCGATGACGCTGCTCGTCGCGCTCGCCGGGGCGGCCGGTTCGGTGCTCGGCTACCGGCTCCTCGCGGGCGGGCCCCGCTGGACCCGGATGCTGTGCGTCACCATCGCGGTCTCGGCCGTGTTGGGCGGCACTGCCCGGCTGGTGCGCATCGTGGGCGACACGGGTTTCGCCGCCCTCCCCGTCGCCCTGCTCGGGCCGATCGTCACCTTCCTGGGGATCGGTTGGTGGCTCACCGAGGCGCCGCGCCGCGACGCCTGGCGGGCCGCCCTCGTGGTGGGCGGCGGCGTCGCCGCGGCGATCCTCGGCTACCTCTCGATCGACCTCATGGGCCTGGCCTACGTCAAATTCCCACGGTTCGGCTGAGCTCCTCGGCGACGAGGGCGGCGAAGCCGCGGACGTCGTCCTCGGTGGTGTCCCAGGCGCACATCCAGCGGACCTCGCCGCGGATCTCGTCCCAGAAGTAGAACGGCACCCGCTCCATGAGCGCCTCGGCGGCGGCGTGCGGGAGCTCGGCGAAGACGGCGTTGGACTGCACCGGCTGGGTGATCGTCACCCCGTCGATCCCGCCGGTGAGCTCGGCGAGGAGCCGCGCCATCGCGTTCGCGTGCCCGGCGACCCGCAGGTACCGGTCGTCCGAGAACAGCGCGAGGAACTGCGCGGCCAGGAAGCGCTGCTTCGAGGCCAGCTGCATCGACAGCTTGCGCACGTACTCGATCCCGGGCGCGGAGGCCGCGTCGAGCACGACTACCAGCTCCGCGCCGAGCAGGCCGCTCTTGGTGCCGCCGACGCTCACGATGTCGGCGCCGACGTCGGTGGTGATCGCCCGCAGGTCCGTGCCGAGGCTCGCGGCCGCGTTCGCCAGGCGCGAGCCGTCGATGTGCAGCAGCCAGCCGCGCTCGTGGGCGTACGCGGCGAGGGACCGCAGCTCGTCCGGGCTGTAGACCGTGCCGAGTTCGGTGGACTGCGCCACCGAGAGCACCCGCGGCTGCGCCCAGTGCACGTCGCCCGCGCGGTCGGGCACGGCGGCGGTGATGGCCTCGGGGGTCAGCTTGCCCTCGGTGGTGGGCACGACGAAGAGCTTGAGCCCGGCGAGCTTCTCCGGGGCGCCGCCCTCGTCGACGTGGATGTGGCCGGTATCGGCGCAGACCACCGCGGACCAGCGGTCGGAGACCGCCGACAGGGCGACGACGTTCGCGCCGGTGCCGTTGAAGACGGGGAAGGCCTTCGCCCCGGCGCCGAAGATCTCGGCGATCCGCTCGCCGAGCGCGGCGGTGTAGTCGTCGGCGCCGTACGCGCCCTGGTGCCCGAGGTTGGCCTCGGCGATCGCCTCGAGCACCTCCGGCAGCACGCCGGCGTAGTTGTCGCTCGCGAATCCGCGCTTGGCGGGATCGTGCAGGCGGGTCATGCGGTCACCTCCGGTACCAGGGTGTCGACGATGCCGTTGACCTCGGCCGCGGGGGCGTCCCACAGTGCGACGAGGCGGTCGGCCACGTCGCCGATGGGCGTGTAGCGCGGGAACTTCCGCTCCGGGGCGTCGGCCCGCATCTGCGGAGTGAGCAGCGCCATGACCCGCAGGACCGCCGCGGCCGCGCCGGTCCCGGCGAAGCCGTCGGCCAGGGCGAGGGTCCACGCCTCGGCCGCGGCCTTGGCGGAGGCGTACATAGCGTTCTTCGCGGTCGGCTTCGCCACGGAGACCGAGGAGATGACGGCGACGCGCGCGTCCTCGCTGGCGGCGAGCGCCGGGTACAGCGGCTGCGAGACGTTCTGCAGGCTGCGGATCAGGCCCGCCTCGAGGAAGTCCCAGTCGGCGGGGTCGGCCTCGTCGATCGGCGTGCCGCCGCGCCAGCCGCCCACCAGGTGCAGCAGGCCGTCGGCGCCGCCGTGCTCGGCGACGATGCGGCGCACCGCCTCCGCGGTGGCCTCCCGGTCGGACAGGTCCGCGCGGTAGGCGCTGACGCCGTCGAGGGAGGCGATCGCCTCCGCCGGGGCGCCGCGCGTGATCACCGCGGGCTTCGCCCCGGCGGCGACGAGCCGCCGCACCACCTCCTGGCCCAGTGCCCCGTTCGCGCCCGTCACCACGACGGTGCGCCCCGTCACCCCGCTCATGCCGGTACCTCCGTCGCCGTCGCCGCCGTGATGCCCTTCGCGCTCTCGATCACAGGACCCATCTTGCGCCGCAGCGCCTCGTAGAACATGTTGAGGGGGAACTCGTCGGGGAGGACGAGGTCCACCAGGGCCTTCGGCGGACCGTCGAGCGGCAGGGCCGACGGGCCCTTCGCCCAGGTCGAACCGGGGCCGGGCGCGACGTAGGAGGAGACGAACTCGTAGCTCGCGAGCCACTGGCCCACCTTCGACCGGTCGATGCCGGTGCGGTAGAGCTCCTCGATCTCCTCGGTCAGCCGGATCACCTGGAGCGGCAGCTCCTTCCAGTCGAAGGAGAGGCGGTTGTCGCGCCAGCGCAGCGCGCCGTGCCGGTGCAGGTAGGCGAACAGGAGCTGCCCGCCGAGGCCGTCGTAGTTGCGTACGCGGTCCCCGGTGATGGGGAAGCGGAAGAGGCGGTCGCAGAGGATCGCCAGCTGCACCGGCAGCCCGTACGGGTGGCCCTCCTGCTGGAGGCGGTAGGCCTCGCGGAAGGTGGTCAGGTCGCAGCGCAGCTCCTCGAGCGAGTACTGCCAGTACGGCATCCGCTGCTTGATCATGAACGGATCGAAGGGCAGGTCGCCCCGGCTGTGCGTGCGGTCGTGGATCAGGTCCCACAGCGCGAACGTCGACTGGGCGAGGGACTGCGAGGCGACGAGCCGCTCGCCGTCGGGCGGCAGGCGCAGCGAGAGGATCTCGGCGGCCGCACTGGTCACCCGGCGGAACCGGGCCGCCTCGCGGTCGCAGAAGATGGCGCCCCAGTGGAACTCCGGGGTCTGCGCGACGGTCACGGTTTCGGGGAAGAGCACCGCGGAGTGGGTGTCGTAGCCGGGGGTGAAGTCCTCGAAGGCCACGGCCAGGAACTGGCGGTTGTCGAAGACGCGCTCGGTCTCGGCCAGCCACTGCGGCCAGACGACGCGCAGCAGCACCGCCTCGAAGACCTTGCCCGCGTTGCCGTTCTGCGTGTACATGGGGAAGACGACGAGGTGCTCGGCGCCGTCCACCCGGTTCCGGTCCGGGCGGAACGCCGCGAGGGACTCGTCGAACTCGGGGCGCTCGAAACCACCCTCGATCCACCGCCGGAAGTCGAAGGGCAGCGCGGCGAGGTACTCGGCGTCGTGGGGGAAGCGAGGGGCCAGCGCCGCGATCCGCGTCACGATCTCGTCGACCAGGTCGCCGGCGCGGCCGTGATCGGCGGGGTCCGGGACGGCGCCGGACGCGTCCTGGAGGCCGCGCAGCTCCTCCACGGCGGGCTTGAGCGCGGCCCAGTCGGGGGTGCTCGCGGCGCCGGAGTCGGTGGTGGCGGGCACGTCCTCGTGGGCGCCGGCGGCCCAGGTGACCGCGTTGGCCCAGAGGGTGCGCTGGTCGAGGTCGTCGATCGAGTCGTCGCCGACGAGGTCCGAGTCCGCGAAGACCACGACGCGGCCGCGATCGACCTGCAGTGCCGCGGCGAGGGGCCGACCGCCGGGCGCGGCGGTGTCGCTGGTGCGGGCCAGGATCGTCGCGTCGGGCGCGGCGGCGAGGTCGAGGACGCCGGTGCGGTAGAAGCACGCGCCGTCGACGGCGGCGGCGATGCCCTGGCCGCCCAGCTCGGGCGCGATGTCCGAGCGGACCCAGGTGGCGTTGCCGCCGTGCCTGCGCTCGCCCGCGGCCTCCTGCACGACCACCGACTCCACGTGCACCCCGAACCGGCCGAGCAGCTCGTCGAGGTTGTTGCCCGAGGTCGCGGTGTCGCACTCGGCGAGCACCACGAGCCCGCCGCCGTCCCGGACGTACTGCTCGATCGCGTCGAGCTCATCGGAGGCGTAGACGGGCGGCAGGTCACCCGTGACGCGCTCGACGCCCGGCCGCGCGAGGTGCGGAATCACGTAGACATCGGCCGCGGCCAGCTCCGCGACGCCGATGTGCGGGGCGAGGGCGTCGGTCACCGTCATGCCGCGGCGACGGAGCGTGTCGACCGCTTCGGCCAGGCTCGCGTCGGCCGGGTTCGGGGGAACCATCTCGCGCGCCCGGTCGAGCGACGTGGCCCACGCACAGCTGCGGGCCTGCTCCACCTGCACGCGAGGGAACACCGCATCGTCTGACATATCCGTACCGCCCTTTCACCTCTTACGCACGATCTTGACGCAACCTTAACGCCCGAGCGCTCTCGGAGGAAGTGGAACCGGCGCGAAGGCCCTAGCCGCAGCCGCCCTGGACCACGGCCTTCGCCGTGCCCACGAACTGGTAGAGGTAGATCAGCTCCCAGTCGGCGGGGCCGTAGTCGTACTCGCGGGGAACCGCCCGCATGACGGTGTCGCCGGAGAAGCAGTTGCCGTAGATGTAGCGCGAGCGGGTCAGGTGATAGCCCCAGCTGATCACGATCACGGAGGTCCAACCGTTCTGCTTCGCGAGCCGCTCGGTGAAGATCGCCTCGCCGCGGGTGGTGCTCGGCACGGGTACCTCGCAGGTCACGCTGATGTCGCCCACGCGGGTACCGCACAGCTCCCGCATCGTGCGGTCGTGGTCGTAGGGGTTCGAGAGCACGACGTTCTTCGACCAGCCCTCCTGGGCGAGCCGGATGCCGTACTCCTCACGGCCGTCGTGCTCGCCGCCGAGCACGATGATCGCGTCGACCTTGCGGAGGGGATCCTGCTGGTCGCCGCCGAACAGCAGGTACCCGGCGCCCCCGACCGCGGCGAGCGCCAGGACCACGACGAGCGTCGCGCCCCACAGGAGTTGTTGCAATCGACGCACGTCGCCACCCTACCGGCGCGCGGGAGCGCCACCCGCACGCGTGCGGGCCCCGTCACACGGGCGGGAGCGCGATGTACTTCGTGTTCAGGTACTCCTCGATGCCCTCGCTGCCGCCCTCGGAGCCGAGGCCGGACTGCTTGATCCCGCCGAACGGGGCGGCCGGATCGGAGATGACGCCGCGGTTGACGCCGACCATCCCGGCCTGCAGCCGCCGCGCGACGCGCTGCGCCCGCCCGACGTTCTCCGTGAAGAAGTACGCGGCCAGCCCGTACTCGGTGTCGTTGGCCATCGCCACGCCCTGCTCCTCGGTGTCGAAGCCGACGATCGCGGCGACGGGGCCGAAGATCTCGTCGCGGCGGATGCGGGCGTCGTCGGGCAGGCCGTCGATGACGGTGGGCTCGTAGAAGAACCCGGCACCGTCGACGGGCTTGCCGCCCGTGCGGACGGTGGCGCCGGCGGCGACGGCCTCGTCGACGAGCGCGGCGATGGAGCCGCGCTGCTTGGCGTTGATGATCGGGCCGATGGCGGACTCGGCGTCCCAGCCCGGACCGACCCGCATCGCCGCGACGCGCTCGGTGAGCTTGGTGGTGAAGGCCTCGCGGATGCCGTTCTGCACCAGGATGCGGTTGGCTGCGGTGCAGGCCTCGCCGCCGTTGCGCATCTTGGCGAGCATGGCGCCGTCGACGGCCTTGTCGAGATCGGCGTCGTCGAACACCACGAAGGGGGCGCTGCCGCCCAGCTCCATCGAGGTGCGCAGCACGTTGTTCGCCGCCTGGGCGAGGAGGATCTTCCCGACGCCGGTGGAGCCCGTGAAGGAGACCTTCCGCAGTCGCGGGTCCGCCATGAGCCCGCCCACGACGGTCGGAGCGTCCAGCGTGGGCAGCACCGACAGGACGCCGGGCGGCAGGCCCACCTCGGCGAAGACCTGCGCGAGCAGCAGCATCGTCAGCGGGGTGTCCTCGGCCGGCTTGACGACCACGGTGCAGCCGGCGGCCAGCGCGGGCCCGATCTTGCGGGTGCCCATGGCCAGGGGGAAGTTCCACGGCGTGATCGCCAGGCACGGCCCGACGGGCTCCTTGACGACGGCGATCTCGCCGGTGCCGGCGGGCGCGGTCGCGGTGCGGCCGCCGATGCGCACGGCCTCCTCGGAGAACCAGCGCAGGAACTCGGCGCCGTAGGCCACCTCGCCGCGGCTTTCGGGCAGGATCTTGCCCATCTCCAGCGTCATGAGTAGCGCGAAGTCGTCGGCGCGCGCGGTCACGGCCTCGAACGCGGCGCGCAGGATCTCGGCCCGCACGCGGGGCGCGGTGGCGGCCCACTCGTCGGCGACGGCGCTCGCCGCGTCCAGGGCGGCCGTGGCGTCGGCGGGCGTCGCGTTCGCGACCGACGCGAGGACCTCGCCGGTCGCGGGGTTGATCACGTCGAAGGTGCGGCCGGACTCGCTCGGGGTGGACGAGCCGTTCGACCACAGGCCGGTCGGGACGGAGTTGATCAGGTCGGTGACGTTCACGAGGGCCTTTCGAGGCAGTGGGGCAGGCGGGTGTGACGAGGAGCGGGTACGGGATGCGCGCGGACGGCTCTCGAATTCTGTCCGGTACGGACAGCGTGTCCGGAACGGACAGAATCCGAGAGCGCCACAACCGGAGGGGGCGGCTCTGCGGCGGGCGAGCGCCGGGGGCCTCGCCGCAGGCGCAGGCCTCCGCGGCGCCGCTAGGCGGAGGCCTCGCGGATCGCCGTCTCCAGCACGGTGAGGGCGTCGTCGAGCAGCTCGTCGCCGATCACCAGCGGGGGCAGCAGGCGCACGACGTTGCCGTAGGTGCCGCAGGTGAGGATCACGACGCCGGCGGCGAGGGCCTTGGCCGCGATGGCCTTGGTCAACTCGGCGTCCGGCTCCGAGGTTCCGGGGTGGACCAGTTCGATCGCGATCATCCCGCCGCGGCCGCGGACGTCGCCGATCACGCCGACCTCGTCGGCCAGGGCCCGCAGCCGGCGCACGGCCGTCTCGCCGATGGCGCGGGCGCGCGCCGGCAGCTGGAGGTCCTCCATCGTGTCCAGCGCGGCGAGCGCCGCGGCGCACGCGACGGGATTGCCGCCGTAGGTGCCGCCGAGGCCGCCCGCATGCACGGCGTCGAGCAGGTCGGCGCGGCCGGTGATCGCGGACAGCGGCATGCCGCCCGCGATGCCCTTGGCCATGGTGATGATGTCCGGCACCACGCTCTCGTCCTCGCACGCGAACCAGGCGCCGGTGCGGGCGAAGCCGGTCTGCACCTCGTCGGCGATGAAGACCACGCCGTTCTCCTTCGCCCACGCGGCGAGGGCGGGGAGGAAGCCGGGGGCGGGCACGATGAAGCCGCCCTCGCCCTGGATCGGCTCGATGATGATCGCGGCCACCGCGTCGCCACCGATCTGCTTCTCGATCTGAGTGATGGCGCGTGCCGCTGCGGCCTTGCCGTCGGCGTCGAGGCCGGCGGCCGCGTCGCGGTACGGGTAGGACATCGGCATCCGGTACACCTCGGGCGCGAAGGGCCCGAAGTCCTTCTTGTACGGCATGGTCTTCGCCGTCAGCGCCATCGTCAGGTTGGTGCGCCCGTGGTAGGCGTGGTCGAAGGCGACAACGGCGTCGCGGCCGGTGGTCAGGCGCGCGACCTTGATCGCGTTCTCCACGGCCTCGGCCCCGGAGTTGAACAGCACGGTGCGCTTGTCGTGGTCGCCCGGCGTGAGTGCGTTGAGCCGCTCGGCCACCGCGACGTAGCCCTCGTAGGGGGTCACCATGAAGCAGGTGTGGGTGAAGTGCTGCGCCTGCGTCGCAACGGCTTCCGCCACCCGCGGGTCGGAGGCGCCGACGCTGGTCACGGCGATGCCGGAGCCCAGGTCGATGAGCGAGTTGCCGTCCACGTCCACGATGACGCCGCCGTCGGCGTCCGCGGCGTACACGGGCACCGAGGAGCCGACACCGCCGGCGACGGCGGACCGTCGGCGCTCGGCGAGGCGGGCCGACTCCGGTCCCGGGAGGGCGGTCACGAGGTCGCGGACCTGGGGCAGGCGGTAGGTGATCGAGGGGGTCGTTGCGGTCATGGGAGGGTCTCCTTGTCGACGTCGACGGGGGCGATGGTGCGGCGGAGGGTCTCGCCGCGGAAGAAGGCGGGGTGGGTGGCCCGCCGGATCAGCATGAGGACGGCGCCCAGCAGGAGCAGGCCGAACCCGATGTAGAAGACGAGCCCGATGCCGAACAGCGAGGAGCCGCTGCCGTTCTCGGGATTCAGGCTCTCCTGCACCGAGATCACGAAGACGACCGCGAGGATCGTTCCGCCGATCAGCGGGAACAGGAACTTGTAGACGATGTTGTGCGGGCCGGTGAAGAGCTCGCGGCGGAAGAACCACACGCACGCGAAGGCGGTGATCCCGTAGTACCAGCAGATCATGATGCCGAGCGCGGCGATCGTGTCCAGCAGGGCGCGGTCGGAGAGCAGCTTCACCACGGCGTAGAAGACGCCCGTGATGACGCCCGAGACCACGGTCGCGTAGGTCGGCACCAGGTACCGGGGGTGGATCGCGGCGAGCTTCTTCGGGAACGCGCCGTACGCGCCCATCGCGAGCATGGTCCGCGCGGCGGGCAGGAAGGTGGTCTGCAGGCTCGCGATCGACGAGGCGAAGATCGCGAGGAAGAGCATCAGGCCGCCGAACTCGCCGAGCACCGGGCTCGCCAACGGGCGGAAGACGTTCTCGGAGTTGTCCGGATTGCCCAGCCCGACGCCCTCGGTCCCGACGCCCGCGTACATCATGACGGCGACCGCCACCAGCAGGTAGGTGATGAGGATCGAGACCACGGCGAGCAGGCCGGCGCGGCCGGGCACCGTCTTCGGGTCCTTCGACTCCTCGCCGAGCGTCAGGCACGTGTCCCAGCCCCAGAAGGCGAAGATCGAGCCGGTGAGGCCGACGACGAAGGCGGCGATCGTGATGCCGGTGAACGGGTTGAACCAGTCGAGGGAGAAGGGCAGCCCCGTCGGGACGCCGCCGGACCGCACGATCGCGGTGACCGCGAACGCCACCAGCACCACCATCTGGAAGCCGACGAGCGCGTACTGCACCTTGGCGCTGGTCGTGATGCCGCGGCCCGCGATGACCGTCGCGATCACCAGGAACAGCAGGGTGGTCGCGATGTTCACCGGCTTGTTCGCGGCGAGGTCGGCGAGCGACTCCTTCCCGGTGACCTGCGCCAGGAACAGGTAGAAGTAGTCCACGGCGATGGCGGCCAGGTTCGAGAGCACGATGATCGTGGCGAGCACCATGCCCCACCCGCACATCCAGCCGATGTAGGGCCCGAAGGCCTTGGTGGACCAGGTGAACGACGCGCCGCAGTCGGGCACGCGCGAGTTGAGCTCGCGGTAGGCGTACGCGGTGAGGAACATCGGGATGAAGCCGGCGATGAAGATCGCGGGCATCTTCAGCCCCACCGACGCGACGATCAGGCCGATGCTCGCGGTGAGCGTGTAGCCGGGCGCCACCGTCGAGATCCCGAGGATCGCGCCCGCGAGGGTGCCGATGCTGCCCTGCGCCAGGCCCTTGTCGACGATCTCCGTCCCGCCCGCGGGCCGTACCGGGGCCGCGTCTCCGGGGTCCTTGCGGCCCGTTCCGGCGGTGGTCATGCGAGGCCGGCCCGGGGGACGACGACCATCGGCACGTCGAGGACGCGGAGCATCTTGGCGGCCGTCGAGCCGAGGAACAGGCGCTTCGGCGCGGCGAGGCGGCTCGAGCCCACCATGATCAGGTCGCCCGCGTGCCAATCGAGGCTGTTGACGGCATCCTCGACGGTATCGCCGAGCACGACGACCGACTCCACGTCGGCGGTGGCGGGCAGGCGGTTCCGGGCCTCGTCGAGCACGGTGGCCGAGTGCGCGCGGGCCTTCTCGAGGGCCTCCTGGTCGGCCTGGTGCACGCCGGGCATGAGGTCGACCGCGATGAGCGAGACGAGCCGCAGGGGCACGCCCGCGCGCTCGGCGCCCGCGATGGCGGCGTCGAGGAGCTCCTCCGCGCCCGGCCGTGCGCCCACGGCGCAGGTCACCGACCGCACCCGCTCGGCCTTGCTGTGCCGCTGCCCGCGCGGGGCCAGCGCGACGGCGACCGGAGAGGAGTGGATGAGGTCGTTCACCACGGGACCGAGCGAATGCCGGCCCAGCAGGCCGCCGCCCGTCGCGCCGACGACGACGATCGCGGCGTCGAGGCGCTGCGCCTCGGCGATGATGCCCTCCGCGATCGAGTCGTACACGCCGATGTGCGTGGACGCCTCGACGTCGCCCGGCACGAGCTCGCGCGCCTGCGTCAGCCAGGCATCGGCCTGATCCGTGAGGACCTGGTCCACGAGGTCGCCGGAGACGTACGCGCCGGCCTGATCGGGCGGGACCACCATGCCGAGAGCGAGTTCCGCGTTCAGAGAGCGGGCGAGCTGCACGCCGAGCGCGACCGCATCGCGGCCGCCGTCGGTCGCGAGGTAAGCGACGTAGACCTTCATTTCTCTCCCTCACAGCAGGCCGATCCGGCGGCGGCACCGTCGGATTCGGTGGAACAGCAGGACGAGGACTTCGCCGGGGTGGGCGCCACGTCGATCGACGGGTTGCGGTCGAAGAAGCCGAAGGGCTTGAGCCAGAAGCTCACCGTGTCGGCCGGCATGATCGGCCAGTCCTCGGGCCGGGTGATGTGGTGGATGCCGAACGTGTACCAGAGCACCACGTCGGTGTTCTCGATCGACCGGTCGGCCGCGGTCCACGCAGGCAGGCCCATGCCGCCGCCGCCCTGATTCACGAATTCGCCGGCGGGCCAGCGCTCCTCGCGGTCGTTCGGGGTGACCCACAGGGTGTGCTCGATGGCGCGGCAGCGGTCGAGGATGGGGGACGCCGGGTCGAACATCGCGGGGACGTTCGCGGAGGCCACCAGCTTGTACGACGGGGACGTGCCGAGGCCCGTCTTCACGTTGTCGTTGACCACCTTCCACGACCGCTGCGTCGGGTAGTGCGGGTCCTGCTTGCCCTCGGACTCGGTGCGCAGCGGCGTGTTCACCTGCTGCAGCGACAGGCCGTACGGGTTGTCCGGCCCCGTGGGCACCATCCGCGTCTCGGACTGGTAGACGGTGTTGTTCTCGCCGTCCACGTCGAGGTCCATGCGCGCGACGATGAAGTGCTGGTGGAAGGGCGCGTAGGTGCGCTGATCGACGAGGGTGCCGTGCGGGTGCGAGCCGCCCTCGGGGAAGTGGCTGACCACCATGATGCCGGTGGCCCGCACCTCGCACTCGATGTTGCCGTCCTCGTAGAACCGCCAGTAGGTGAGGTACTCGTAGTTCGCAACGGTGACGTGGAAGGACACCGTGAGGCGGCGCATGCGACGGACCTCGGCGCCGGCGTGGTGGTCCACGTGCTTCCAGAGGACGGCGTTGTCCTCCTCGTGGATGCAGATCGCGTTGGCGATGTCGTAGGGCTCGCCCTTGCTGTCGTGGAGCGTGGCGTCCAGGTACCGGATCTCGCCGAGGCAGTCGCAGCCGAGCGCGAGCGAGGTGGTCATGAAGCCGAGGCCCCACTCGCCGATGTCGAAGGCGGTGCGGCGGTAGTGGTCCTCGCAGTGGTCGCGGTAGGGGACCATCATCTCGGCGAAGGAGAGCCGGTGCGCGATCTTGCGCACGTTCCCGTTGTCGTTGTAGGTGATCGCGTGCAGGGTCATGCCCTCGCGGTAGTTGAAGCCCACCCGCAGCGACCAGTTCTGCCAGGTCAGCTTGTTGCCCTCGAGGGTGAAGCCGGGGCCCTCGGGCTGGGTGATCTCGAGGGGCTTGCGCTCGGGGCGGGTGCTCGCCTCGCGGAGCTCCTTGGGCAGCATCCGCGGCACGTACTCGCCCATGATCTCCGGGGTGTCCACGCGGAAGGTGTCCTCGATGCGCAGCAGCTCCATCGTGTTCAGGTCGATCACGCAGTGGAAGCCGTTGACGGGACCGGCGTAGGGGTTGGCACCGTCGGACGCCCGGACCCAGGTGTCGGACCAGCCGATCCGGCGCCCCGCGAACTCCTCCGGGATCAGCACCGCGCCGTAGGTCCACGTGTCCATGAAGACCAGCGACATGTCGGTGTGCCCCCGCGCGGCCAGCGCCGCGATGACGTCGGGGTGCGCGCGCAGGGCCTGATCGGCCTCGTCCCACTCGTCGACGGTGACGTTCGCCTGCACGTCCGGGATGTGGTCGAACGACGTCACGGTGTCGGAGGTCAGCGAGACGCGGGCCTTGTAGGTGCGGTTCGCGGTGCGGTCGAAGAGCACCGCGACGGCGACGCGCTCAGCGGGCGTCCCGTCGGTGTCGAAGGCGGTGATCTCGGCCTTGCTCGGCTCGAACATCTCGATCGAGGCGTAGCGCCAGTCGGCGTTCACGCCGTGCTCGCGGGCGAGCAGCGCCGTGACGGCGCGGATCTCGTCGGCGGAGAGGGGATCGAGCGGGTGGGCGGCGGGGGAGGCGTTCTGCATCGCGGGGGTGCCTTTCTCGGCGGCTTCGGCGGGCGGTGATCGGCGGTGCGGTCGGGGTCAGTCGTTGCTGCTCATGACGTGCTTGATTCGGGTGTAGTCCTCCAGGCCGTACGCCGAGAGGTCTTTGCCGTAACCCGAGTGCTTGAATCCGCCGTGCGGCATCTCCGCGACGAGCGGGATGTGGCAGTTGATCCACACCGCGCCCGCGTCGATCCGGATGCTCATCCGGTTCGCGGTGGCGTGATCGGTGGTCCACACGCTCGACGCGAGGCCGTACTGCACGCCGTTCGCGAGCGCGACGGCCTCGTCCTCGGTCGCGAAGGGCTGCACCGTGATGATCGGGCCGAAGGTCTCCTCCTGCACGATCGGATCGTCCTGCCGCACGCCCGTGATCACTGTCGGCTCGACGTAGAAGCCCGTCTCGCCCGCGCGCTTCCCGCCGGTCGCCACCGTCGCGTGCGCGGGCAGCGCGGCCAGCTTCTCCATGACGCGGCCGAAGTGGTGCACGTTGTTGAGGGCGCCGTAGAAGGCGTCCGGATCGTCGGGGGCGCCGGGCCGCAGGGTCTGCGCCTGGGCGACCAGGGCCGCGACGAAGGCGTCGTACACGGACTCGTGCACCAGCGCGCGGGTCGCGGCGGTGCAGTCCTGGCCGGCGTTGAAGAACGCGGCCTGCGCGATGCCCTCGGCGGCGCGGGCGACGTCGGCGTCGCCGAAGACCACGGCGGGCGCCTTGCCACCGAGTTCCAGGTGGGCGCGCTTGAGGTCCGTCGCGGCGGCGGTGGCCACGGCGATGCCGGCGCGGACGGAGCCGGTGATCGCGACCAGCCCGAGCGCGGGGTCGCCGACCAGCCGGGCGCCGACGGCACCGTCGCCGAGCACGACGTTGAGGACGCCGTCGGGGAGGATGTCCTGCGCGATCCGCGCCAGCACCAGCGTCGACTCGGGCGTGGTGTCGGAGGGCTTGAGCACCAGGGTGTTCCCCGCGGCGAGGGCGGGCGCGATCTTCCAGATCGCCATCATCAACGGGTAGTTCCACGGCGTCACCTGGCCGACGACGCCGATCGGCTCGCGCCGCACGTACGAGGTGAAGCCCTCCATGTACTCGCCGGCCGCGCGGCCCTCGAGCAGGCGGGCGGCGCCGGCGAAGAAGCGCACCTGGTCGGCGCAGACCAGGACCTCCTCGGACTTCACCATGGCCGCGAGCTGGCCGGTGTTGCGGACCTGGGCGGCGACGATCTCGTCGGCGTGCTCCTCGATGGCGTCCGCGAGCTTCAGCAGCGCCGCCTGGCGGGCGCTCGGCGTGGTGCGGCCCCAGGTGAGGAACGCGCGCTCGGCCGCGGCGACCGCGGCGGCCACCTCCTCGTCGGTCGAGACCGGCGAGACCGCGACCACGGTCTCGGTCGCCGGGTCGACGATGTCGATCGACGCGGACGACGTCGAGTCGACGAACGCTCCGTCGATGAAGTTCTGGAGGCGGTCGGACATCGCGGCCCTTTCGGTGGGGGGACGGGGAAGTGCTCTCACTGTGCGCTGGGTCACTGGGCCGCGCATCTGCCAGAATGGCGAAATCGACGACGTCGACTCGACGGATTGGAGCGGCATGGCGGTCACGGTGCGCTGGCTGCTGGGGCAGCGCGACCTCGGCCTCGGGCTGCGCGCGGGCGCGGCGGCGACGGACGTCCCGATCACCTTCGTCATCACCACCGAGCTCGCCGACCCCACACCCTGGCTCACCGGCGGCGAGATGCTCCTGACCACGGGCATCGGCATCCCGCCCGGCGACGAGGGCTGTCGGGAGTACGTGCGGCGCCTCACCGACCGCGGCGTCTCCGGGCTGGGCTTCGGCGTCGGCGTCTCCCGCGCCAGCGCACCGTCGGCCCTGGTCGACGCGGCCGACGAGTTCGGGCTCGCACTCGTCGACGTGCCCCTGCCGACGCCCTTCGTGGCCGTCGCGCGCACCGTCATCGACGAGATCGCGCGACGCGCGAACGCGGCGCAGGCGGCGGCGGGCCGGGCCCAGCAGCGCATGACTCGCGCGGCGGTCGCGGGCGGGCCCTCGGCGACGCTGCGCGAGCTGTCGGTGGGATCCGGTGGCGCGGCGCTCCTCCTGGACCGCGGCGGCCGGGTCGTCCAGGCGCATCCGGCCGAGCTCGATCCGGCGGTCGCGCGCGAGGTGGGTGAGCAGGCGCGCGCGCACGTCGCGGCGTCCGCGGTCGGGCCCGTGACGGCGCCGTCGACCGACCCGGCCGCCCGGCACGGCACCATCGTCACCCAGCCCATCCGCGTGGGCGACCGCGGCCACGGCCACCTCGGGGTGGTGCTGCCGCGCGAACCCTCGGCGACGGACCACGTGCTCATCGGCCACGCCAACTCCCTGCTCGCGCTGGACTTCGAGCGACCGCTGCGGCTGCGGCTCGCGCAGTGGCGGATGAACGCCGCGGCCCTGCGCCTGGTCCTGTCCGCGGGTGGGGACCTCGACGAGGCGGCGCCCTTGGTCGCGGAGGCGGCGGATCCGTCCGGGGTCCGCGCGCTGATGATCCGCGGGGGTGCCGACCCGGAGGCGGTGATCGCCGCGGTCCGGGCGGCGCTGCACGACGCGGGCCGCCCGGTGTTCGTCTCCGAGGCGGCCGGCCCGGGCGGCGTGGTGGCGCTCCTCGGCGGCGACGACGGCCCCGCCTTCGCCGACGCCCTGGTCGCGGGCCTCGCGCCGGGCGAGCGCGGCCGGCTGCAGCTCGGGCTCGGGGCGCCGCACGCGCCGGGCGCGGTGGCCGAGGCGGTCGCGGCGGCGGAACTCGCGGCCCGCGCGGCGCGGCCGGGGGGCGGCACCGTCGACGCCGCGGCGCTGGCCGGGCGGACCCTGTTCACGGACCCCGGCACCCGCGATGCCCTCGCGCGGCTCGACCGCGCGCTGCTGGACCCGCTGCGCGCGCACGACGGCCTCGCCGAGGCGCTCCGGGCGTACCTCGAGCACCACGGTCAGTGGGAGGGGACGGCCGCGGCGCTGGGGGTGCACCGGCACACGGCGCGGGCGCGGGTGGAGCGGGCGGAGGAGCTGCTCGGGGTGGACCTCAAGTCGGCGCGGGTGCGCGCCGAGCTGCTACTGGCGCTGTTGCTCGGCGACGAGTAGCGCCCGCAGGCCCTCGATCAGCGCCGCGAGCCCCAGGTCGAAGGCCTGCAGCGAGCGCTCCGGGCCCGACGGTGCCGCGGCGAGGGCCCGGCGCAGGTCGTCGGTCGCGGCCTCGTCGTCGTCCACCGCGATGGGGACCTCGGGCGCCGAGACGTCGAGCGCCGCTCCCAGCAGGAAGTTCTCGACGCCGACGACGATGCCCATCACCTGCTCGACCGGGAAGCCCGCGCGGAGCAGGCCGGCGGTCGCGGCCGCGTACATCGCGAGGTTCTGCTGCCCCCCGATCGTCTCGGTGGCGAGCAGGCGGACCGCCGCGGGGTGCGCGGCGAAGGCGGTGCGGTAGGTGCGGGCCCACGTGTCGACGGCGCGGTCCCAGGGCTCCGTCGCGAAGCACGTGGCGTCGATGTCGGCGGTCACGAGGTCGCGGACCAGGCCGATGACGCCGGCGCGGCCGTCGACGTGGTGGTAGATCGACGAGACCTGGACGCCGAGCCGACGGGCCAGCGCCGGCATGCTCAGCGCACCCTCCCGGTCGACGAGCTCCAGGGCCGCCGCGCCGATCGAGGCGCGGTCGAGTTGCGGGGTGCTCGGCCGGCCGACGCGTCTGCTCACCTGCACGAACCTACCCGACGGGGCGACTAATCGACAGGCTTTCGATTTGCCTCTTGTGGCGGCGGTCACCCGGGGCTATCGTTTATCGAAAGCCTATCGATAAATTCTGGAGGAACCGAGATGGAGCTCATCGTCGCGCCGGGGATCCCGGCGTCGCCCGCCCGCGTGGACGCCCCCGAGCGGGAGCCGCTGCGCGTCGCGCTCGTGCAGCACCGCTGGCACGACGACGCCGCGCTGCTGGCGGCCGAGCTCACCGATGCCATCGGGCAGGCGGCCGGGGCGGGGGCGAAGGTCGTCTTCCTCTCGGAGATCACGCTGCTGCGCTACCCGGCGTTCGAGCGCGGCGGCGCGCAGCCCAGCGCCCTCGCCGAGGACCTGCTGACCGGGCCCACCTTCGCCCTCGCGGCCGCCGCGGCGAAGCAGCACGGCGTCGTGGTGCACGCCTCGCTCTACGAGCGCCACCCCGACGCGGAGCCGCTCGGCTACAACACCGCGATCATGGTCTCCCCGTCCGGCGAGCTGCTGGCCCGCACCCGCAAGCTGCACATCCCGGTCACCGCCGGCTACTACGAGGACACCTACTTCCTCCGCGGCCCGGCGCAGGCCGACGGTGCCGACCCGTACCCCGTGCACGCGCCCGCGGAGCTCGGCAGCGCCCGCTTCGGCCTCCCCACCTGCTGGGACGAGTGGTTCCCGGAGGTCGCGCGGGCGTACTCCCTGGGCGGCGCCGAGGTCATCGCCTACCCCACGGCGATCGGTTCCGAGCCCGACCACCCCGCGTTCGACACCGCCCCGCTGTGGCGGCAGGTGATCGTCGGCAACGGCATCTCGAGCGGCACCTTCATGGTGGTGCCCAACCGGTGGGGGAACGAGGGCGCGATCACGTTCTACGGCAGCTCCTTCATCTCCGACCCGTACGGCCGCATCCTCGTCGAGGCGCCCCGCGACGCCTCGGCCGTACTCGTGGCCGACCTCGACCTGGACCAGCGGCGCGACTGGCTGACCCTGTTCCCCTTCCTCGCCACGCGCCGGCCCGACACCTACGGCCCGCTCGTCGAGCCCGTCGAGGCGAACGGCCCGCTGGGGGGTGCGAAGTGACGTGGCGCATGCCGTCGGAGACGGCGCCCCAGGTCCGCACCTGGATGGCCTACCCCTCGGCCGGCTACTCGCTCGGCGACACCGCCGAGGAGCAGGACTCCGCCCGCACCACGTGGGCCGCGGTCGCGAACGCGGTCGTCGACTTCCAGCCCGTCACCGTCGTCGTCGATCCCGCCGAGCGCGCGGCCGCGGCGCGGTACCTGTCGAGCCGCGTCGACGTGGTCGAGGCGCCGCTCAACGACGCCTGGATGCGCGACATCGGCCCGACCTTCGTCGTCGACGAGGCAGGCCGGCTCGGCGCCGTCGACTGGATCTTCAACGGCTGGGGCGGCCAGTCCTGGGCGACCTGGGACCGGGACAGCCGGATCGGGCGGTTCGTCGCCGACCTCGCCGGAGCCGAGTACATCGGGTCCGAGCTGGTGAACGAGGGCGGGGGCATCAATGTCGACGGTGCCGGGACAGTCCTGCTGACCGAGACCGTCCAGCTGGATCCGGGCCGCAATCCGGACCTGACGAAGGCGCAGGTGGAGGCCGAGATGGCGCGCACGATCGGTGCGACGCACGCCATCTGGCTGCCCTTCGGGCTCGCCCGCGACTCCGACACCTTCGGCACCCGCGGCCACGTCGACATCGTCGCGACCATCCCGTCGCCGGGCACCGTCCTGCTGCACGACCAGCGCGACCCGTCGCACCCCGACCACGCGCGGTGCGCCGCGTTGCGGGAGACGTTCGCGGGGTCGACCGACGCCGCGGGCCGGGCCTGGGAGGTGCTCTCGGTCCCCGCCCCGACGGTGCTCCGCGACGACGAGGGCTTCGTCGACTACAGCTACATCAACCACGTCGTGGTCAACGGCGCGGTGGTGGCCTGTTCGTTCGACGACCCGAACGACGCCGTGGCGGTGGAGGTCCTGGCGGCCGCCTACCCCGGCCGCGAGATCGTCACCGTCGATGCGCGGCCCCTGTTCGCCCGCGGCGGCGGCATCCACTGCATCACGCAGCAGCAGCCCGCGGTCTGAACCGACGCCGTTCGCGCAGTACAGTGCGGACGATGGGGAGCCGATGACGGCGCTGACGGTGGCCGCGCTGGTGGTCGCCGGGTTCGGGGCCGGGCTCATCGGCTACATCACCGGGCTCGCCTCGATCGTCTCCTACCCCGCGCTGCTCGCGTTCGGCCTCTCCCCGGTCGCGGCCAACGTGACCAACACCGTCGCGATGGTGGCGGTGGGCGGCGGATCGATCGCCTCGTCGGCCTCGGAGCTCGCCAAGGACCGCGCGCAGATGCGCACGCTGGCCGTGCTCGCGATCGCGGGCGGGACCGCCGGATCCGCGCTGCTCCTCCTCGCGCCGGGGAGCACCTTCGAGCGGGTGGTGCCGGCGCTCATCGCGATCGCGGCGATCGCGATCCTGCTTCAGCCGCACCTGCACGAGCGCCCCGCGGTGCAGCGGCTCGCGCGGTTCTACCCGGTCGGCGTCTTCCTGGTCGCCGTGTACGGCGGCTACTTCGGCGCGGGCGCCGGCGTGATGATCCTGGCGCTCACGCTGCTGGCCACGTCCGAACCCCTGTGGCGCGCAGCGATGCTCAAGAGCTACGCCCTCGGTCTCGCGAACCTCGCGGCGGCCCTCGGCTTCGCGGTGTTCGGGCCCGTGCACTGGCCCGCGGCGATCGCGATGGCGATCGGCGGCTTCGCCGGCGGCTGGTGCGGCCCGCCCGTCGTGGCGCGGATCGACGCCGGGAAGCTGCGCGTCGCGGTCGCGATCTGCGGCCTCGGCCTCGCGGCCTGGCTCGCCCGCGTGTGGTTCTAGGTGCGGCCCTCAGCGGGGTCGACGATGCCGAGGCCGCGCCCGAGGGTCCGGGCGGCGAACGCCACGGCCTCGTCCCAGCTGACGTCCAGGAACTCCCTGCGCTCCGTCGTGTAGTGGTTCGCGAGGCCGGTGACCTCCGACCACAGGACGGCCATCGCGGGGCGCAGGTCGCCCTCGTACCCCGCGCGGACGAGGGCCTCGCCCAGCGCACCGATGAGGCCGGCCGTCGCGTCCCGGAGGCCCTGCTCCACGGCGGGCTGCAATGCGTCCGCGGTCTCGACCAGCGCGAGCGCGTCGAACTGCCTGCCGAAGACGGGATAGCCGTCGCGGTACTCGTTCGCCGCCGCCGTGAACACCTCGACGAAGTCGGACGCCTCCTCGAGCCGAGGGCGCAGCCGCTCCGTCATCCGCAGCACGTGCTCGGCGAAGACCCCGATGAAGAGGTTCTCCTTGGTCGCGAAATAGGTGTAGACGGTGCCGAGCGAGATCCCGGCGCCGTCCGCGACGTCCCGCATGCGGAGGGCGGCGTATCCGCCGCTGCGCAGGAGCTCCTCGCCGGCGCGGAGGATGTCGATCCGGCGCTGGTCGCGGTCGCCCCACTGCGTGGCGGGCCTGCTCCTGTTCACCCCTCGATACTGCCTCGCGCCGCCTCGGCGTACATCACCGGATCGTGCGCGCACAGCAGTCGGACGGATCCGGCACCGTCGCCGAAGGTCTCCGCGAGCCGGTCCCGGGTGGCCCGGGCCTCCCGCCGTCGGGTGGCGGAGACGAACTGACCCGCGCGCAGCGCGGCGGGCACGGGCCCGCCGAGAACGGCTGCGCGGTGGTAGAAGGCGTCGCCGCAGTGCAGGATCCAGCCGTCGCCGGATCGCACCGCGATCCCCGCGTGGCCCGGCGTGTGGCCGGGCAGCGGTACCAGGAGCGCGTCGTCGCCCAACGGCGTCAGCCGCGCCGCCGCGAACCCGAACCAGTCCTCGCGGAAGTCGTCGTACGCCGCCACAGCGGGTTCGGGCGAATGCCGCCAGGGCCGGTACCGCACGGCGGCCGGGATGCCGCGGGCCCCGCGCGCCGACCGCAGCTCCGCCGCGGTGGCGTGCACGGTCGCGCCGGGGAAATCGTCGATCCCGCCCGTGTGATCGGAGTCGAGGTGCGTGGCGACGATGTGTGTGACGTCGGCGCGGGCGAAGCCGAGCGCCTCCACCTGGGCGGCGGCGGTCTCGGCGGCGGCGAAGTCGGGTCGGATCACCCGCGTGAGGCCGCCGCCCAGCCTGGCCGCGGGCGCCGCGATGTCGGCCAGCCCGATCCCGGCGTCGACGAGGACGGGCCCCGCGTCGGTCTCCAGGAGCAGGACGTGGCAGACCATGGGCGGGGCGCCGACGGGCCGCAGCGTGCCGCAGTTGAGGTGGTGCACCCGGTCGATCACGCGGCGCCCCCGTCCGCGAAACGCGCCGCGAAGAAGGCGAAGACGCGGGACCAGGCGTCGGCCGAGGCGGCCTCGTCGTACCCGAGGCCCATGACCCGCAGCACCGCGTCGGGGGCCGCGTCGATCCGGTTGGCGAAGCTGTGGCCCACGCCGGGATAGGTCTTGAGGTCGGACGGTACGCCGTGCCGGTCGAGTACGCGCCGCAGGCGCCGCTCGCCGAACGGGAGGAACGGGTCCCGGGCGCCGAAGGATCCGACCACGGGGCAGGTGTCCGCCGTGACGGCCCGAAAGGTGGTCAGACTCCCGTAGAACGGGGCCGCCGCGACGTACCGGTCGTCGCCCTCGAGGAGCGCGAAGCCGCCGCCCATGCAGAAGCCGGTGATCGCGACCTCGCCGGTCGACTGCGGGTCTGAGGCCAGGGCGTCGCGAGCGGTCTCCAGCACTGCGAACGCGGGTCCCTTGCCCGTGCCGAGCGAGCGCATCGTGGAGACGATGCAGCCCAGGCGATTCGGGCCCGCGGTGAACAGCAGCGGCGCCATCGCGAGGTAGCCCGCGTCGGCCACGATGCGGAGGTTCCGCTCGATGTCGGGTTCCGCGCCCGTGATGTCGTGCACGAGGAGCACGGAGGGGCGCGGGCCGCCCGGCGTGGACGGTCGCGCGATGAGCGCCTCGAAGGGTGCGGGTTCGGCGTCGATCGTGACGCGCTCGATGGTGACGGTCATCGGGGACTCCGTTCGGTGGCCTCCGCGACGGCGAGCGGGAGGCGGGGCGGGTATCGGTGCGACGAGACGGTGTGGACGTCGTCGCGGGCGGCGAGGAGCCGCAACGTCTCCCGGGTGGTCGCCTGGAGGTCCGGTGCGGCCATGGAGATCCTCTCGTACTGGGCGAGCGGGAACGCGGCGGGCGCGCCGGTGCGGGGGTCGCCGTACCCGGCGTCGCCCGTGTGCAGCAACCAGGCGTCGCCGTGCCGCACCGCCACGCCGCAGTGCCCGACGGTGTGCCCGGGGAGCGGGACGAGGACCACGTCGTCGGTGATCCACGAGCAGCCGCCGACGCCGAGCCACTCGCCCGTCCCTGCGTGCGGGCGCCACCGCGGGCCGTGCGCGAAGAACCGGGAGCGGTACGAGATCCGCGCGCGCAGAGAGCCGGACCGGGAAGTCTCGAGCTCCGTCGCGGCGACGTGCACGGCGGCGTCGGGGAAGTCCACGATCCCGGCGGCGTGCTCGCTGTGCAGGTGCGTGAGCACGATGTCGGTGAGGTCCTCGCGCCGCAGCCCGATCGACTCCAGGCGGTGCAGCAGTGACGCCTCGGGGCGATGCGGCAGCCGCAGGAAGAAGCGCTCGAAGCCGATCAGCGTCGGATCCTCGAAGACCGAGGCCGGGAAGCCGGCGTCGACGGCGAGCACGCGGTCACCGTCGACCACGACGAGCGCGAGGGTCGGCACCTCCCCGCCGCCCAGGGGGCGCAGCGGCGCCACGTCGAACAGGTGGACCGTCATCGGGCTGCCCCCTCGGATTCCAGCGTCGCGAGCAGGGCCGCGGCCGCGCGCCGGTCGACCTTGCCCGCGGCGTTGCGGGGGACCGCCGCGACGAAGTGGATGTCGCGGGGCTGCTCGAACCGGGACAGGGATCCGCGCAGGTAGTCGCGGAGCGCATCCCCGGTCGGTCGAGCAGGATCCGCCGTCTCCACGAGCGCGACGAGGCGCTGGCCGTACTGCGCGTCGGCGACGCCCAGGGCGCAGGAGTCCGCGACGCCGGCGTGCGCCGCGAGGGCGTTCTCGACGGCGCGCGGGTAGACGTTCTCGCCGCCGCTGACGATCATGTCGTCGTCGCGGCCCGCCACGTGCAGCAATCCGTGCCGGTCGAGGTGGCCGAGATCGCCGGTCGCGATCAGCGCGCCCACGCGGGCCTTGTCGGGGCCGCCCGTGTACCGGCCGACGGCCGGGCGGCCGCCGACGAAGATCCGGCCCGTGATCCCGGTGGGGACGGGCGCACCGTCGTCGTCGAGGACCCGGACGGTGGCCCCCGCGACCGGCCGGCCGACGGTGCCCGGGGCGCGCAGCAGGTCGTCGGGCGTGGCGAGGGTCGCGAGCGCGACCTCGGAGGAGCCGTAGCCGTTGAACAGGACGTCCCCGAAGCGGGCGGTGAACCGGTCCGCGAGCGCGGGGAGCAGCGCGGAGCCGCCGCTCAGCACGACCGGCGGAACGCTCTCGGGCGGTGCGGCTTCCAGGATGCGGGCGAGCATCGCCGGGACCACCATCAGCGCGTCGGCGCGGTGCGTCGCCGCCCGGTCCAGCGCGACCGCGGGGTCGAAGCGCGACTGCGTGATGACGGTGCCGCCCAGGCCCAGCGTGAGGGCGAGCGCGGCGAGGCCGAAGGCGTGGAAGAAGGGCACCGCCACCGCGGTCCGGTAGCCGACGTGCGCGCCGGTGCGGGCGATCACGCTCGCGGTCATCCCGAGCAGGGTCGACGGTGCCGGATCGCGCGGCACGCCGCGCGGAGTGCCGGTCGTCCCGGACGTGAGCAGGATGAGCCGCCCCTCGCGCGGGGCGGGGTCGACGGTGCCCCAGCGGTCTCGCAGGGCGGACGAGGCGATCGTGGTCTCGGGGATCTCGTCCAGGGCGGGGACGAACTCCTCGTCGGCGATCACGAGCCGCACGGCGTGGCCCTCGAGCGACGCGGCGAGGGCGCGGCCGCGGAAGTCGGTGTTGAGCAGCAGGACGTTGGCGCCGAGGGACGCCGTCGCGAGGAGGGCGACGACGAAGCGTCGGCCGTTGCGGCACAGGACGCCGACCGTCTCCCCGGGTGCGACGCCGTGGCTCCGGTGCAGAGCGGTCGCCGCGGCGCCGACCTCGGCGAGGAGGTCCCCGTAGGTGAGGGCGCCCTCGTCGTCGACGAGCGCGATCCGACCGGGCGCGCGCGCCGCGGCGACGCGGAGCAGGGCGACGAATCCGGGTGCACCGGAGCCGAGCCCGCGGGCGACGGCGGGCCACCGGTGGGGCGGCGGCGGGACCAGAAGGCCGGAACCCAGCGCCGCGCGGACGATCTCGGGGACGGCGCTCATCGGAGCGCCTCCGCGTCCGCACGGGCCGAGGGCGAGTCCTCGCCGAACCGGAAGGCCAGCGTGTACGCGGCGGAGAAGGCGCCGCCCGCGACCGTGGAGGCAACGTCGAGCGGCCACGACCACGACGGAGCCAGCGAGCGCGGGCCGTCGACCACGGCGGCGGCCACGATCTGCGCGGCGTGCTCCGGGTGGAGGCCGGGGAGCCGGCGCATGCTGGGCGTCGGCGCGCTCATCCGGGTGTGGATCAGCGCCATGTAGATCGACGTCGTGCTGATGTTCCGGGCCCGGAGTTCCGGTGTCACGCTGCGGAACCACGTGTCGAAGGCACCCTTGGACGCCTGGTACGCACCCCACCGCGGCCCGGGGTGCATGCGGACGCCGACCGTCGAGATGTTGACGATCCGCCCGCCGCCGGCCTCGGTCATCGCGGGGACGAGGCGCAGCAGGAGCCGGACGGGGCCCAGGTAGTTGATGTCGACGGTCCGCTCGAAGTCCTGCGGTCGGTCGAGCTGCAGGGTGAGCGAGCGGCGGATCGACTTGCCGGCGTTGTTGATCACGATGTCGGGCGCGCCGTGCCGGTCGAGGATCGCAGTGGCGAGGTCCTCGACCGCGCGCTGGTCCGTGAGGTCGGCCGGCAGCACGTGGGCGGTACCGCCGTCGGCCCTTATCCGGGCCGCGACCTCGTCGAGCTTGTCGGCGGTGCGCGCGACGAGCAGGACGGTGGCACCGGCGGCGGCGAACGACTCCGCCGTGGCGGCGCCGAGCCCGAAGGAGGCGCCGGTGACGAGGACGGTGCGGCCGCCGACGGCCTTCGCGAGGCGGTGCGGATCGGTCTCCCGGCGGGGGCTGGACAGGCGCCCGAGGAGTGAGGGTGCGGCCATGACGGCCTCCAATCTGAACAAGGTTCAGTATCTGAACTCTGTTCAGAATGGTGGGTCGCCGGCGCGCTGTCAAGGGGTTGCGACACGATCGGGACGGAATCGGGACCGCGCGGAGGAATGTTCGCCGCACGCGGAGCGGAGGATCACGACATGATCGACTCCGATGCCGCGCCGTCGCGCGCCCGCGCGTCCCTGGTGGACCGCCTGCCCGACGAGCTGCGGATCGTGCTGCTGCTGCGGATCGTGCAGGGGCGCAGCGTCGCCGAGTGCGCCGAGGTGCTCACGATGGCCGAGGGCCAGGTGCTGCTCACGCAGCACCGGGCCCTCTCCGTCCTCCGCGCCCGCCTCGGGACGCCGTGATCGTCAGGTGCGGTCGGCGGACCGCCGGACGTGGAAGTCCGCGTCGTCGGGCGCGGACAGCATGCGCACCATGGTCTTCCGGTCGAAGGGCCACAGGTCGATCGACCCGCCCTCGGTGAAGTACCAGGAGTTGCAGCCGGTGTTCCACACCGTCGGGCCCATGGCCTCCGCCACCTGCCGGTTGAACCCCTCCGTGGCCTCCTCGGTGACCTCCATCGTCCGGACCTCGCCGCGGCGGAACCGATCGAGCCACTGCGCGATGTACCTCGCCGTGAGGTCGGCCGAGAACTGCAGGGAGATGGAGCCCGTCGGCGAGTTGGGGCCGAGGACGGTGAACAGGTTGGGGAAGCCGGGGATCGCCGTCATGCGGTAGGCGCGAGGACCGTCGGCCCAGGCGTCGTCGAGCTTCACGCCGTCGCGGCCCGTCACCCGCATGGGCCGCATGTAGTCGTGTGCGCGGAAGCCGGTGGCGAGCACGAGGAGGTCCGCCTCGTGGAGCTCCCCGTCGACGGTCCGGATGCCGGTCGGCTCGATCCGCTCGATGCCGTCGGTCACCAGGGAGGCGTTGCGGGCCTTGAGCGCCGAGTAGTACGTACCGGAGACGACCTGCCGCTTGCACAGCGGCTCGTCCTCGGGGGTGAGGTCCTTCCGCAGCGCCGGCGGCAGCTGCGCCCGCAGCGAGAGTCGGGCGTACGCCTGCACCGCGCTGCGCCGCCACGACGGCTTCGTCGCGATGTCGGCGAGGATGCCCGAGCCCCAGAGCAGGCCCTGGTGCACCTGGTCGAGGACCTTCGGCGCCCGCTTGAAGAGCTCCGAGATGAGCCCGATCTGGGGCAGCCGCATCGGCGCCCACAGCACCCACTGCGGGGATCGGACGAAGTGCGTGAGGTGCTTCGCCTTCGGCTGCAGCGCCGAGACGACCTGCACGCCGGTCGATCCGGTGCCGATGACGGCGATCCGGCGGCCCTCGGTGACCAGGGAGTCGTCCCAGCGTGCGGTGTGCACGACGTCGCCCTCGAAGTCGGCGAGGCCCTCGATGTCGGGGATCGCGGGATTGTGCAGAACGCCGGTGGCGCAGACGACGAAGTCGGCCGTCATCGTCTCGCCGGTGTTCAGGGTGAGGGACCAGGTGGCGGAGGCGTCGTCGAACTCGGCGGCGAGGACCTCGGTGTTGCAGCGGATCCGGTTTTCGAGACTGCAACACCGTCTCGAAAAGACACCGGGTGCGGTCAGCGCGCGGGCGTGGTGGTGGTCGTCGTGGCCGGCTTCGTCGTGGTCCGCGTCGCGGGCGCGGTCGTGGTGGTCGCCGGCTTCTCCGCCTGCGTGGTGGTGACGGGCACCTCGGTCGTGGTCGTCTTCGGCGCGGTCGTCGTGGTCCTCGTCGCCGACGGTGCCGTAGTCGTCGTGGTGGTTGCCGGCTTCGTGGTGGTCGGCTCCGCCGACGAGGTGGTCGCGCGACTCGTGGCCGTGGACGACTTCTCGGTGGTCGTCGTGGTGGTCGTGCGGTCGGTGGTCCGCGTCGTCGTCGCGGCCCCGGTCTCCTCGGGATCCGTCGTCCGGGCGGTCGAGGTGGCGTCCGCGCTCTTCTCGCTCGAGGTCCGGGTGGTGGTCGTGGTGGTGGTCGTCGACGGCCGGGTGCGGCTCGTCGCGACCGTCACGTCGACGTCCTCGCCCAGCGCGCGCACCACGTCGGCGCGCGTGCCGTTGTAGACGCTCGCGCCCGCGATGGCCCGGGCGGAGGGCGCGAGCACCGTCTTATCCCGGTTCGGATTCCACTCGCCGTCCGCGCCGGGGAGTGCGGTGATCACCTCGGCGCGGCCCGACGTGGGCAGCGCTGCGAGGACCGTGCCCGGGTAGACGGGCGGCGACGTGTAGCGGACCGTCGGCGTGACGTCGTAGGCCAACCACGGAGCGACGACCCGCGCCTGATCCCGGGCGGCGACGGGCCGGCCGGGCGTGACCGCCCACACCGGGAGGTAGGGGTCGTCGCGGAAGCGCGGGTTGGGGCGGGCGTGCGGATTCTGCGGCACGTTCAGCCCGATCGAGACGGAGACGATCGGCTGCGGGCGCGGGCGGTTCCAGTCGCGCGGGTAGACCCACATGACGGGGACGTCGGCGCGGAAGGTCGGCTCGTACCAGGGCTTGGGCCACGACGGGCGCTCCCAGGGCTTCGGCTGGCCGGGGTACCACGGACGCACGCCGAGCTGGCGGCCGTACACGGTCCAGCAGGTCTGCGACTGCACCTCGGCGCCCGCGACCCAGCGGTTCCACCGGCCGGTCTCGCAGATCTGCCGGTAGACGGTGACCTGGTGCGGCGTGTAGTTCCACGGGCGGGTGTTCACGGGCCGGGTGAGCTGCGGCGGTGGCGGCGCGACGTCCTGCTCCGCGACGGGCAGCCCCGGAACCGGCGGCGCCTTCGGATAGAAGACGGTGGCACCGTCGTCGGAGCTCGCGGTGACGGTCCCCTGCTCGAGCCCCGCGTTCGCCACGGCCTGCGAGGCGACGGGATCGCCGACCACCGTGACGCCCTTCTCGGGGACGGGCACACCGTCGGTCTGGAAGGCGCCCGGATTCGACGTGAAGTCGTCGCCGGTGATCTGGGAGAAGGCGACGGAGCTGTCCTGCTGGTCGTCGCTCGACCCGCACGCCGTGAGGGTGGCTGCGGTGAGGAGGGCGGCGGCCATCGCGCCCAAGTGCTTCGCGTTCATGACGGACCCGTTCCGATCGGTCGGTTCTGCTGAAGCGCTGGTTTCGTAACGCCGATTACCTGGGCCCAGTCGACCACGAGGTGTGGAGCCGGTCAAGCGACGGGGGTTGCCCGAGGCGGCCGCACGCACAGGCCGATCGGGGATTCTGCTCACCGCGAAATGCCAGGTAGGATGGCCCGCGTGATGCACAAGCACGCGGAGACCACGGACACGTCGCGCACCATCCGGATCTGGGGGTGGGTCGGCGCGGCCGTCGCCCTCGCGACGTCGCTGGTGCACCTGCCGATGCTCGGCGACAACAGCTGGGTGGTCTCGCTCATCGTCGCCGCGATGCTGATCGGCTGCGCGCACTGCTCCGTCTGCCTGTTCCGCAACCCGACGGTGAGCGCCTGGCTCCGGACCGCCGCGATGGGCGCCATCATGATCGCGCTGCACCCGGTGCTCATGTCGGCGATGGACTCCGGCATGGCCGGCATGGACCACTCGATGCCCGGCATGGACATGGGGGCGATGGGCCACTCGATGAGCGCGATGCAGCCCTGGATGACCCTGATGATCGTCTTCGCCGCGGCGGAGATCGTGGTGGCCGCGGCCGCCCTCGGCTGGATGGCGCTGCGCGGCCGCGCCGCGCGGTAACGCCGGGCCGACGAGAACGGATAGAGGATTCGATGAACGCGAACACTGACCTCAAGCGAGCGGGCCTGCGTCGTGCCGCCACCCTCACCGCCGCGACCGCGCTGGTCGCCGGCCTGACCGGTGGCGTCGCCGTCGCCGACCCCGACACCACCACCAAGCCCACCGCCTCGTCGGCGGAGCTGCTCCTCAACTCGAGCGACTTCCCGGGCGGCTACATCGTCGTTCCGTCGCCGCAGCAGCGGCTGGCCAACGAGCTCGGCGCCGACCCCCTGACCCTCGCGAGCTCCGCGAAGGTCACCCCGCCGGAGTGCAAGAACATCCTCGCCGCCGCCAAGGGCGGCCAGGGCGACGGCGACACCGTCGCCGGCGTGCACGACCAGGACCGCAAGAGCCTGAGCGAGACGCTGGTCGCCAAGGACGTCGATGTCGACACCGTCAAGGTCGGCCTGCTGAAGCTGTGCTCCGACGTGACCATCGAGACCAACGATCCGCGGGGCGGCACCATCAAGGTGCGCGCCATCACCAAGGAGGTCTCCTCGGACAAGCAGAAGGCCACCTTCGAGATCGCGCTCGACGGCACTCGCACCAAGGGCGCCGATTCCTTCCCGATCCACCAGAAGGTCCTCGTCGGCGTGGCTTCGCTGCGCGGCTACACCGTCGCGGTGCAGGGCACCAAGCTCGGCGGCGACCCGGACCGCGGCGAGTTCAACGGCTTCCTCGACAAGTCCGTGAAGAAGATCAAGGACGCGAAGTAACTTGACCACAGTGGCGCAGGAGTCCGACGCCGCTGCGATGATCGAAGGATCCCCGGGCGCACCGCGCGCGGGTGGCATCGCGGCGCTCGCCGTCGGCTCCCTCGCCGCCGTCGCCGTCGTGATCTGGCTGGTCAGCAGCGAGGGTGAGCTGCGCTACCTCGTCAACGGCAACGCCTACCCGGGCGCGCTCACCGCGTACGGGGCGGCCGTCGGCCGCGTGATCGGCACCGTCGCCGCCGCCCTGACCTTCGGCGCGGTGGCGTACGCCGTCTTCCGGACCAAAGCCCTCGACACCGGTGAGCTCGGTCTGCGCGGGTACCTCACGCAGCTGCAGGCCCGACGGTACGCCGTCGTCTGGGCCGTCGTCTCGCTCCCGATGGTCTTCCTGGCGGCCGCGGAGAGCGCCGCCCAGAACCTCGTCGACACCTACCGTGTGGGCGGCCTCGGCATCCTGATCTCCGCGTCGGACACCGCCAAGGGCTGGATCGTCTCCCTGGTCTGCGCCGTGATCGTGTACGTCGCGCTGCGCACGGCGTTGTCGTGGATGGCGCACCTCTGGATGCTGCTGCCCGCCGTCGTCGGCCTGCTCGCCACGATCGTCACGGCGAACGAGGCGCAGAACTGGAACCACGACTACACCACCGCGGCGCTCACCACCCTCGGCGTGGTCGCGGCGCTGTGGCTCGGCGGGCTGTGGTCCGCGGTGCGCCTGCCGGCCCGGCCGGAGCGGCGCTGGATCGGCCCGCTGTTCGCCGCGCTGGCCCTGCTGAACGGCGTTGTGATCGCCCTGGTCATGGCGCCGGGTTCCGACCTGTGGGTCACCTGGTACGGCCTGCTGCTCCTGGCCGCCGGTGCGCTGCTGCTCGCAGCGGGCGCCGCGCACTGGCTGCACGCCCTGCCCGCTGCCGCGGCGCTCCTGACGGCGGCTTTCGGCACCGCGATCGCGGCATCCGAGCTGACGCCCCCGCCCTTCCTGCGTGGCCGGCCGACGGTGGGGGAGAACTTCCTCGGCTACAACCTGCCGGACCCGCCCAGCGCGATGGCCTTCCTCGGGAACTGGCGCCCCGACCTGAACCTCGCGCCGTTCGCGATCGCCCTCGCCGTGGGCTACCTCCTGCTGGTCCGCCGCACCTCGACCTGGCCCTGGTACCGGAGCGTGTTCTTCGTGCTGGGCTGCGTCTTCCTGCTCACGCTGACCAGCTCCGGGCTGCGCACCTACTCCAACGCGATGTTCAGCGTGCACATGGTGGTGCACATGCTGATGACGTCGATCGTGCCGGTCTTCCTGTTGCTCGGCGCACCGATCACGCTGATGCGCGACACCCTGACCGGGGCGCCCGCGCGCTGGCTCTCGACGGTCCTCGAGTCGCGTTCCTTCGCCGTGCTGATGCGCCCCGTCGTGCAGCTCGGGCTATTCGCGGCAGTGCTCTACGGCCTCTACTTCACGCCGCTCTTCGACAGCATTGGCCGCTACCACTGGGGCCACCTGGCCATCTACGCCGCGCTGCTGTTCACCGGCTTCCTGTTCTACTGGCGCGTCTTCCAGATCGACCCGGTGCCGGGCGAGCTGCCCTTCATCGGGCGCATCGGCATGCTGCTGGCGATGATGCCGATCACCATGGTCTTCGCGCTCATCATCATGACGATGGACGGGCTCGTCGGCTCGCGCCTGTACCTCTACCTCGACTTCGAGTGGATGACGGACCTGTACCGCGACCAGTTCGTCGGCGGCGTCGTCGCCTGGGCCACCGACGAGGCCGCGATCGCCCTGGTCACCCTGGGCCTGGTGCTGCACTGGGCGTGGCGCAACCGTGACGAGGACTCCGAGCCCGAGCTGCTCTGAGCTGTACCGCACGCCAGCCGTCCTGACGGTGCTGGGCGGCCACGTATCGAAGTGGTTGTGCGCGGCGACTGCTATGCCAATTGTGCATACGCTTGTTTCTGCAGGCCACGGTGTTTCGTGGCGACCGAGTCATGCAGAATCGGCATACCCGGCTGACCTGTGGACCGACGGGATCGCGGAGGCTATGCGGATTCCGCATGACGTGCGCCGATGAATACGGTTGTGACCTGCAGAGATAGGGCTATGCAGGTCCGGCATGACCTATTCGGCGAGCATGCCTGTACCTCGGGCCGCGCGGCTATTTCGTGCCGAACTTGCGCAGGCGCAGGCTGTTCCACACGACGAAGAAGGAGCTGAAGGCCATCGCGGCGGCGCCGATGAGCGGGTTCAGCAGGCCGGCCACGGCGACGGGAATCGCGGCGACGTTGTAGCCGAACGCCCAGACCAGGTTCGTCTTGATGGTCTTCAGCGTCGCGCGGGCGAGGCCGAGCGCGTCGGGGACCGCGGACAGCTCCTCGCGCATGAGCACGACGTCGGCGGCGCTCTGGGCCACGTCGGTACCGGTGCCCATCGCGAGGCCGAGGTCGGCGGCGGCGAGGGCGGGGCCGTCGTTCACGCCGTCGCCCACCATCGCGACCCGCCGCCCGGAGGCCTGCAGCTCGCGGACCGCCGCGACCTTCCCGTCCGGCACCACGTCGGCGCGCACGTCGTCGATGCCGACGAGCGCGGCGACCTTCGTGGCCGCGGCGGCGTTGTCGCCGGTCAGGAGCACGGTCCGGATCCCGGCCTCGTGCAGCCGCGCGACGGCGTCCGCCGCGTCGGCCTTGATCGTGTCGGCCACCTCGAGCACGGCGGCGACGGCACCGTCGACCTCGATGACGGCGACGGTGCGCCCGGCTTCCGCTGCGGCCTCGACGGCCCCGGACAAGACCCCGGGTTCGACGAAGCGCGGCGATCCGACCCGCACGACGGCACCGTCGACCACCCCGGTGGCGCCGAGGCCCGGGACGGCCCGGAAGTCCTCGACGGTGGGCAGGTCGTCGCCGGCGCGCGCGACGACGGCCCGCGCGACGGCGTGCTCGGACGCCGCCTCGACGGCCCCCGCGAGCCGCAGCACGCCGGACTCGGTGAACCCGCGCGCGACGCTCACCTCGGCCACGGAGAGCACGCCGGTGGTCACGGTGCCGGTCTTGTCGAAGACGACGGTGTCGATGGTCTCGGTGGCCTCCAGCGCCTGGTGCCCGCGCACGTACACGCCGAGCTGCGCGCCGCGGCCGGACGCCACCATGAACGCGACGGGCGTCGCGAGGCCGAGCGCGCAGGGGCAGGCGATCACGAGCACGGCGATCGCCGACTTCACCGCGCTGTCGACCCCGTCGGCCAGAAGCCAGCCGACGAAGGTCAGCGCCGCGATGGCGAAGACGCAGGGCACGAAGACGGCGGAGACGCGGTCGGCGAGGCGCTGCATCCGCGCCTTCGTCGCCTGCGCGTCCTCGACGAGGCGGAGCATCGCGGCGAAGGTGGTGTCCGCGCCGACGGCGGTCGCGCGCACCGTCAGGCGGCCGTCCTGGCAGACGGTGCCGCCGACGACCCGGTCGCCCGGGCCCGCGGGGACGGGGCGGGACTCGCCGGTCATCGCGGAGTTGTCGACGAACGCCGACCCGGATTCGACGACGCCGTCCGTCGCGATCGTCTCGCCCGGCCGCACCACGAAGAGCTGCTCCTCGCGCAGTTCGCCGACGGGGATCCGCAGCTCGGAGCCGTCGCGGACCAGCACCGACACCTCGCGGGCGCCGCGGGTCGCGAGCTCCCGCAGCGCCGACGCCGCCTTGGCGCGGGCGGAGGCCTCGAAGTACCGGCCCGCCAGCACGAAGACGGTGACGCCCATCGCGACCTCGAGGTAGATCGGATCGGACTGGATGATCGCGTTCCAGAAGCCGTGCGGATCCGGCCGCTCGCGGCCGGGCGTGAGCACGGTGACCACCGACCACGCGGTGGCGGAGATGATGCCGACCGAGACCAGCGTGTCCATCGTGGCCGCGCCGTGCCGCGCGCCCAGGAAGGCCCGCTTGTGCAGTGGCCACGCGCCCCAGGCCACGACGGGCAGGCTCAGCGCGAGCAGCACCCACTGCCAGCCGGTGAAGCGCGTCGACGGGATGGTCGCGAGCACGATCGACAGGTCCGCGGCCGGCACGAACAGCACCAGCGAGACGATCAGCCGGCGCAGCACGTCGCGCCGCTCGCGCTCCTCGGCGAGGATCGCGCGGCGGGGATTCGGGGACTTGGGCGCCGCGGTGTACCCCGCGGCCTCGACGGTGCCGGTCAGCTGCTCGACGGTGACCGTCGGCGCGTGCTCGACGGTGGCCGTCCGCGTGGCGAGGTTGACGACGGCGCGCACCCCGTCGAGCTTGTTGAGCTTGCGCTCGACCCGCCCGACGCACGCGGCACAGGTCATGCCGCCGACGTCGAGGAAGGTGCGTTGTGCCTGCTCCGGCTGTGCGTCGGCCGGAGCGGGGGCCTGGTCGAGATCCGTCACCCCTCCAGTATCCACCTCGGCCGACCTGGGCCGAAAACGCGAAAGGCCTTGATACCGGCTCCCGGAATGGGGGGAGGAGGGGGAACCGGTATCAAGGCTCAATCACGCAGCCACCGACGTGGGGGGAGACGTCATATGGCGGCCGCACAACCCACGATACGGGGTATACGCGTACAGGTGCCACCTTTCGTGACATGCGTGTTCGCGTGCAGCTGCAACTGCCAACAGTTGTTGTCGCTAACTGCGGACGAGAACCTCCGTCAACACGTCGAGCGCCGCGTCGACGTCGACCCGGGCGTCGGCACTCACGCCCACCATGTTGAGGAAGCCGTGCAGCGCGCCGGGCGCGAGCTGGGTCGTGGCGTCGACGCCCGCGTCCCGCAGCCGCTGCGCGTACGCCGCGCCCTCGTCCCGCAGCGGGTCGAAGCCGGCGACCACGACGTGCGTGCGCCCGATGCCGGCGAGGCCGTCGGCGTGCCGCAGATCGAACTTCGGATCGGTGTCCTGGCCCGGCTCCGGCGTGTACACCTGCCGGAAGTACTCGATGTCGTCCTTGGTGAGGAAGTACCCGTCGGCGAAGGTCTCGCGGCTGCGGTTCGCCGGGTCCGCGCCGGTCACGGGGTAGAAGAGCAGGGAGAACGCCGGCTGCGCGCCGCCGGCCAGCGCCAGCTCGCGCGCGGCGACCCCGGCCAGGTTGCCGCCCGCACTGTCGCCCGAGACGGCGACCCGCGCGGGGTCGGCGCCGAGCTGGTCGGCGTGCTCGAGGGCCCAGGCGGTGGCGGCGACGGCATCGTCCGCGGCCGCGGGGAAGATCGTCTCCGGCGCCAGCCGGTAGTCGACGGACAGCACCCGCACCCGCGACCGGTCGGCGATGTACCGGCAGGGTGCGTCGTGGCTGTCGAGGTCGCCCAGCACGAAGCCGCCGCCGTGGAAGAACACGACCAGCGGCGAGCCGGCCTCGAGCCCGGCGGGCGTGTAGAGGCGCGCCGGGAGGGGGCCGGCGGCACCGTCGACCATGAGCCCGCGCACGCCGACCGACGGGGCCGTGCCCGCGCCGACGGCCGCGCTCAGCAGGCGGGTCGACGCCCGCGAGTGTTCGACGTCGCGCGACTCGGCCAGTCCGTTGACGCCCTGCGCCTTGAGCATGAGCAGCGTGATCTGGGAGTCGAGGTCCAGTTCGTTGCCCTCGACGGTCTGCGGGGTGCCGAGCCGGTGCTTGACCTGCACGGGCAGCCCGAAGAGCAGCTTCGCGCCGCCCGCGACGAGCGGTGTCGGGATCTTCAGGGCCAGCTTCTGAACGAGTTCGGTGAGCGCCATGTCACCGATAGTAGGACGCGCATCACATATCAGCGCGCGGGGAGGCTCAGCTGTGGCGCGGGTACTCGTCGCGCGGGCCGTGCTTGGCGATGTACGCGGCGTGCAGATCCGCTTCCTTCTCGCGGGCGATCACGTCGACGAGCTCGGGGTCGAGGCCGTGGTGCCGCAGCCGCCCGCGCCGGTAGATCTTGTTCAGCGCGATCGAGAAGTAGACGAACGGGATGAAGATGGGCAGCGTCATCGTCGCGCGGTTCAGCACGGAGGTGTCGATGAACCAGAACGGGATCAGGATCAACAGACACGGGATCGCGAATCGGACGACGGTCCGCAGCGCGGCGCGGGGGCCCGCGAGATCGTTGGCGACCCATTCGTGCATCGACGGCGGCAGCACGCTCCGGCCGTAGGAGTACAGAACGTACTGCACGGGGTTGGGCTTAGTCGGACCGTCGCTCATGCCCCCAGTGTCCCACTGCGCCTAGAATCGGACGTTGTGAGTCCCGGCAGAAACGATCAGACCGCGCAGAGCATCCTGTCTGCAGCGGTGTCGAGCATCGGCAGCGTCGGCATTTCGCGGACCACGATGGAGAACGTCGCGAACCTCGCGGGCATCGGCGTGGCCACCGTCTACCGCCGCTTCAACCGCAAGGACAACCTCGTTCAGCAGGCCATCCGGTACGAGGCCGAGCAGCTGCTCAAGACGGTGGAACAGCAGGTCCAGGGCCTGAGCACCGTCGAGGAGGCGCTCACCGAGGGCTTCGTCGCGTTCCTCCGCGAGGCGCACCGCCGGCCCTTGATCCGCGGCATCGGCGACGGCAACGTCGTCGTGGGCCTGCCGATGATCGCGCAGGGCGGCGGCATGGTCATCGAGATCGGCCGCGAGTTCGCCGCGAACATCATCGCGGGCTTCCAGTCGAGCGGCGAGCTGCCGAAGTTCGACCCGAAGCCGATCGCGGAGATCTTCGCCCGCGTCGGGCATTCGGTGCTGCTCGCGCCCGACGGCCTGATCAGCTTCGACGATCCCTACACCGCCGGCCGCGTGGTCCGCGAGTGCCTCATGCCCGCGATCGCGGCGCAGGCCGCGGCGGCCGGGGGCGGCAAGTGATCCGGCCCGCGACGCCGGCCGACGTGCCGGAGATCCTGGCGATGATCGCCGAGCTGGCCGCTTACGAGAAGGAGCCGGAGTCCGCGGTCGCCACGGCCGAGCAGCTGCACACCGCGCTGTTCGGGCCTGCGCCCGCCGTCTTCGCGCGCATCGCCTCCGAGCCGGGGTCCGACGGTGCCGAGACCGTCGTCGGGATGGCCGTCTACTTCCGCACCTTCTCCACCTGGACCGGCACGCACGGCATCTGGCTCGAGGACCTCTACGTGCGCCCCGGCGTGCGCGGCGGCGGCCACGGCAAGAAGCTGCTCGCCGCCCTGGCGCAGGAGTGCCGCGACAACGGGTACGCCCGCCTCGAGTGGACCGTCCTCGACTGGAACGCCCCCGCCATCGGCTTCTACCGCTCCATCGGCGCCGTACCGATGGCGGAGTGGACCACGCAGCGCCTCACGGGCGAGAGCCTCGGGGCCCTCGCAGCCCTGGCCGACGGTGCCGTCTCGGTCGACGGGGCCTGATGGACGTCTTCGAGGCGATCCTGCGCCGGCGCGACGTGCGCAACGAGTTCTCCGGCGAGCTGATCGACGAGGAGCGACTCGTGCGGATCCTCGGCGCCGCGCACAGCGCGCCCAGCGTCGGGAACACGCAGCCCTGGGACTTCGTCGTGGTGCAGGAGCCCGAGACGCTCGCGCGCTTCGCCGGGCACGTCGGCGAGTGCCGCGAGGACTTCGCCCGGTCGTTGCCGGAGGACCGCAAGGACACCTTCAACCCGATCGTCATCGAGGGGATCGAGTCGTCGCGGACCGGCGTCGTGGTGACCTACGACCCCACCCGCGGCGGGACGCACATCCTCGGCCGGCACACGATCGACGAGACCGGCCGGCTCTCGGTCGCGCTGGCCATCCAGAACCTGTGGCTCGCGGCCACCGCGGAGGGCATCGGCGTGGGCTGGGTGTCCTTCTATCGCGAGCCCTTCCTGCGCGAACTGGTCGACGTGCCCGAGCACGTCCACATCGTGGCGTGGCTCTGCGTCGGGCCGGTCACGGCGCTGCAGACGGTCCCCGACCTGGAGCGATTCGGCTGGCGCGAGCGTCGCCCGCTGGCCGAGGCGATGCATCGGGAGCGCTACCCGGAGGGCGATGTCGGCACTCATCGTTAGACTCGCATGTAATCAGCGAGGGGAACACGAGTGAGCATGTTCAACGAGCGCGTCGGTCGGCGTGCGGTCCTGGTCGGCGCCGCTGCGGCGGTGCCCCTGGTGGCCGCCGGCTGCACGATCGGCGACCTGACCGGTGGCGGCACGAGCGCGGGGCCGTCCACGCCGCCGCCCGACCCGGCCGAGGTCACCGTCACCCCGGCCGACGGTGCCCAGGCCGTCAGCCCCATCACCCCCGTCACGGTGTCGATCGCCAAGGCCGTCCTCGGCTCGGTCACGCTGACCGACGCGAAGGGTGTCGCCGTGGAGGGCGCGCTCTCGACGGACATGCTGACGTGGAAGGCGTCGAAGCCGCTCGAGTACAACGGCCAGTACACCCTGGTCGCGAAGTACGAGACGCTGGGCCAGCAGCGCGAGAAGCGCACCACGTTCTCGACGGTCGCCGTCGACGAGACGAACAAGACGCTGCCCTACTTCGAGAACACGGGCGGCATGTCGCTCAACGACGGTGCCGTCTACGGCGTCGGGCAGGTGGCGGTCGTCCACTTCGACGAGGCGATCAAGGACCGGGCCATGGCCCAGAAGCTGCTCAAGGTCACCACCACCCCGGCCCTCGAGGGCGCGTGGATGTGGACCACCGACAAGACGGTCGCGTGGCGGCCGAAGGACTACTACCCGTCGGGCACGAAGGTGTCGATCGAGGTCAAGGCCTTCGGCAAGGAGGTCAGCCCCGGGCTGTGGGGCGAGAAGGACATCTCGATCGCGTTCTCGATCGGCGAATCGCACGTCTCCATCGCCGACGACAACACCAAGCAGGTGCAGGTCTTCGTCAACGGCCAGATGGTGCGGTCGATGCCCACGTCGATGGGCCAGGGCGGCAACGAGGTCGTCAACGGGCAGACGTTCCACTTCTGGACGCAGCGCGGCGTGTACACGGTGCTCGACAAGGCGAACCCCGTGATCATGGACTCGTCGACCTACGGCCTGCCGATCAATTCGCGGCTGGGCTACAAGCAGACCATCGGCTGGGCCACCCGGATCAGCAACGACGGCATCTACCTGCACGCGCTCGACAACATCGGCGCGCAGGGCGTCCGCAACGAGTCGCACGGCTGCCTCAACCTGAGCCCCGCGAACGCGCAGTGGTTCTTCGGGCTGTCGCAGCCCGGCGACGTGGTCGAGGTCCGCAACACCGGCGGCCCCGCGCTGGAGCAGTGGCAGAACGGCGACTGGTCCGTGCCCTGGGCCGCTTGGGTCGCCGGCAGCGCGCTGCCGCCGGGTGCGCAGGGTGATGCTTCGGAGACCACGTCCGCCGCGCCTTCGCCGTCGACGGTGCCGTCCACCGATGCGCCCGCCTCGGGTACGCCCGGAGGCTGATCCCGCGGCGCTGCAGGTGATTTCGCCGCGGCGACGGGCGGTTCGGTGCGGGGGGGCGGTGCGCGGCCGCGAGGATGATGTGCGAATCGCGCGACTCTCGGATTCTGTCCGATATGGACAACGCCCCGCGGACACCGCGCCGCGCAGGCGAGCGCGGCCCCTCGGCATACGCCACCTGCATCGGCGACCTGCATCGGCGACCGTGGGGCAATGGGGTGTGTTCGTCCCCCGCGCCGCGCCGAGAGGAGCGTGCGACGTTCGGTCCCCCACGAGAAGCCGGTCGTTTCATGGGGGCTCGGCCGTCCCCCGCGCGGCGCCACCTCCCCCACGGGAAGCCGCGGGGTTGGGTGGGGGAGCGGTCGTCCCCCGCGCGACGCCGAATCCCCCACGGTGAGCGCATTCCCCTTTGGCGGGCCGTGGGGGTACTCACGTCCCCCGCGCGGAGCCGATTCCCCTCTGGGACGCCGCATCCCCTGTCGGAGGCGGGCAGTCACACCGTGTCCGAAACGGACAGAATCCGAGAGCGGCAAGGCAGGTGCCATCACCTCGTCGCCCCACTGGGTGCCCCACTGGGCGCCTCGCCCGCCGAACTGGCCCTGCGCCTACGCGACGACGGCGGACCGTCGACCCCGCAGGCCGATCGCGGCGGCGCCGAGGCAGGCCAGGGCGACGGCGGCGGCGAACCAGGGGAAGATCGTGGCGGTGCTGTACTGCGTGGCGAGGTAGCCGGCGATCACCGTCGGCACGCCCATCGCGAGGTAGCCGAGCAGGTAGTAGGCGCTCATCACCTGGCCGCGGGCGTGCGCGGGCGCGACGGAGCCGAGGTGCCGCAGCGAGCCGCCGAAGGCGAGGCCGAAGGTAGCGCCGAGCAGGATCGTGTCGACCACGATGAGCCAGGTCTGGCCGTAGCGCACCGCCACCACGGCGAGCGCCAGCGAGGCGGCGAGGCCGATGTCGCCGACGATCGCGGTCGGCCGGGCCGGGTAGCGCCCGCCGATGAACTGCGAGACCGCGGAGGCGATGGCCATCACCGCGACGAGGCCGCCCGTGAAGATCACCGAGCCGTGCCCGGTCACGTGCTGCACCAGCGCGGGGTAGAGGCTGAGGAACACGCCGAGTACCGACCACGCGGTGATGATCCCGATGCCGGAGAACCAGAAGTCGGCGGTGATCTCGCCGGGCACGCCGGGGCGGCTGAGCCGGACCCGCTCGCCGGTGCGCCCGACGTGCGGTTCGATCAGCGCAATCACGCCCAGCAGGATCGCGAGCACCACGACGCCCATCGTCACGAACGGCGTGCGCAGCGGGTGCGGCGCGTACTGCGCGACGGCGGCGGCGCCCAGCGCGGTGGCAGCGATGCCCACGTTGAGGGCGACGCCGGACAGCATGCCGTTGCGGGCACCGTCGGTGGGCCGGATGTCGAGGAGGGCCGCCCCGGCGACCACGGTGATCGAGCCGATGGCCGCGCCGTGCAGGAACCGCGCGAGGATCAGCTGCCACTCGGCGCCGGCGAACAGGAACAGCAGCAGGCCCACGAGGATCGTGCCGACGGCCGCGAGCAGTACCGGCTTGCGGCCGATGGCGTCGGAGATCGGCCCGACGGTCAGAGCCGCGCCCAGCGCCCCGATCGCGTAGACGGCGAAGACGATGGTGGTCGACAGCGCGGACATGTGCCATTGCTGCTGGTAGAGCGGGTACAGCGGCGACGGGAGCCCGGAGACGCCGAGGGCCAGCGCGAGCAGCGTGAGTAGGAGGGCGAAGGACCAGCGCTGCGGGTGGACGTGGGTCGACGGTGTCGCGACCTGCTGCGCCAGGCTCATTCCTACCTCCGGGTGTACGGTGGTGGTTCGACGATCGTCGAACCGTTCGCAACACTACACCCGGTTCGACGAAGATCAAACCGTTATCTCAGGGAACGAGAATGATGACCAACGCGACCGCCACCGTCCCGCTGCACACCGTGCTCAGCGCGCTGGCCGATCCGGTGCGCCTGGAGATGGTGCGGCGGCTGCATCGCGAGCGGCGCCCGCTCGTCTGCGCGGAGCTCTACGACGGCGTCACCAAGGCGACCGCCAGCCATCACTTCAAGGTGCTGCGCGAGGCGGGTCTCACCCGTCGTGACGATCTGGGCGCGACGGCGCGGCAGCTGCTGCTGATCGACGAGGTGAACGCGGCGTACCCCGGTCTGCTCGAGGCGGTTCTGCGGGCGGCTGAGCGCGAGGCTGCCGGTCGGGAGGCCGCCGGGCCTGCGGTGACGTCGCGAGAAGCACCAGCCACAGCGTGAGCGTGAGCACCTGCGAGCGCTGGGCCAGCCCCAGGTAGAGCGCGGGTTCCAGCATCGCGGCCAGCGTCCACGCGGTCGCCAGCAGGTACGCCACCCCCATGCCGAGGGGGAGCCGCGCACCGTCGAACCCGGAACTCCGCCGCCACAGCCCCCACGCGAGCACGGCGACCACTCCGCCGAAGCCCGCGATCCCCGACGAGACCGCGTGCCCGACGTGCGTGAGCGGCACCTGGCCGGCGGCCTCGCGGGCGGCGCACGCGGCGTCGGCGGTCGGGGTGCAGGAGAGCGGCATGAGGGCGTCGCACATGGTCGCGGCGCCCAGGACGAACAGGCCCACGAGCGCGACCAGGGCGAGCTTCGGCATCGGCCGCGCGGCGCGGTGGGCGAGCGCCGCCGCGATCACGAAGGCGGTGCCGGCGAGCAGGTCCGTCGCGCGGAAGAATTGGGCGTTCGGTTGCCCGACGGAACCGGTCTCGCTGACGTAGGAGTACAGCGGGCTCAGCTGTGATCCCAGCAGCGGTGCGATCATCCACGCGGAGTAGAGGACGCAGCCCGCGAGCAGGATGAGGCGGGCGCGGCGCATGGCCCCAGACTACTGACGGCGCAGTTCGCGCAGGTACGCGTTGTACGCCTCGCGTTCGTCCTCTTCCCGACGGTCCGCCCCCGCCCGCTCGGCGTCGCGCCGCTCGGACCGGCGCCAGCGCAGCGCGAACAGGCACGTAGTGATCATCGCGATGGGCTCGCCGTAGGACCAGGCGAGCGCGCCGGCGATGGACTGGTCGCGCAGCGGATCGATGCCCCAGGCCGCCGGCGGCGCGGCGAAGAGGCCGACCATGGGCGTCGTCGCCATCATGAGGATCACGCCGATGAAGACGTGCAGCGGCATCTCGATGAAGATGTCGAAGAAGCGCATCAGCCAGGAGTCGCGGCCGGGCAGCGGGCCGATCGAGAGGATCGGGATGATGAACAGCAGGCCGACGCCCAGGAAGAAGACCTGTAGCGCGGTGTGCCCGAGCCACGTCCCGCCGATCGCGTCGACCACGCCGCCGAGGTAGACGCCGTAGTAGCTCATCAGGAACAGCGGGATGGTGAAGCCCGAGTGCAGCAGGATCCGCGGGGCGGGGCTGCGCAGCAGGCCGAGCGCGGCTCCGAGCACGACCCGGCCGAGCCCGCGGTGCGGCGTCGCGCGCAGCAGCAGCACGCCGGGCGCCCCGCCGACGAGCAGCGGCGGCACCAGGATCGACAGCGTGAGCTGCTGGAACATGAACGCGCTGAACAGGTGCCACGAGTAGGCCTCGATCCGCAGCCCGGTGACGCCCGCGAGCACGACGCAGCCGAGCAGGAAGCTCGCGACGCGCGCGGCCGGCCACCGTCGGCCCTTCCGGCGCACCGTCCGCACCCCCAGCAGGTACAGCGCGGCCGCGACTGCCGCCGCCAGCGGCAGGACGGGGAGCGCGGGCGGATCCCAGGAGAGCATGCCCAGGATCGACGGTGCCGGCACCGGAGGTTCAGGAATCAGCACATGCGCATATTACTATATGAAGAATGAACACCCACAAAGTACTCGTGATCGAGGACGAACCCGCTCTCGCCAGGCTGGCGCAGGAGTACCTCACCCGAGACGGCTTCGACGTCACCACCGCCGCCGACGGCGAGCGCGGGCTGGCCCTGGCGCGCGAGCTCGAGCCGGCGGTGATCCTGCTCGACATCGGCCTGCCGCGCCTCGACGGGCTCGAGGTCTGCCGCGCCGTGCGGTCGTTCAGTGACGCCTACGTCATCATGCTCACCGCCCGCGGCGACGAGCTCGACAAGATCGTCGGCCTGTCCGTCGGCGCCGACGACTACCTCGTCAAGCCCTTCAGCCCGCGCGAGGTGGTGGCGCGGGTGCGGGCCATGCTGCGCCGCCCGCGCACGCTGCCCGACGGTGCCGCCGCCGCCCGTCGGTTCGGCGAGCTCACGGTTGATCCGCTGGGGCGCGAGGTGCGGGTGGGGGAGCGTGTCGTCGAGCTCACCGCCACCGAGTTCGACGTGCTGGCCACCCTCGCGCGCAGCCCCAACGTCGCCTTCTCGCGGACGCAGCTCATCGAATCCATCTGGGGCCCGGGCTGGGTCGGTGACGAGCGGCTCGTCGACGTGCACGTGGGCCGCGTGCGGCGGAAGCTGGGCGACGATGCCGGCGACCCGCGCTTCGTGCGCACGGTGCGCGGCGTGGGCTACCGGATGGGCCCCGGATGAGGCGGATGCGCGACATCGGGATGGGCGGGCGGATGGGCGGGATGCTCATGGCCGTCTCGCTGGGGACGCTCGCCGTGACTGCCGTCGTCGACTTCGTGGTGTGGCCGCTGATCCTGGGGCGCACCGGCGCCGTGTCTGTGAACGTGGTCGCCGTGGTCTTCGGATTCGGTTCCGCGGTGGCCTTCTCCGTCGTGGCGAGCGTCTTCATCGCGCGTCGCCTGGGTCGCACGATGGCGAAGCTGGAGGGCGCCGCGCGGCAGGTCGCCGACGGTCGTTCGGGGGTGCGCGTCGCCCCCGTCGCGCTGGGGCCGGAGGCGGACGGACTGGTGTCGGCGTTCAACGAGATGGCGGTGCAGCTCGAGTCCAGTGACCAATCGCGGCGGAGGCTGCTCGCCGACCTCGCGCACGAGATCCGCACGCCGGTCAGCGTTCTCGACGGCTACCTGGAGGGCATCGCCGACGGGGTCGTCGAGCCGGACGTCGCCACCCTCACCATGCTGCGCACGCAGACCACGCGCCTCGCACGGCTCACCGACGACGTGCTGTCCGTCTCGCACGCGGAGGAGGGCGCGCTGAACCTGCGGCCCAGCGCGGTCGACGTGACGGAGGCGCTCGAGGCCGCGGCCGCCGCGGCGGCGCGGGCGTACGCGGACAAGGGGGTCCGACTGCACGTGCGGATCGGCGCTGGCGCTCGTCGCGCGATCCGTGCGGACCGCCAGCGCCTCGACCAGGTGCTGGCGAACCTGCTCTCGAACGCGTTGCGGCACAGCGATCCGGGCGGGACCGTCGAGCTGGAGGCCGACGGCCATCCGCACCGCCGGATCCGGATCGCGGTCGTCGATCACGGCGACGGCATCGCCGCCGAGCACCTGCCCTGGATCTTCGAGCGCTTCTACCGCACCGACGTCGCCCGGGATCGTGACCACGGCGGCAGCGGCGTGGGCCTCACCATCAGCCGCGCGATCGTGACCGCCCACGACGGGCACATGTGGGTGGAGTCCGACGGTCCCGGCCGCGGCGCGCTCTTCGCTTTCACCCTGCCTGCGCCGGGTTAGCCTCGGCCTTTCACCGCGAGTTGATCAAGGCTGCGTGTTGGCATGAAGAAAGGTGCTCTGAGCTGGAAGAATAGGGGTTACCACACACCTTATTCGTCTCACTCGAAGGAGCACCCTTCTGGTGAGCCAGTCTACGTCCTTGTATCCAGCTCTGGCAGTCGACGCGGCCGGGCAGCATCTGGTCTCGCACGCAGGGACGGTGCTGTTGCTTCGCGCGGCTGAGACCGCCGGCCTAGCTGCGGCTCTGAGCAGCTCATTGATGCCGTGGCGCAAGCCGAACGCGGTCCACGATCCAGGGAAGATCATCGTTGATCTGGCGGTGTCGATCGCCGCGGGCGGGGACTGCCTGGCCGACCTCGATCAGCTCCGCAGCCAGACCGCGGTGATGGGGCAGGTGGCCTCAGATCCGACGGTCTCCCGGCTGATCACCGCGTTGGCCGCTAACGCCGATAGGGCTCTCGCAGCGATCGGATCAGCGACCGCACAGACGCGGGCACGGGTCTGGTCGTCGGCCGGCGAGGATGCCCCCGATCACCAGGTCACCGCCGAAATTCCGTTGGTCATCGACCTCGACGCCACCCTCATCACCGCCCACTCGGAGAAACTAGACGCTGCACCGAACTTCAAGAAAGGCTTCGGGTTTCACCCACGATGGGGTTCGTCGACCACGGCCCGGCCGGGACCGGAGAACCGGTGGCGGTGCTGTTGCGGCCCGGGAACGCGGGCTCGAACACCGCCGCAGACCACATCAGCGTCGTCAAGCAGGCGTTGGCGCAGCTGCCCGACACGGTCACCAGCGTCGGCAGGTATCGGGTCGGCCGCAAGGTCCTGATCCGTGCCGATGGCGGTGGCGGCACGCACCAGTTTCTCGACTATCTCACCCTTCGGCACCTGTCCTACTCGATCGGATTCGGCCTGACCGACAAGCTCGCCGCCGCCGTCGACCTCGTCCCCGAGTCGGCATGGATTGCGGCGATCGACGACGACACCGGCCGCGTGCGGGACGGCGCCTGGGTCACCGAACTCACCGACCTCGTCGACTTGAGTTCCTGGCCTGCGGGGATACGGCTCATCATCCGTGCTGAACGCCCCCACCCCGGCGCCCAACTGACGTTCACCGACCGGGACGGAATCCGGCTGACACTGCGTTCGTCACCAACAGCCGCGGCAAGATCGAAACGCCTCGAACTGCGGCACCGCCGCCGCGCCCGCTGCGAAGACCGCATCCGCGCCCTCAAAGACACCGGCCTGCGGAACCTCCCGCTGCACCGATTCGACCAGAACCGCATCTGGGCCGCGATCGCCGCACTGGACTCGACCCTGATCACCTGGACCCAAACACTGGCGTTGACCAGTCATGATGCTCGCCGATGGGAACCGAAGAAGCTGCGCCACCGACTCTTACGCCCGCCGAACCCGACTGCACCTGGCCGCGACCGCCCCCGACACCGATGTTCTCCTCGTCGGACTGAGCCGCCTGGACCGATTACGAGCCCCGACATGACCCACTCGACGTCCTTGACCGAACGATCACGAAACACCCCACGGGACAGTGGAACCCGACGCCACCCGACGCAACACCGGGTCGCAACGCCATGCCCACAATCCCGAACCGGGCCCGAAAACGCCGATCCGAAACCGATCAGGACGGGACGGCCACCTCATGAAAGACCGAGGTTAGAGAGGCTTGAATATAGCATCCGGTCGGCCGTCGTAAACTGATTCCATTTCGCTGATCCAACCTCGGTCGAATGCCGATGACTTTACGTGCCCTCTAAGTAGACCGGACAGGTAGTGGGTAAGCCCCTTGGCTCCGTAGTCGACACCGTTTTCCCCAACCACCAGGACAGGCCATACGTCTTTGTCAACCCCTTTGGATCTCCACAATATCCACTGACCGGTTCGAGCCCAGCCGACTCCAAGGTAGGTGTCTTGACTGGTTCCGAACGCCTCCTGCTGATCGCCTGTTCCGTAGCAAGTTAGAGTCACAGACTTGCCAACCGGATGGTCGCTCAAACTTTGCAGAAAGCTCACCAGGTGCGCTGGAGTTGACAATCCTCTGGTTGCCACCCACGACGGTTCCTCAATTACGATATTGTCCCAGAATTCTCCCCGACCGTACGTGTCGATGTACTTCTTGTAGTCTCGAGGAACCATTCGCATTTCAGGAGTGACGCCTGGCGCATACCAGTCGTATTGTTTAGGCCGCGGCTTGGGAGGGGGTGCGATACGCGTCAGGTGGTCAATGTCGTTCCATGGAGGCTTCCGGTCAAGTCTTGTGTATTTCCAGTACAGGATCGGAACGAACATCGTGCACAGTATGCTTATGGCTATCGACGTCTCAAGCGACGCTTCCGTTGTGGCAATTAATAGGAGTAGAAGAATAGGGAATAGCGTGAAGTTTGTCCGACATACGATTCGGGCAACCCGACGGCTGGTAGAGGTAAACAGCATCGGTAGAATAATTCCACCTGTTACGACGCCGATCCACATCAGACCGTTCTGGCTAAACGGAAGACTGCTCGCGTTTGCTACCGACAAGACGGCCTCCTATTGCTGTCCACTGTCTCCGTCGCCTGCCGGTTCGGATTGGATGCGTGCACTTGATGCCGCAACCTGGCGTCCTATGAACCAGGCGGAGGTTGCGACGAATCCTGAGGCGAGAATGATCTTTTCTTGAACACTTTCCGGAGGGGCTGCAACGCAGTACGCAACAACCACTCCCAGAGGTACGACGATCAATATGGCGGCAAGTGTGTACAGCCTCTGTGTTGATCCTATTATGCGCGGCCCAGTCAGCAGAATTGAAGCGCCTACGACTTGTAGCAGAAATATCGATGCGGCCGCTATGTATGCGATCGATTTGTACGTCATGCCTATCAACCCACGTTCATCCGAAGAGTGACTTAAATCCCTTGACGATACCCTCACCGGCGGCCTGTCCGAGGCCGCTGCCGATGGCACCTCCGATAAGACCGCCGATCGCCATGCCGATCGGGCCGCCAGCTGCGCCGATCGACGCGCCTGCAGCGGCACCAGCCCAACCGCCTGCGAACGAGGATCCGGCGCCGACAACCGCTTGCGTCGCATCCTTTCCGCCGCGAATATCGTTGGCCGCGCCCAGGGCGGTGAATGCCGCTCCGATGCCCGGCAGTTTGCTGCCAAATTTCCCGAGTGCTGCGCCACGCCGGGCGAGTGTGCTCTCCACTGCCTGAATGGAGTGTTTGCTCGGCCGCTGGAGCAGGTCAGCCTGGCCCATGCCGAGCGTCGAGAGTCGTGATGCAGGTGAGATGCGCGCTGCCCACGGGGGAAGGTGTGTCTTGCCTACGCCAGGTAGGAGCGTATTGCTAGGGCGCGTTCCGTTTAAGGCCTTGTCGAGACTGCTGATAGCACCAGCGATGGCGTTGCCTCGGTTTACCGGATCGATCGCGTTTGGATCGCTGACGTCGACTTCAGTGACCTTGCCGGTGCTGTCGGCGACCTTCACGCCGTCCTCGTCGGCGACGGCGGTGGTGATGTCACCGGTTGCCTCGTCAGTAACGGACCGAACTGAACTTGTGGTTCCGTCAGGATTCTTCGTGGTCAGTTGATACTCGCCGTCGCCAACGCGATTGTAGTCACCGGTTGATTGCGTGCCGTCGTTGTTAGTGCCGGTGATAGTTCCTTGGGAGTTGTCGGCGTTGCCGGTGGAGGTCACTCGTGGCGCCTGGCCGTCGAGAGGTGAGCCGTCGTAGCGCTGGGAGTAGTGGTCCCCGCCTGCGCCTTGTTGGCCGGCGTAACTGCTGCTGCCGTCGTTGTTGTCGGACCAGGATTGCCATCCGCCTTGTCCGTCGCTGACAGTGCGTATGTCGCTGAAGCTTCCGTCGGGGCGGGTTGCGCGGGTATCGACGGACTGTCCGCCGCTGCCGGGGACGATTGTGTGGGTCAGGGTTTCGCCGTTGGGGCGGGTCTCGGTCCACGAGTCGCCGTCCTGGCGGCCGGTGGTGTTGACGATGCCGACGTTGGTTTCGTCGGGGTCGGCGAGGATCGGGTTGGTGTTGCCTTCGGGGCGGTCGATGGTCTGTACGAGGTCATTGCCGTCGACGCTGTAGCGGGTGGGGATCTTCTCCCCGGTCTTGGTGTCGTAAGCCCAGGGCGCTTCGAAGCGTTTGACCTGGTTACCGTCTCGGTCGAAGACGCTGACGGAGCCGTCGTCGTTGACCTTGGAGGAACCGCCTTCGGGCTGGTCGAGGTTGAACCGGTACTTCGACGGAGCGTTCTCGTTCTCGCTGAGAATGAACGTGCGGTCACCGTCGGGAGTGGTCCACTGCTTGTAGTTCTCACCCTCGATGAGGTCACCAGGAATCGTGTCGTTCGTCGGGGTGGACCCGTCCGAGTTGAGCGGACCAGCCTTGCGGCCGCGGCGCCCCGTCATCAACGCCGACACTTCGCCGACGAGGTACGCCCACGACGGAGCGCCGTCCTTCTGCTCGCCGTCACCGGTGCCGGGCCCGGTGCCGCCGCCGTTGTTGCTCGCGCCGCCGCCACCAGGGCCGGCGGGTGCGCCCGCGCCGTTGCCGGCGCCGGGGACTGCGCACTGCGATTCGGTCTTGGTCACGGTGACGGTGGGGCTGCTGGGCTGCCCGGAGTTGGTCTGCCCGGGCCGCTGCTGTCCGGTTTGTTGCGGTCCGCCGGGTGCGGTGGTCTGCACCGTCGGGTTCTGGTTCTGTTGGCCTTGCCCGTTGCCCTGCGGCTGCTGACCGCTGCCTTGGCCGGGTTGTTCGTTGCCGGGGATGTTCGGGGCTTGCTGGCCGGGGGTGCCGAACTGGGGGGTTTGGGCTTGGATGCCGGGGCCGTTGTCGCCGCCACTGCCAGCGGGTGAGGGGGAGGTGGCGCCGGTGTTGCCGCCGGTCTGTTGGCCCCCTTGCTGCCCATCCGGCGCGCCGGTTTGGGCGGGCGGCGGGGTGAAGGTCAGCTCCGGTCCGGTCGGGCCGCAGGTGGCGGGGCCGCCGCCGGGGCACGGCGCCGCCGCAGCAACACCACTGCCGGCGCTGGTCGCGGCGAAGCCCATCATTCCGACGGCGACGACGATCCCGGCGACCGCGGCGGCGGCACGGATCTGTGCGGGTGCGGGTGCGCCGACACCGGCGTCGCGGAGCTTGCCGAGGCCGGTGAAGAGGATCTTGCCGACGATGACCATGACGAGCCAGAAGGTCAGGAACACCACCGGTACGGGGGTGAATCGGGGTGCTTCGATGGAGAACAGCACGCCGCCGATGAGGCCGGCGAGGCCGATGATGGTGAGGAACGCGCCCTGCAGGCGCTGCTGCCGCACCGTCTGCGACGGTGCCCTGGAGCTTGACGCTGTTCCGGATGTGCCGCCGCTGTCATCCGGCCGCGCGGGCGTCACGGCGCGTGCGTGGCGTGGGCCGCCGGGTGGTAGCGGTGCGGGCTGCGGTTGCCGCCGCGGGGTGGGTGTGGGCATCAGGACACTCCAAAGTGCAGGCGAAAATGGATCGGAGATTCGGCGAAGTGCCGGGTGATGGATGCCAAGCTTCCACACGGTTCGGGCTTGTCAACCGCCTCGACGCACTGAACAAGCGCTTCTTCAGGCCAGCACCAGTTTGTTTAGCGGTGTTTAGTGGGGTGACTGAACACCGCGCCCGGGTTCGGGGCTTGTTTAGTGGCCTGCTGAACAACGCAAATCGCCCACGACTGGGTGGTTGTGAGGGCGCCACGACCGACTCGCAGTCAGGCCGGATGCGGGCTGTTCGTCGGGTGCGCATCGGCGGCCTAGGCGGTGACGGCGCCGAGGGCGAGGCCGAGGGCGAGGGTTAGCGCGATGAGGGCGATGACGAGAGCGGCGATCGTCTGGTGCACGCGCAGGGTGTGCAGGGACGCGGCCTGGGAGGCGGTCCAGAACTCGGTGACCGCACCGGGTGGGGTGTGCGCGGTGGTCGCCGCACCGAACCGGAACGGCGCTCCGGGCGCTGCGGCGGGGTCGCCGGTCGCGGGTGCGAGGGAGATGAGGGCGTCGGCGGTCAGGGTCAGGCGGACGTGGTCGTAGAGCCAGGCGCGAGGTCGGCCGGCAGTGTCCCAGCGGTGGGCGTCCTGCTCGAGCGCGCTCCGTGCGATGAGCACGGGGCGGGCCTGCCGTATCCAGGTCGACAGGCGCGGCCAGGTCTCGGTCAGCCGCAGGTCCGTCAGTCGGACGAGGTCTTGGTTTGCGTTGTTGGGGTCGGGTGTCAGGCTCATGACGCCGACTTCGACGAGCTCGGCGGCAACGCGCCCCGCTGCGGCGGGCACGTCGGGTGTGCGAAGTGCGAGGTCGCCGGTCGACGAGACCGCGATGCAGCTCAGAAGGAGACGCCGAGCGTCTTCGAGGCGCGCCGGTTCCGTGGTGTCGGCGTCGGTCGCCCACTGCTCGGCGGCGGTCGCGATCTGGGTGAGTACGGGCAGTGCGGGGTCGCGGCCGGTGGCCGTGGTGAACAGGTGCTGCCACTGCCGCACCGTCACCACGTCGTTCCGGATGACGTTGGGGTTGGTGGTGGTGCGGGCGGTCAGCCACACCAGCATCGGTTCGATGGTCTCGAACTCAGCCGGTAGGTGTCGTCCGGTGCGCCAGTTCGACACCGTCGCCGCGCTGACCCCGACGGCCTCCGCAACGGCCCGCACCGTCGGCGAGCCTGCCAGGGCGAACAGCCTGCGCAACGCCGAGGCGAAGACCGCGGCGTCATCACCGGTCTGATCGGGTCGCGCAGGGGCAGGAGTCATGAGCGGGAGCCACTGCGGGCGGCGTTCCACACCGCGCTCGCGCCGCCGACGACGAGGTTGCTGGCGAGCATCATCACGAGCACGAAGATCACGAACACCAGCGGCATCGTGAACCGCTCCCCCCATGTGTTCAGGTGGGAGACGGCGAACCCGCAGCCGATCAACATCACCAACCCGACAAGTAGCCCGGCAGCCTTGCGCGCCAGGGTGCGGAGCTCCTCGTCGGCGGACTTTCCGTCCGGCTCAGCGTCACTGGCAGCAGGCCGTGCAGCCGAGGCGGAAGTGGGCGCAGCGGCCGCAGGCGCCGCTGGTTGCTGCACGGGAAGTTGTCGGGTCTCGTCCGCGGACATGGGTCACCCTTTCGCTACGCTTACGACATCACGGCACTACTGGGGGATTGTCGTCGTCCGCCCGAATCTGACCGTAGCGGATAGTAGCCATGTCGGCGTACTAGGGATTTGATATCGACTACTCGTGTCGTGAAGCGCTGAGTCTTCTCCCGCCTGGTGCGAGGTGGTGATGATCCTGAACTCAAACGCTATGGCGGAGAACGCTCCACGCCTCCAATCCCGTGTTCTTCGTCATGCGACCTTCGCCGGATAGGTGCTGTGCGCCTGCCGCGTCGATGCCGGTCGGACCTGCGAGGTTCAGGCAACTGTGATCGTTCTGTTACGCACTCGGATTGCGGATCGCGTGTCCACTGTGGTGCTATTGGGGCTGTTGTTACAGATGTGACATTGCTGATTGACTACACCTGGGGAGTCCACGACATGCCGACCGCGCCTCACGCCCACCCGTCCCGGCTTCCGCGGACGTTGATCGGTCTGTGCGCCGCCGCAGCGACCACCGCCATCACGGCAGCGCCGGCGGGAGCCGCGCCCGCACCGGCACCCAAGCCGGGCTCCGCCGCGGCGGCCGCGGCGGCCGCGAAGCCCGCGGCCCAGGCTGCGGTCACCCCGCCGCCGGCACCGCGGATGCGGGTCCCGGTTCCCGGACAGATCCGCGACGGCGAGTTCGCCGACACCAGTCGTGAACTCGTCACCCGCGACGGCTGGAAGGTCACGGTCTCCAAGTTCGGGGAGAAGCTCGATTCCGTCCCGCCGCTCAACCGATCGCCCCAGAGCTTCGAAGGATTCTCGAGCGTCGGCGGTGAAGCGAAGGTCGAAGCCGCCTACCCGAACGACCCGAAACGCAAGCCCACCAGCCGAATCAAGTCCGCCACCCTGACTACTGGCGTCCAGGTCGGCTGCGCCGTCACCGCCGACAGCCTCACCATCGGAGGCTCACTCTCCAACGCCACCACCGCCTCGATCACCCCCACCGTCACCGCATCCGGCACCGTCACCGGACAGGGCCAGGGCGGCTCCAACGGCGGCTCCGGCGGAGGCAGCGTCTCCGGCACAGGAACCGGAAGCCTCTCCGGAACCCTCTCCGACACCGTCACCGAGACCGGAAACATCTCCGGCATCCTCAAACCCGGCACCACCAAAGACATCCCCTACGCCAAGAAGGCCGTCGTCGGTCCTAACGCCCAGGCCATGACCCGCGACATCCGTATCGCCGTCGACAACTGCATCGGCGGCGTCCAGGTCCGCACCTACGCCACCGTCGCCATCAGCACCGACGCCACCGACGACACCCTCACCACCTTCGGCAAGCCGATCTTCCTCACCCGCCCCGAGCAGAACCGATAGGTGGGCGGTCGGCTTCACGGAACCTTCACGGCATCGCGGCGGGGCGGCCACACCGCGCCCGCACAGTGGTGTCCATGCAGGAGAAACTCAGAGACATAGCGCGTTTCGACGGGCCGTCGTCGATCGTCGTCTTCCTCGTGGCACTGCCACTGTCCCTCGGCATCGCGCTCGCCTCGGGCGCGCCGCTCATGGCGGGCCTCATCGCGGGCGTCATCGGCGGCATCGTCGGCGGCCTGATGGGCGGCTCGCCGCTGCTCGTCAGCGGGCCGGCCGCGGGCCTGACGGTGGTCGTCGCCGAGCTCATCGCGACCTTCGGGTGGAAGGTGACCACCGCGATCACCGTCGCCGCGGGCCTGGTGCAGATCGGACTGGGCCTGAGCCGGATCGCCCGTGCGGCGCTGGCCATCTCGCCGGTCGTGGTGCACGCCATGCTCGCCGGCATCGGCGTGACGATCGTGATCCAGCAGGCCCACGTCCTGCTCGGCGGCTCCTCGCGCAGCTCGGTGCTGCAGAACCTCACGGAGCTGCCCTCGCGGATCGGCGCCCTGCACTGGCCGGACCTCGCCGTCGGCCTCGTCGTGATCGCGGTGATGGTGCTCTGGCCGAAGCTGCCCGCGAAGTGGCGCCGGGTCCCCGGCGCCCTCGTCGCGGTGACGGCCGCGACGGTGCTCTCCCTCGTCGTCCCGATGAACGTCGAGCGGATCCGCCTGAACGGCTCCATCATCGACGCGATCGGCCTGCCCGCCATGCCCACCGGGAACTGGGGCGCCGTCGCCCTCGGCGTCCTCACCGTCGCGCTCATCGCCAGCGTCGAGTCGCTGCTCTCCGCCGTGGCCACCGACCGCATGCACGACGGCGCCAAGACGAACCTCGACCGCGAGCTCGTCGGCCAGGGCGCCGCCAACACCGTCTCCGGGCTGCTCGGCGGCCTCCCCGTCACCGGCGTCATCGTGCGCAGCGCGACCAACGTCGCCGCCGGGGCCCGCACCCGCTGGTCCGCGGTCCTGCACGGCGTGTGGCTACTCCTCTTCTCCGTCGCGCTCTCCGGCCTCGTCGAGAAGATCCCCACCTCCGCCCTCGCCGGCCTGCTCATCGTGATCGGCGTCCAGCTGGTGAAGATCGCCCACATCCGCACCGCCCGCCGCACGGGCGACCTGCTCGTCTACGCCGTCACCATCGGCGGCGTCCTGTTCCTCAACCTGCTCGAGGGTGTGCTCGCCGGGCTGGTCGTCGCACTGGTCCTCGTCCTGTGGCGCGTCGCGCGGGCCCACATCGAGGCCGTGGTCGACGGTGCCGGGCGCTGGCACGTCACCGTCGACGGGACGCTGTCCTTCTTCTCCCTGCCGCGCCTGACGCGGGTGCTCGCCACCGTCCCGCCCGGGCAGGACGTCGCGATCGAGCTCACCGTCGACTTCCTCGACCACGCGGCGGCGGAGGAGATCCAGGAGTGGGCGCGGCGCTACCGGGCCGCGGGCGGCACCGTCACCGTCGACGACCTGGGTGGCGCGGCCCTCGACGCGGCCGCGACGGTCACGCCCCGTCGGACCACCGAACGCCCGGCCGAGCGCGGCCTGCTGCCCTGGCGCGCCCACGCCCGCGGCGGCCTCGCCGACGGGATCGCCCGCTACCACCGGCGGCACGCCGCCTTGCTCAGTGACGACTTCGACCAGCTCAGCGGCGGCCAGAAGCCGGAGGCGCTGTTCCTCACCTGCGCCGACTCGCGGGTCGTGCCGAACGTCATCACCGGCAGCGGACCGGGCGACCTGTTCACCGTCCGCAACGTGGGCAACCTGGTCCCGCCCGCGGGCACGGACCCGTCGATCGAGGCCTCGCTCGCCTACGCCGTCGACCAGCTCGCGGTCCGGCAGATCATCGTCTGCGGGCACTCCGCGTGCGGGGCGATGGGCGTCGCGCTCGAATCCCCGGTCGTTCCTCCGACGATCCGGCGTTGGATCGAGCACGCGGCACCGTCGACCGAGGCCTTCCGGACCGGCCACCCCGTGCGCGGGGCGGCGGCGGACCTGGGCTTCGGCGCGGCCGACCAGCTCTCGCTGGTCAACGTCGCGATGCAGGTGGCGGCGGTGGCTGAGCACCCGCTGGTGCGGGCCGCGGTCGCCGCGGGGCGGGTCGAAGTCATCGGCCTGTTCTTCGACATCGCGTCCGGGCGGGTGCTGCGCGTGACGGACTCGGCGGTCGTGGAGGCGGACACTCTCACCCACGCCTAGCGACACGCCGGCGCGGCGCCGCGGACCTCACCCCCGCGGCGTCGCGCGTTCCGCCGTTCCCGATCGTCCGGGCCGGCGGGCGATCCCGGCAAGGGTGCTCGCGAACTCCTCGGCGATCGCGAGCTGCGTCCGGAGCTCGGCGCACCGTTGCTGCGCGGCATCGGAGCACTGGTCGACGAAGACCGCGGCGTCGGCGCGCACCTCGTCCGCCGCCGCGTCGTCGGCGAGCGTGTCCAGCGCCGCGAGCAGATCCCGCATCTGTTCGAGGGTGAAGCCGAGCGGCTTCATGCGTCGGATCACGAGCAGGCGCTCGACGTCGGAGGAGGTGTAGAGGCGGAACCCGCCGGGGCTCCGCTCGGATGGCGTGACCAGGCCGACCTCGTCGTAGTGCCGGATCGTCTTGAGGGACAGCCCCGTCGCCTCCGCGACCTGTCCGATCTGCAGGAGGCGGCCGGTCTCCGGTGCGTCTGCCATGGCGTGAGCCTAGTCGTGGCCGCCGAGGTGCCCGCTGAGACGACCGTGCCGCTCCGCGGACGCCGCGTCGAGCCCGACGAACTCGACCGTCTTGCCCTTGCCGCGGTACTTGGTCTCGATCGCATCGAGTGCCGCGACCGTCGACGCGTCCCACACGTGCGCCGCGGACAGGTCGACGATCACGTGCCGCGGGTCGTTCACGTAGTCGAACTGGTGCACCAGATCGTTGCTGGAGGCGAAGAAGAGCTCGCCCTGCACGCGGTAGGTGCGCGTGCCCGAGGTGGCCGACTCAGTGGGAACCACCTCGGTGAAGTGCGCGACCCGCCGGACGAGCAGGAGGGTCGCGACGATGACGCCGCCGACGACGCCGTACGCCAGGTTGTGGGTGGCGACGGTGATCGCGACGGTGACGGCCATGACCGCGGTCTCGCTGCGCGGCATGCGGCGCAGGGTCGCCGGGGCGATGCTGTGCCAGTCGAAGGTGCCGACCGCGACCATGATCATCACCGCCACCAGCGCGGCCATCGGGATCCGCGCGACGAGGTCCCCGAGGCCGACGACGAGGATCAGGAGGAACAACCCGGCGAGGAAGGTCGAGATTCGCGTCCGGGCGCCGGAGCTCTTGACGTTGATCATCGTCTGGCCGACCATCGCGCAGCCGCCCATGCCGCCGAAGAATCCGGTCACCACGTTCGCCACGCCCTGCCCCCAGCCCTCGCGGGTCTTGTCGGAGTGGGTGTCGGTGATGTCGTCGACGAGCTTGGCGGTCATGAGCGATTCGAGCAGGCCGACGAGGGCCACCGCGAGGGCGTACGGCGCGATCAGCCGCAGCGTGTCCAGGTCGTACGGGACATCGGGGATCAGCCACTGCGGAAGGGTGCTCGGCAGCTCGCCCTCGTCGCCGACGTTCGGGACGGCGAGGCCGGCGACCATCGTGACCCCGGTCAGCAGGACGATCGCCACCAGCGGCGCCGGCACAGCGGTGGTGAGCCGCGGCAGGCCGATCATGATGAGCAGGCCGGCGGCGATCATCGGGTACACGAGCCACGGCACGCCGGTCATGTGCGGCACCTGGGCGAGGAAGATCAGGATGGCGAGGGCGTTGACGAATCCGACCATCACCGATCGCGGGATGAACCGCATCAGCTTCGCGACGCCGAGGGCGCTGAGCACGATCTGGAGGAGTCCGGCGAGGATCACGGTCGCGAGTAGGTAGTCCAGGCCGTGCTCGCGCGCGATGGGGGCGACGACCAGCGCGACCGCGCCGGTGGCGGCCGAGATCATCGCGGGCCTGCCGCCGACGACCGCGATCGTGACCGCCATGGTGAACGAGGCGAACAGCCCGACGCGCGGATCGACGCCGGCGATGATCGAGAAGGAGATCGCCTCCGGGATCAACGCCAGCGCCACCACGAGACCCGCGAGCGTCTCGGTCTTGAGGCGCTTCGGACTGCGCAGCGCGGCCACGACGTCGCTGTCCCGGACGAACCGCGCCGTGCGCGTGTGGACTGTCATCGATCGGATCCTTCGTGCATCGGTCGCATCACGCGGCGATGTGCCCCGGCTGCGGTGAATGAGCTGCGGCGCGCGGGTCCACCGCGCGAACCGGCCGAACTCTACCCTCCCGTTAGGGAAGAGTTGTATGCGCGGGGTTCTCGGTCGGCGCGGATTGCGACACGGCTGTGACATTCGCGGGGCGAAACGGAGGCGGGCCGACGACGATGAGGGACAATGCTCGACGTCATGTTCGCAACCACACGCCCCTGGACCGCCGCGACGACGGCCGTCGTCGCCGCGCTGGCCTTCGCCGGGCTCTACCTCGCGGTCGTCGGCACCGCATCGGGCCAGGTCATCGACCACGAGCTCATGCGGACGATCTCCGCCGCGTTCGGGGTCGAGAACCCCGTCGAGGGCGCCCTGGGCCGCTACCAGCTGCCGATGATCGCGGCCGGCGGCCTCCTCGTGGCCGCGGTCGTCGCGAGCCGCCGGTCCAAGACGGTCGCCGTCTCCGCCGCGCTCGTCCTCGGCTCGACGGTGGCCGGCGCCTACCTGCTCAAGGCCCTCCTCGAGCGGCCCTCCTTCGGCATCGGCCCCGAGCTCAACTCGTTCCCGTCGAACACCGTCGCCGTGGTCGCGGCGCTCGCGGTGATCCTGGTCGGCTCCGCCGCGCGGCGCTACCGTGCCCTCGCGCTCCTCGTCGCCGTCGGCGCCGGGAGCGTGGTCTCCGTCCTCGTCGTCGCCCAACAGTGGCACCGCCCCGGCGATGTCCTGGGAGCATGGTTGGTGGCCGTCGGCGCCGCCGCGGTGGTCCGGGTCGGTCAGGCCGCCTGGGCCTGGACCTCCGACGTGGAAGGGAGCCTCACGGGTGGTCAGACTGCTGCTCATCGAGGATGACCCGGCGATCGTCGACGCACTGACGCTCTCGCTCGGCCGGCTCGACCACACCGTCGAGCACCTGGCCGCCGCCACGGACGACCTCGAGCAGCGGGTGACCGCCGCCGATGCGGTGATCCTCGACGTCGGCCTGCCCGGCGAGGACGGCTTCGCCGTGTGCCGCCGGATCCGTCGCTCCAGCACCGTCCCGATCCTCATGCTCACGGCCCGCTCCGACGACATCGACACCGTCGCCGGGCTCGAGGCCGGCGCCGACGACTACGTGGTCAAGCCCGTCAGCCCGCGCGTGCTCGACGCCCGGATCAAGGCCGCCCTGCGCCGCACCGCGCCGCCCGCGGACCCCGCCCCGGCACCGTCGGGCGAGGTGGCGGCACCGTCGAACGACGGTCCGCTGACCGTCGACCGGGCCGGCGCGGAGGTCCTGCGCGACGGTGCGCCCCTGCCGCTCACGCCCACCGAGAAGCGGCTGATGTACGCCTTCGCCGACCACCCGGGCCAGGTGCTCAGCCGCGAGCAGTTGCTCGCGATGGCCTGGAACCAGGACTTCCTCGGCGACTCCCGGCTGGTGGACAACGCGATCCTGCGGCTGCGCCCCAAGATCGACCCACCTGACGGGACCAGCCACATCGAGACGGTGCGCGGCTTCGGCTACCGGTTCCGGCCCACGCCGTGATCGCGGGTCTGCGCACCCGGATCCTCGCGATCATCGTGATCGTGACCTGCCTGACCGCAGGGGTCACCGGCGTCGCGGTCGCAATGGTGGTGCGGGACTGGGTGTATCAGGACGCGCAGGAAGCCGTGCTCACCACGTTCCGGCACGACATGGAGACCTTCGAGCGCCAGGGGATGCCCGCGCCGGGCAGCGGTGGGGCCTCGCCGGGAGGCCGGTCGAGCATCGGGGAGTTCCTCCCGGGCGACTACACCGTGGAGGTCGACGGCGTGACCGTCCGCCAGGGGTCCGCGCCCCCGCAGGACTTCCCCGGGGCGATGCGCCGCGAACTCGAGCGGGTGCCGTCGCTGTACCGCTTCCAGCGGCTGCCGGACGGGAAGGTGCTGGTCGCGCACAGCGTTCCCCGGCCGACGATCTTCAATGCGGAGAGCGTCGTGGTCTACGGCGTGCAGCCGCTCGAGGACGTCGGGCCCCGGTTGAACCGGCTCACGTTGCTGGTCGTCGTCGCCGTGGCCGGGAGTGCTCTGCTCGGCATCCTCGTCGCGCTGATCGTCGCGCGCACGGTGACCCGGCCGCTCAGCCGGATCCAGTCCGTCGCCGCGCGCGTCACGGACGGCGACACCGAGGCCCGCCTCCCCGCGACCGACGTGACCGAGCTGCGCGACCTCACCGACACCTTCAACTCCATGCTCGACCGGCAGAACGAGTCGATCGACGTGCTGCGCCACCAGGACGCGCGGTCGCGGCGGTTCGTCGGCGACGTCTCGCACGAGCTGCGCAGCCCGCTCGCCGCGCTCGTCCCCGCCGCCGAGGTGCTGCGCGAGGAGGCCGCGACCCTCGGCGCCGACTCCGACCTGCGCCGCGCGTCCGAACTCGTCGCCTCCGAGGTCGACACGCTCGCCGGCCTCGTCGACGACCTGCTGGAGATGACGCGCCTCGACGCCGGGGCCGCCGAGGTGCGACGCGCGCCCTTCGAGCTGGTCGGGGCCCTGCGCGAGGCGCTCTCCGCGCGTGGCTGGCACTCCGTCGTGGTCGACGGTGCGCCGCTCACCGTCGAGTCCGACCGCCGCCGCGTGGTCGCGGTGGTGACCAACCTGGTGGGCAACGCGGTCCGGCACGGCGCGCCGCCCGTGATGGTGACCGTCGCTCCGTCGGCCGACGGTGCGATCGTCGAGGTCCGCGATCACGGTCCGGGCGTGCCGCCCGGCGACGAGGAACGGGTCTTCGGCCGGTTCGCGAAGGCCCAGGAGGCCCGCTCGCGCGGTGCCGGCGGGGGAGCCGGCCTCGGGCTCGCCATCGCCCGGGACAACGCGCGGCTGCTGGGCGGCGACGTCGACTACCGGCGCGAGGGCGCCACCACCGTCTTCCGGTTGCGGCTCGCCCGGTAAATTCGGGTCATGCGCGTAGCGGTGATCGACTCCGGTTTCGGGATGGTCAACTACGCCGACGCCCTCTCCCGCGTGCGGCCCGACACCGAGCTGGTGCTGGCCCGCGACCCCGACAACATGCCCTACGGCCTGCTGGAACCGGCCCGGATCTCGGAGTGCGTGGTCGCCATGGCCGGCGCCGCGGCCCGCTACGACGTGGACGCGATCATCGTCGCCTGCAACACCGGCTCCATGTACGCACTGGAGGCGGCCCGCGCCCGCTTCGAGCCCGCCGTCCCCGTCGTCGGGGTGGTGCCCGCCATCCGCCCCGCGGGGTCGACGGGGCGCCCCTTCGCCGTCTGGGCGACCGCTGCGGCGACGGTGAGCGACTACCAGACCTCGCTCATCGACGCCTTCGCGGACCCGGCCCTCGCGCACCGCATCCCCTGCTACGGCCTGGCCGAGGCGATCGACTCCGGCGACCCCGAGCGGGTGGCGGCGGCGATCTCCGCGGCGGCCGCGGCGACCCCGGACGACATCGAGTCGGTGGTTCTCGGCTGCACGCACTACGGGCTGGTCAGGGAGCCGATCGTGGACGCGCTTCGGGCGCGGACCGGGCGGGACGTCGCGGTCTTCGACTCGCCGGAACCCGTCGCACGGCAGACGCTGCGCCGGCTAGGCGTGGAGCCCGGCGGACCGTCGGAGCTGGGCGCCGTGGTGGCAGTGCTGGAGTCCGGGCGTCCGGGGGCGCTGCCCGCGTCGCTCGCCGCCTATCCCGCCGGCCGGCTGCTCCTGGAGCGATGCGGGCGCAGCGCGAAAACGCCGTGACAAAAGAATCGCGATGAGATATATGCATGACCGCAACTCTCCTGTTATCCTGAGAGAGCACTGACCGCAGCTGACTCGCTCGCTGCGGTCAGTAGTCATTTGCAGGGCTTTTGATCTCTCAAGTTAGCCCCGGGTCTCTCAGGTGAAACGTCAACTGTCTCAGAGGCTGAGATCGCCCCGTGACGAGTCCGTGACCAACGCCCCGTAGAGCGCAATCGGGGGCGAGCCCGCGTTGGGCCCGTGTTGCTGCACGGAAGCGATGCGTCCCACGCATACCCTCCAAACCTCCAGGTTAGAGCAGGTTTTCGAGAATCGGGCGATGCGTCTGGCGCATACCCCTTACGGATGTACCGGGTGGAGCGGGCGGCGGACCGTCGGGCCTCACAGGGGAGGGTATGCGCCGGGCGCATCGCCCTGTCCGTCGAAAACGCCCCTGACCTTCAGTTTTCGGGGGTATGCGTGGGACGCATCACCTGTCTGATCGACGTACCCGGCCCAGCGGGCCGCCCCGGCGTGCGGCCTACGCGGCGAGGTCGCGGCGGGACTCGGACAGCGCAGCCGCGATCAGGCCCGCCGCGGCGATCACCACCAGGGTGATCGTGGCGCCGGTGAGCACGGTGGCGCCGGGCTGCGTCGCGACGTGCTTGAACGGCGACACCTTCGCGACCCAGTCGGGGAGCTTCAGCACGTCGGCGATCATCGTGGTCACGCACAGCGCGAGCACGACCCAGCCCACGGACGCCCAGCGCGCCGAGATCGCGCCTGCGAGGGCGGCGATCGCCGTGATCACCCACACCGCGGGCAACGCGGCCAGCGCGGGGACGATCAGTTCCCGGCCGGCAGTGAGGGAAACGCCCACGCCGAGGGCGAGGCTCACCACGGTCGTCGCGATAACGGCCGCGGTCAGGTGCGAGGCGTACCAGCGCAGTCGCGCAACCGGCGCCGAGAGCAGGTACTCCGCGCGGCCCGAGGTCTCCTCCGAGCAGGCGGTGTTGACGATGGAAACACCCAGCGCCGCGACCGCCATGCCCATGATGGAGAACTCGGCGCCGAAGAAGACGTCCAGCAGGCTGGAGCCGGATCCGCCGAGCCGCTCGAGCATCTCGCGCGTCCCGGAGTTGCCCACCAGTGAGTCGACCGCGCTGCCCATGCCGCCGAAGGCGAGGCCCACGGCCAGCATGCCGACGCTCCAGCCGATCAACTGGCCGCGGTGCAGCCGCCAGGTCAGCGCCTCCACCGAGCCGAGCAGGGCGCTGCCCCGCTCGCGGCCCCGGCCCACGGGGATGAGGCCCGCACCCAGGTCGCGCTGAGCGGCGATCCGCAGAGCCACCGCGGTGAGCACCGCCGACGCCGCGAGCAGCAGCAGGATCGGCCAGGGCCGGTCGTCGGCGAACGGGCGGATCTGCTGCGCCCACCCGAGCGGCGAGAGCCAGGACTCCCAACCGGGCTCGGCGGGCAGCGTCCCGTCGGTCCGGATGACGGAGACGTCGCCGACGGCCCGGAGCAGGTAGGCGCCGCCGAGGCCCACGGCGAACAGGCCGCGCGCGGCGCGCGCACCCTCCGTGAGCTGCGCGCAGAGGAGCGCGAACGCGGCGAAGACGATGCCGGTGAACGCCCAGAGAGCGCCGAACAGCATGCTGCCCTGCGCATCCGCGCCCATGCCGATCAGCGTCAGCGCGCTGAGCACGCCGATCGCCAGGCTCAGTGCGGTGGTCTCGATGAGTGCGGCGAGCGGGGGAGCGGTGCGGTCGATCGCGGAGGCGCCCAGCATCTCCCGGCGGCCGGACTCCTCGTCGGCGCGGGTGTGGCGGATCACCAGCAGGCCGGTGAGCAGCCCGAGGGCGGCCGCCATCATGACGACCATCTTGATCATGCCCACCGCGCCGGTGGTGGCCGAGTAGACGGGGCCGAACATCGCGACGAGCGAGGGATTCTCGCTGGCGGCGCGCGCGGCGGAGTCGAGTGAGGCCTGGTCGGCGTAGTTGGTCTTCGCCGTCGAATAGGCCGACGCCGCCATCGCGACGTAGAGCAGGAGCCACACCACCAGCTGGATGCGGTCGCGCCGCACCACCAGCCGCAGGGTGGCACCCAGGCCCGTCATCGCACGGCCCCGGCGGTGTCGTAGTGCCGGAGGAAGAGCTCCTCGAGCGTCGGCGGGCGGCTGGTCAGCGACGTGGGGCCGGCGGCCGCCAGCTCGCCGAGGAGGCGCCCGAGGTCCGCCGCCTCGACGCTGAACGAGACACGGTCACCGTCGGCCTGCAGGTCGTGCACGCCCGCGGTGTTCGCGAGGTCGACGGGGCGCGCCAGCGTCGCCTCGACCCGGGTGCGGGAGAGGTGGCGGAGCGAGGCCAGCGAGCCGGTCTCGACGGACGCACCGTCCTTGATGATGGTGACGGTGTCGGCGACCCGGTCCACCTCGGACAGGATGTGGCTCGAGAGCAGGATCGACGTGCCGTCGGCCTTCGCCTCGGCGAGGCACTGGGTGAAGACCTCCTCCATGAGCGGGTCGAGGCCGGAGGTCGGTTCGTCGAGGATCATCAGCTCGGCGCGCGCGGCGAAGGCGGCGACGAGCGCGACCTTCTGCCGGTTGCCCTTGCTGTAGGTGCGGGCCTTCTTCGCGGGGTCGAGGGCGAAGCGCTCGATCAGCTCGGCCCGGCGCGCCTCGTCGAGGCCGCCGCGCAGGCGCCCCATGAGGTCGATGATCTCGCCGCCGGACAGGTTGGGCCACAGCGTCACGTCGCCCGGCACGTAGGCGAGGCGGCGGTGCAGCTCGGCGGCCTGGGACCACGGATCGCCGCCCAGCAGCTCGACGGTGCCCGAGGTCTTCTTCAGCAGACCGAGGAGGACGCGGATGGTGGTGGACTTGCCCGCCCCGTTGGGGCCGAGGAAGGCGTGGACCTCGCCCGGAGTCACGTGGAGGTCGAGCCCGGTGAGTGCGTGTGCGCTGCCGAAGGTCTTGGTGAGGCCCTCGACCCGAACGACTTCAGTTGTCATGGCGCCGACGCTACGCTCAGTTCACAAATTTGTGAAGTGTCTAAATTTTGGCTATCGTGACCTGCATGGACGCGCCGGACTTCGTGGAGAACATGGCAGCCGCGTTCGTGGACGCGGGTATGCAGCGCATGGCATCCCGCGTCTTCGCCGCGGTGCTGACGTCGCCGGAGGCGGCGCTCACGCCCTCGCAGATCGCCGAGCGGTTACAGGTGTCCGCCGGCGCCGTGTCGGGTGCCGTGCGCTACCTCGAGCAGACGAGCATGATCCGCCGCACGCACGTTCCGGGCTCGCGGCACAGCCTGATCACGCTCGGCGACGACATCTGGTACGAGGCCTTCGCCGCCCGCAACCCGATCCTGGAGCGGTGGCGCGACGTCGCCATCGAGGGGATCGAGGAGTTGCCCACGGGCGGTCCCGCCGCGGAGAGGCTGTCGGTGATGCACGACTTCTTCGAGTTCATGATCACGGAGCTCCCCGAGATGATGGAGCGCTGGCGGAAGGTCCGCGAGGCCAAGCACGGGCACTGACACCGGGCGGTCGCGGTGCAATGATGGGCGCATGACTGCACCCACCCTGCCCGGCGGCACCTTCGACCTCGGCGGCGACCTCACCGTCACCCGATTCGGTTACGGCGCCATGCAACTCGCGGGGCCGCACGTCTTCGGCCCGCCCGCCGACCGCGAGGCCGCGATCGAGGTGCTGCACGACGTGATCGACCTCGGCATCACGCACATCGACACCAGCGACTACTACGGTCCCTTCGTCACCAACGAGATCATCCACGAGGCGCTGCACCCCTACCCGGAGTCGCTGCACATCGTCACCAAGGTCGGCGCGCGCCGCGACGACACCGGCGGCTGGCCGCCGGCCCTGGCACCCGACGACCTGCGCCGCGCCGTCGAGGAGAACCTCGAGCGCCTCGGCCTCGACGCGATCGACGTGGTGAACCTGCGCGTCGGCGACTTCGACACCCCCAGCGCCGGCTCGATCGCCGAGCCCTTCACGGTGCTCGCCGAGCTGCAGCAGCAGGGCCTGATCCGGCACCTCGGCGTGAGCACCGTGACCGCCGAGCAGGTCGCCGAGGCGCAGTCGATCGCGCCCGTGGCGTGCGTGCAGAACTTCTACAACATCGCCCACCGCGTCGACGACGAGCTGGTGGATTCGCTGGCGGCGCAAGGCATCGCGTACGTGCCCTATTTCCCGCTCGGCGGCTTCAGTCCGCTGCAGTCGGACGCGCTGAGCGCCGTCGCGGCCCGGCTCGGGGCCACTCCGATGTCGGTCGCCCTCGCCTGGCTCCTGCAGCGTTCGCCGAACATCCTGCTGATCCCCGGTACCTCGTCGGTCGTGCACCTGCGCGAGAACGTCGCCGGCGCCGCGCTGGAGCTCCCGGAGGACGCGCTCGCCGAGCTGAACGCCATCGGCGCCTGCTGATCTTCGGTGCGTGTCGGTGACGACACGCCGGCGCCCGGTCGCAGAGATGCACCGAGGCTCGGTCGGCGATCCGCCGTGCGCGGTCAGTAGTTCCTCGGCCCGCTCTCGTACCGGCCGGCCGCGACCAGCCAGGTCACGGCGACGACGGCGATCGGCGTCACGCACAGGATCGCGATCAGCACGTACAGCTGCATCACCGCGGCGGCCAGGGGCGAGGCGCCGCCCAGCACCATGCCCACGAAGGCGCCGGGGATCGTGACCAGCCCGACGGTCCGCGTCTGGTCCAGCGCGGGGATCAGGGCCGTCGCCGCCGCGGTGCGCGCCAGGTCCAGCCGCACGAACAGCGGGTCCAGGCCCAGCGCGAGGCCCGCCTCCAGCTCGCCGCGGCGGGCGGTCAGCTCCTCGAGGGCCCGTTTGCCGGCGAGCCCGGCGCCGGCCATGGCGGCGCCGATCGCGCTGCCCGCCACCGGGATCACCGCGATCCCGCGCGCCGGCAGTACCCCGGTCGCCATCAGCGCCACCGTGAGGACCGCGGCCGGGCCGGCCACCGCCGCGGTCGTGGCCGCCAGCTCCGACCACCGCGGGCGCCGGGCGACGATGCGGCGGGCCGCAGTCCAGCCCGCGGTGATGCCCATGACCAGCACGAACGCGGCCGTGAACCACAGGCTCCGCACGATCAGGCTGAGCACCATGCCCAGCAGGGCCAGCTGCACCGTTGCGCGGACCGTCGAACCGAGGATCGCGGGGCCGTAGCCGGTGCGCCCGAGCCAGGCCACGGCGGCGCCCGTGAGGGCGAGGGCGACGAGCGCGACGGCGAGGCCCGGGCCCACCGTGAGCAGCTCGCCCGGATCATTTCCGGTCACGTCGAGGAAACCTAGTCGAAACGAGTGGGCCGCGAGGCTTCGCAGGTGCATCGGTGCAGGTCCAGGCCGGTAAGGATGACCTTTCATTTGGTGATCCGAGGAGGGGAAACTAAGATTTTCGGTACAGCCAACGATGCCTGAGGTGATTGCAGTCCCGGATCGCCGAACCTTGAAGAACCCGTTCCGCCGTGAGGCGCTGCGTAGAGGCAGGTATTCGATGAGCCGATTCGTCCCCCCGGGCCCCCAGGGCCTGTACCACCCCGCGAACGAGCATGACGCCTGTGGCGTCGCCTTCGTGGTGGACATGCACGGACGCAAGTCCCGGGACATCGTCGACAAGGCCATCACCGCCCTCGTCAACCTCGAGCACCGCGGTGCCGCGGGCGCCGAGCCCAACACCGGCGACGGCGCGGGCATCCTGATCCAGGTCCCGGACCGGTTCTTCCGCGAGGTCGTGGACTTCGAGCTGCCCCATCAAGGCGCGTACGCCACGGGCATCGCCTTCCTCCCGCAGGCCGCCGCCGAGGCGACGAAGGCCGCCGCGGGCGTCGAGCGCATCGTCGCCGAGGAGGGCCTGACCGTTCTCGGCTGGCGCGACCAGCCCACCGACGACGGCTCGCTGGGCGCGCTGGCCCGCGACGCCATGCCCACCATGCGCCAGGTCTTCATCGCCGGCACGGATTCCGACGGTGCGCCCCTCTCGGGCATGGACCTCGAGCGCCGCTGCTTCGTGATCCGTAAGCGCGTCGAGCGCGAGCTCGGCACCGACGGTGCCGGCGCCGGCTCGCAGGGCGAGGAGTCGGTGTACTTCCCGTCGCTGTCCGGCCAGACCTTCGTCTACAAGGGCATGCTGACCACCCCGCAGCTGCGCGGCTTCTTCGTGGACCTGCAGGACGAGCGCGTCGAGTCGGCGCTCGGCCTGGTGCACTCGCGCTTCTCCACCAACACCTTCCCGAGCTGGCCGCTCGCGCACCCGTACCGGCGCGTGGCCCACAACGGCGAGATCAACACCGTCAACGGCAACGAGAACTGGATGCGGGCCCGCGAGGCGCTGCTCGACGTCTCGGCCTTCGGCGACGACGCCGCCGACAAGATCTTCCCGATCTGCACCGAGGGCGGCTCCGACACCGCGCGCTTCGACGAGGTGCTCGAGCTGCTGCACCTCGGCGGCCGCAGCCTGCCGCACGCCGTGCTCATGATGATCCCCGAGGCGTGGGAGCGGCATCAGGACATGGACCCGGCCCGCCGGGCGTTCTACGAGTACCACTCCTCGCTCATGGAGCCGTGGGACGGACCGGCCTCGGTCTGCTTCACCGACGGCACCGTCATCGGCGCCGTGCTCGACCGCAACGGCCTGCGCCCCTCGCGCATCTGGGTCACCAAGGACGGCCTCGTCGTGCTCGGTTCCGAGGTGGGCGTGCTCGACATCGACCACGCCGACGTGGTCTACAAGACCCGCCTGCAGCCGGGCCGCATGTTCCTCGTGGACACCGCGCAGGGCCGCATCGTCTCCGACGAGGAGATCAAGGGCGAGCTCGCCGCCGCCGAGCCCTACCAGCAGTGGCTCGACGAGGGCCTGCTGCGCCTGAAGGACCTGCCGGACCGCCCGCACCCCGTCATGCCCCACGACCGGGTCACCCAGCGGCAGCAGATGTTCGGCTACACGACCGAAGAGCTGGACCTGCTGCTCACGCCGATGGCGAAGACCGGCGCCGAGGCGATCGGCTCCATGGGCACCGACACTCCCGTCGCCGTGCTCTCGCTGCGCCCGCGGCTGCTGTTCGACTACTTCCAGCAGCTCTTCGCGCAGGTGACCAACCCGCCGCTGGACGCCATCCGCGAGGAGATCGTCACCAGCCTCGGGGGCACCATCGGCGGCGAGGGCGATCTGCTGAACCCGGTGGCCGGCAGCTGCCGCCAGATCCACCTGGACCAGCCGATCCTCAACAACGACGAGCTCATCAAGCTGGTCAAGGTCAACGACGACGGCACCCTGCCCGAGTTCCGGTCCGTCGTGATCCCGGGCCTGTACCACGTGGCGGAGGGCGGCAAGGGCCTGCGCGAGGCGCTCGACACCGTGCGCACCCAGGTCTCCGAGGCCATCGAGGGCGGTGCGCGCCTGATCATCCTGTCGGACCGCAACTCCGACCGGCTGCTCGCGCCGATCCCGTCGCTGCTGCTGACCTCCGCCGTGCACCACCACCTGGTGCGCGAGCGCAGCCGCACCAAGGTCGGCCTCATCGTGGAGTCGGGCGACGCCCGCGAGGTGCACCACATGGCCGCGCTCATCGGCTGCGGCGCCGCGGCGGTCAACCCGTACATGGCCTTCGCCACCATCGAGGACATGCACCTCCGCGGCGAGCTCAACGGCACCCCGCTGGAGAAGCTCAACGCCAACTACGTCAAGGCGGCCGGCAAGGGCGTGCTCAAGGTGATGTCCAAGATGGGCATCTCCACCCTCGCCTCGTACACCGGTGCGCAGCTGTTCCAGGTCATCGGCCTGGCGCAGGACGTCGTCGACGAGTTCTTCACCGGCCTGCAGAGCCAGCTCGACGGCATCGGCCTCGACGAGATCGCCGCCGACGTCGCCGCGCGGCACAAGCGCGCCATGAACGATCGCCCCGAGGAGCTCGCGCACCGCGAGCTCGAGGTGGGCGGCGAGTACCAGTGGCGCCGCGAGGGCGAGTACCACCTGTTCAACCCGGACACCGTCTTCAAGCTGCAGCACGCCACGCGCACCGGGCAGTACAAGGTGTTCAAGGAGTACACGAAGCTGGTCGACGACCAGAGCGAGCGGCTCGCGTCGCTGCGCGGCCTGTTCCGCTTCCAGAGCGACCGCCCGTCGATCTCCATCGACGAGGTGGAGCCCGCGAGCGAGATCGTCAAGCGCTTCTCGACCGGCGCCATGAGCTACGGCTCGATCTCGGCCGAGGCGCACGAGACGCTGGCCATCGCCATGAACCGCCTCGGCGGCCGCTCGAACTCCGGTGAGGGCGGCGAGGATCCGCGCCGCTTCACGCCCGACGAGAACGGCGACTTCCGCCGCTCGGCGATCAAGCAGGTCGCCTCGGGCCGGTTCGGCGTGACCTCGCATTACCTGAGCAACTGCACCGACATCCAGATCAAGATGGCGCAGGGCGCGAAGCCCGGCGAGGGCGGCCAGCTGCCCCCGCACAAGGTGTACCCGTGGGTCGCCGAGGTCCGCGGCTCGACGCCGGGCGTCGGCCTGATCTCGCCCCCGCCGCACCACGACATCTACTCGATCGAGGACCTGGCGCAGCTGATCCACGACCTGAAGAACGCGAACCCGCAGGCGCGGATTCACGTGAAACTCGTGTCGGAGATCGGCGTGGGCACCGTCGCGGCGGGCGTCTCGAAGGCGCACGCCGACGTGGTGCTCATCTCGGGCCACGACGGCGGCACCGGCGCCACCCCGCTGACCTCGGTCAAGCACGCGGGCGCGCCCTGGGAGATCGGCCTCGCCGAGACCCAGCAGACGCTGCTGCTCAACGGCCTCCGCGACCGCATCGTGGTGCAGGTCGACGGCCAGCTCAAGACGGGCCGCGACGTCATCGTCGCCGCGCTGCTCGGCGGCGAGGAGTTCGGCTTCGCCACCGCCCCGCTGGTGGTCTCGGGCTGCATCATGATGCGCGTGTGCCACCTGGACACCTGCCCCGTGGGCGTGGCCACCCAGAACCCGGTGCTGCGGCGCCGGTTCACCGGCAAGCCGGAGTTCGTGGAGAACTTCTTCCTGTACATCGCCGAGGAGGTGCGCGAGCTGCTCGCCGAGCTGGGCTTCCGCACCCTGCAGGAGGCCGTCGGCCAGTCGCAGATCCTCGACACCACCGCGGCGCAGGCCCACTGGGGCGACGCCAAGGCCGGCAAGCTGGACCTCTCGCCGATCCTGGCGCAGGTCGACTCGCCGTTCATGAAGCAGGACCTGTTCTGCAGCCAGCCGCAGGACCACGGCCTCGAGAAGGCCCTGGACCAGCAGCTGATCTCGCAGGCGCGGGTCGCAGTGGAGACCGGCGCGCCGGTCACCATCGAGACCCCGATCTCCAACGTGAACCGCACCGTGGGCACGATGCTCGGCCACGAGGTGACCAAGGCGCACGGCGCCGACGGCCTCCCCGAGGACACCATCGACATCACGTTCAAGGGCAGCGCGGGCAACAGCTTCGGCGCCTTCGTGCCGAAGGGCATCACGCTGCGCCTCGAGGGCGACGCCAACGACTTCGTGGGCAAGGGCCTCTCCGGCGGCAAGATCGTGGTCCGGCCGGCGCGCAACGCCCCCGCGGAGTTCGTGGCCGCGGACAACATCATCGCGGGCAACGTGATCCTGTTCGGCGCCACCTCCGGCGAGGTCTACCTCAACGGCAAGGCGGGCGAGCGGTTCGCGGTGCGCAACTCGGGCGCCGTCGCGGTGGTCGAGGGCGTGGGCGACCACGGCTGTGAGTACATGACCGGCGGCCGCGTGGTGGTGCTCGGCGACACGGGACGCAACTTCGGCGCCGGCATGTCCGGCGGCGTGGCGTACGTCTACAACGCGGACGGGCAGTTCGAGCGCGACCTCAACACCGAGCTGGTGGAGCTGGAGTCGCTCGACGAGGCCGATATCGACTTCGTCCACCGCGCCGTGACCGACCACTACCGCTACACCGATTCCGCCGTCGCGGAACGGATCCTGGCCAACTGGCCGCGGGAGCGTCAGCTCTTCGCCAAGGTGATGCCGCGCGACTACAAGCGCGTGCTCACCGCCATCAAGCGCGCCGAACTCGACGGCCGCAACATCGACGACGCAGTGATGGAGGCCGCTCGTGGCTGATCCGCAAGGCTTTCTGAAGAACAACTCGCGCGAGACCCCGGTCCGCCGGCCGGTCCCGCTCCGGCTCCTGGACTGGAACGAGGTCTACAAGCCCTTCGACGGGACCACTCTGCGCAAGCAGGCGTCCCGGTGCATGGACTGCGGTATCCCGTTCTGCCACAACGGCTGCCCGCTCGGGAACCTGATCCCCGAGTGGAACACGCTGGCGTACAAGGACCGTTGGTACGACGGCATCGAGCGGCTGCACGCCACGAACAACTTCCCGGAGTTCACCGGTCGGCTGTGCCCCGCGCCCTGCGAGGCGTCGTGCGTGCTGGGCATCAACCAGGATCCCGTCACCATCAAGCAGGTCGAGGTCGAGCTCATCGACAAGGCCTTCGACGAGGGCTGGGTCTCGCCGCAGCACCCGACCCGGCTCACCGGCAAGAAGATCGCCGTCGTCGGCTCGGGCCCGGCGGGCCTCGCCGCGGCGCAGCAGCTCACCCGCGGCGGCCACACCGTGACCGTCTTCGAGCGCGCCGACCGGATCGGCGGCCTGCTCCGCTACGGCATTCCCGAGTTCAAGATGGAGAAGCGGCACATCGATCGCCGCCTCGCCCAGATGAACGCCGAGGGCACCGTCTTCAAGACGGGCGTCAACGTGGGCGTCGACGTGACCGTCGAGCAGCTCCGCGAGGACTTCGACGCGGTCGTGCTTGCCAACGGCGCCACCGTGTGGCGCGACCTGCCGATCCCCGGCCGCGAGCTGGACGGCATCCACCAGGCGATGGAGTTCCTGCCGTGGGCCAACCGCGCCGCGGTCGGCGACGACGTCCTCGACGAGAACGGCCTGCCGCCGCTGCACGCCAAGGACAAGAAGGTCGTCATCATCGGCGGCGGCGACACCGGTGCCGACTGCCTGGGCACCTCGCTGCGCCAGGGCGCGACCACCGTGCACCAGTTCGAGATCATGCCCGTCCCGCCGCGCGAGCGCGCCGAGTCGACCCCGTGGCCGACCTACCCGCTCATGTACCGCATCAGCTCGGCCCACGAGGAGGGCGGCGAGCGCGTCTTCTCCGTCAGCACCGAGGAGTTCATCGGTGAGGACGGCAAGGTCACCGGCCTCAAGGCCTACGAGGTCAAGATGGAGGGCGGCCGGTTCGAGAAGGTCGAGGGCACCGACTTCACCCTCGAGGCCGACCTCGTGCTGCTGGCCATGGGCTTCGTCGGCCCGCAGCGCGACGACCTGCTGGACAAGCTGGGCGTCGAGTACAGCGAGCGCGGGAACGTCTCGCGCGGCGACGACTTCCAGTCGACGGTGCCGGGCGTCTTCGTCGCCGGCGACGCCGGCCGCGGCCAGTCGCTCATCGTGTGGGCCATCGCGGAGGGCCGCAGCGCCGCGGCCGCCGTCGACCGCTTCCTCATGGGCGACACCGCGCTGCCCGCGCCGATCGTCCCCACCGCCGCGCCGCAGCGGTAGCGCACCGTCGAACGACGAAGGCCGGCTCCCTCGCGGGGGCCGGCCTTCGGTCGTTCGAGCGGGTTACTTGCCCTTGAGCAGGCCGCCCAGGATGCTGCCCAGCACGTTGCCCGCGGCGTTGCCGCCGGCCTGCTGGTTGCCGCCGCCGAGCATGTTGCCCAGGATGCTGCCGAGGACGTCGCCGCCGCTCTGCTGCTGCGGGGCCGGGGCCTGCTCCTGCTGCGGAGCGGCCGCGCCGCCGCTGGTCAGCTTCTTCATGACGAAGCTGATCACGATGGGCGCGAGGATCGGGAGCAGCTGCTTGACCAGGCCGTCGGTGACGCCGGAGGACAGCGGCGCGGCGGCCGCGGCGGCCACGTCGTCGGTCTTCTCGCCGAACAGGCTGGAGACGATCTGCTGGCCGTCGCCGCTGTCGGCGGCCTGCGCGAGATCCGCCGGGGCCTCGGTGGTGTCCTGCGCCTGGAGGCCGGCGAGCAGGGTCGGCACCGTCTGGTTGACGGCCTCCGAGGCGACGTCCTCCGAGACGCCGAGCTGGGCGGCGATATCCGCGAGCGGGATGGACTTGATCAGGTCGTCGAGATCGGACACGGTTCTCCTTGGAGGATGTGTGAGGACGCAAATTGCTGCACGAACACCCACAGCGTAGCCGCGGCGCGCGCGGGTGCTCGGCGGAACCCGGATGTGAGGAGCGACACGCTTCGGTGCGGAGCGCTGGACCCCGCACCGGCGAGGGAATACAGTATCTGTAACCAACCGTTCCGCATCGAGATCGCCCGGAGATTCCTGTGAAGCTGCACCGCCGCACCACCCTGTTGGGCTCGAAGGCGATCTCCCGCTTGCGGAACCGTCGCCTCGCGCGCACGCTCGCCGAGGACGGCGAGCGGCTCGTCACCGCGTCGGACCTGCGGATACTGCGGGTCGGGTAGTCGCGTCCAGGATCAGCGCCGCCACCTGCGCGGGCTGATCGACCATGGCCTGATGGCCGCTCGGCGCGATCACGGCGAACCGCGCGTGCAGCACGTCCGCCAGCTCCTGCTGTTGCTCCAGCCAGTGCGTCGCCCACGGGGTGCGCCGCCCGGCGAACGCCGCGGCCACGGTGATCGGGACGCCGCGCGGCAGCGTCGTCCGCTCCCGCAGCTCCGCGAGCTCGTGGGCCAGCACCGGGTACCGGCCGTTCTCCAGGAACGCGGCGCGGAAGTAGGCCTCCGAGGAGAGGATCGACGCGTACTCGGGCGGCGGCGGACCCGCGCCCAGCATCCGGTGCACCAGTGGGCCGAACAGGTTCATCCGCACCGCCGCCGCGGCGTCGGCCGACCGCAGGAGCGCGGTGTCGCGCAGCTCGCCCGGCACCACCCACCGCGGTGAGGTCTCCACGCTGCCGTCCAGGATGACCGATCCCGCCGTGCGGCCGGGGAATTCGCGGAGGAACGCCTCGACGTAGAAGCTGGCCATCGAGTGGCCCACCAGCACGGCCGAGTCGATGTCGAGCGCATCCAGCAGCTCGCGCAGCCGGGCGACCTCGGAGTCCAGGGTGGGGACGGCACCGTCGGGCCAGGGATCGGAGAGGCCGTAGCCGGGCCGGTCCAGGCGGACGACGGTGCGGCTCGCGGTCAGGAGCTCCGTGACCGCGTCCCAGTCGAACCAGTTCCCGGCCAACCCGGAACTGAGCACGACGGGCGGGCCGCTCGCCGGGGCGATCGGTTCGTCGACCACCACGTGGGTGCGGGTACCCGCCAGATCGAGCAGCACACCGGCGAGGATAGTCGGGCATGATGGTGCGCGTGAGTGAGGCGATCGACGTGACCATCTCCGACGATGTGATCCGGCTGGGGCAGTTCCTCAAGCTGGCGGGTCTCATCGACTCGGGGGCCGAGGCCAAGGCGGTGATCGCCGAGGGCGAGGTGGCGGTGAACGGCGAGGTCGACCTGCGTCGCGGCCGCCAGCTCGCCGTGGGCGATGTGGTGGAGGTCTTCGGGCGTTCCGCCCGCGTGGCGCGCTGAGGGGTCAGCCCGCGTCGCGTGCGGCAGCGGTGGCGACCGCCACCCGGCTGAGCACCTGCAGCTGCGCCGGGTTGTAGAGCTCCGAGAGCGTCGCGAGGATGACGCGCTGTGCCGTGCGCTGGTCGTGCCCGCCCTCGACGGACCAGGTCCCCAGATCGGGGAAATCGATCACCTGCCGCAGCACGTCGGGGAGCAGTCGCGCGACCACGTCGTCGACGGTCGCCTCGTCCGCGTCGGCGGGGAGCCGGTCGAAGTCGTCGCCCGCCGCGGTGCGCCCGTGCGCGGTGAGCATGCGCGCGTACTCCTCGGCCCTCGTCGGACCCACCAGCTGGGCGAGCACGACGCTGAACTTGCGGTCGGCGGGGGAGAGCCGCTGGGCGGTCGCCGCCGCGGACAGCTCGGGCGGCAGGTCCGACGGTACCGTCGACGTGCGCAGCGCTCGCAGGTCTCCGCGGATCGCCTGCAGCCGTTCGATGTCGGCGGCCAGCTTCGCGTCGAGCTCGGCGGCGGCGGCGTCGTCCACACCGTCGGCGTCCATCGCGGCGACCTGCGCGAGGCTGAAACCCAGGGCCGTCATGCGTCGGATCCAGACCAGCCGCACGAGGTGCTCCACGCCGTAGGTCTTGTAGCCGTTCGAGCGCCGCTCGGGTTCGTCGAGCAGCCCGACGTCGTGGTAGTGGCGCACGGTGCGCAGGCTGGTCCCCGCCAGCTCAGCGACCTCGCGCGTGCTCCACATGGGCGTGGCGGGCGTTAGCGGAGGACGATGCCGTCGTCGTCGCTGAAGAGCACATCGCCCGGGTTGAACGTCACGCCGCCGAAGGTGAGCGGGATGTCGCGCTGGCCCTCGGCGGTCTTGGTGGACTTGCGCGGGTTGGTGCCGAGCGCCTTCAAGCCGATGTCCAGGGTGCCGATCACGGCGGCGTCGCGGACCGCGCCGTAGGCCACGATGCCGGCCCAGCCGTTGCCGCGGCCCAGCTCGGCGATGAGGTCGCCGACCAGCGCCGTGTGCAGCGACGGGACGCCGTCGGCGTCGGAGCCGTCGATGACCAGCACGCGGCCCTCGCCGGGCTCGCCCAGGATCGACTTGAGCAGCGCGTTGTCCTGGAAGCACTTGACCGTGACGACCTCGCCGGCGAACTGCTTGCGGCCGCCGAACTGACGGAACTGCGTGTCGCAGCTGCGCACGTCGGGGCCGATCTCGTCGACCAGGTCCGCGGTGGGGGTGAACTGCACATCGCTCATGGTCGCCAGGGTATCCGGCTGGGAGAATCGGCGGATTTCGAGGTGGCGATCGATATCTGCGGCGCCGCGCCGAGATCGGCGGATTCCACGACTCGCACGGGTCCGCGATGGCGGCCGGTGCGCACGATGTCGAGGATCTCGGCGTAGATCGCCGGCCATTTGCCGATCACCTCCGAGTAGTCGACCCGCATCACGCGGTAGTCGCCGCGGGTCGCCGCGCGGTCACGGCGGTTGTCCTCCAGCCGCTGCGGTCCGCTGTGATATTCGGTGCTGTCGCATTCGATGATGAGCCTGTCGCCGACCAGGAGGTCCACGCGCCCGATGCCAGGAATCTCCACTTGGCTGCGGACCGTGATCCGGGCGTACTGCAGACGGAATCGGACCAGAGATTCCGTTCCGGAACCCGCCAGTGGGTCCACGAAGTCCAACAGGCGGAGAACCTGCTGTGACGTGCTGTCGAAGATCTCGCGGAGATCGCCGGTGGTGTAGCGGTCGCCCACGCGTCGGAGCGTCGAGTCGAGAACCGCGACGAATTCGTCGGCGTCCAGGCAGCGGGCGGCACACCGGAGCGCGTCGGGGAGGGGATCGACGGCGCGGATAGGCGAACTCATCGGATGTCCGGCGTCGCAGTCCTGGTGCGATGCCGTCCGACGGTGGCGTGCCCGCCGCAGGTGCGTCTTGGTCCGGTGCGGCGGGACCCACACGCCGGGGTGCAGTCGCAGCGCCGAGACGCAGGTGAGGACCGCGCCGGTCCTGACCGCTGCCACGACGACCGGGTCGGCGCCGGGGAGTCGATACCACCCGGGCCGGATCGCCACGATGTCGCCGGTGCGGCGCAAGCGCTCGATCTCCGCCGCATCGGCGCCCGCCGCGAGCGCGCCCCGGCGGGAGACGACACCGCCGTCCGGGCCGGCTATGGCCTCGAGGATCTCGATGGTGTGCATGGCCTGATCCTCGGGTGGACCGTGGCCGGTGCCCGCGCCAACTGACGGGGTCTGTGGAGGAAAGACGTTTCATAAGCTCACCTGTGGAGGAGAGCCTCGGAGAATCAGCGGAATGCCAGCTCAGAACGCATATCTTCGGCCTCGACGCGGATTCCGCCGATTCTCCGACCGTCGCGGCAGGTCTACTATTGAGGCACCGTCAACAAGCGGGTAATCTGGCATCATGCCAGCACCCACCCAGGCCACGTTCGACCGTCTTCGCGCCCTCGCGGCGATCGACCACCCGGAGCAGCGCGAGTCGCGCGACGTCCTCGAGGCGTTCTCCGGCGAGAAGGTCACCACGATCCCCGTGGGCACCGTGGAGGATGTGGAGAAGGCCTTCGAGCGGGCCCGCCTCGCGCAGAAGCAGTGGGCGGCCCGCAGCGCCAAGGACCGCGCGGCCGTGCTGCTCAAGTTCGCCGACCTGGTGAACGATCACCGCGCCGAGCTCATGGATATGGTGCAGCTGGAGACCGGCAAGGCCCGCCAGTACGCCCAGGAGGAGTCCCTGGACGTCGCGATGACGGCCCGCTGGTACGGCAAGAACGCGCCGAAGATCCTGGCGGAGAAGAGCACCGACGGCATGCTGCCGGTGTTCACCAAGACCCGCGTGCGCTACCAGCCCAAGGGCGTCGTCGGCGTGATCGCGCCGTGGAACTACCCCATCACCCTCGCTGTCTCCGACGGTGTCGCCGCGCTGGCCGCCGGCAACGCCGTCGTGCTCAAGCCCGATTCGCAGACCCCGTACTGCGCCCTCGCGGCCGTCGAGCTGCTGTACCGCGCCGGCCTGCCGCGGGACCTGTTCGCCGTGGTCCCCGGCCCCGGCGGCGTCGTGGGCACCGCGATCGTCGAGCGCGCCGACTACCTCATGTTCACCGGCTCCTCCGCGACCGGCGCCACGCTCGCCGAGCAGTGCGGCAAGCGCCTCATCGGCTTCTCCGCCGAGCTGGGCGGCAAGAACCCCATGGTGGTCACCAAGGACGCCGACATCGCCCACACGGCCGACGGTGCCGCCCGCGCCGCGTTCTCGAACTCGGGGCAGCTGTGCATCTCGATCGAGCGGATCTACGTCGAGCGGGAGATCGCCGACGAGTTCGCCCGCGCCTTCGCCGAGCGCACCGCCGCGCTCGCACTGGGCGCCGGCTACGACTTCGAGAACGAGATGGGCTCGCTCGCGTCGAAGTCGCAGATCGACACCGTTGCCGCGCACGTCGACGACGCCGTCGCCAAGGGCGCGACGGTGCTCGCCGGTGGCAAGGCCCGCCCCGATCTCGGCCCGTTCTTCTACGAGCCGACCGTGCTCAAGGACGTGCCGGAGGAAGCCGTCTGCTTCAAGTCGGAGACCTTCGGCCCGCTGGTGTCGATCTACCCCGTCGACTCCATCGATGAGGCCGTCGAGAAGGCCAACGACACTGAGTACGGCCTCAACGCCAGCGTTTTCGCGGGCACGACGAAGCAGGCGCAGGAGATCGCCGAGCGGATCAACGCCGGCACCGTCAACATCAACGAGGGCTACGCCGCCGCGTGGGGCTCGACTGCCGCGCCGATGGGCGGCATGGGCATCTCGGGCGTCGGCCGCCGCCACGGCACCGAGGGCCTGCTCAAGTACTGCGAGTCGAAGACCATCGCGGAGCAGCGGATCATCGGCATCGGCGGCATCAAGGGCGTGCCGCGCAACGTCTTCCTGAACGTCGTCCCGTCGGCGATCAAGGCGCTCAAGCTGATCGGCCGGTAGTCCGAGACACGGCGATGGCCCCCTCCGCGCGGAGGGGGCCATCGCCGTCTGTCAGGCGGGGACGCGGTCCAGGAAGCCGGCGACGGTGGCGATGCGCCCGTCGGCGCCGACGGTCACCACGTCGAAGCCGACGACCGGTGGCTCCGCGCCGGCGGGGCCGAGGCCCCACTGGAACCGCACCTGGCCGTGATGCGCGTCGGGCTCGCCGACGAGGGTGAACTCGAAGCCGGGGAACTGCTCGTGCACGCCGGCGACGACGGCGCCGATGGCCTCGGTCCCGGCGACCTCCGCCATCGGATCGGTGTACGTGGCCCCGGGCGCCCAGTGCCGCGCGAGCAGGTCGCGGCGGGCCTGCGGGTCGGTGCTGTTCCAGGTGGCGAGGTAGGCGTCGACGACGTGGTTCATGGTGTCCTCCAGGTGTTCTCGGTGGGGTCGATGGGAACGATGCCGAGTCTGCCGCCGATCGCGAACTCTGGCGATTACCTCGGAGGTAATGGTGGCGCCTCCCCGGCGCGGATAGATTCGCGAGCATGACGACGATCGAGGTGGGGCCGCTCCTGCGCACCTGGCGGCAGCGGCGGCGGCTCAGCCAGCTCGAACTCGCGAGCCGCGCCGAGGTCAGCGGGCGGCACCTGAGCTTCGTCGAGACGGGGCGGTCCCGGCCGAGCGCCGAGATGATCCTGCGGCTCGCCGACCACCTGGAGGTGCCGCCACGCGAGCGCGACGCCCTTCTTGTGGCAGGCGGTTTCGCCCCGCGCCACGACAGCCCGGCGGACGCCGCGGGCGTGCTCGCCTCCTTCCGCACCCTGCTCGATGCGCACGCGCCCTACCCGGCGGTCCTCCTCGACCGGTACTGGGACCTGGTGGACGCCAACGACGCCGTCGCCCCGCTGCTCGCCGGCTGCGCGCCGCACCTGCTGGAGCCGCCGGTCAACGTCGTCCGGCTGAGCCTGCACCCAGACGGGCTGGCGCCGCGCATCGTCGACCTCGGGGCCTGGCGCGAGCACCTGCTGCACCAGGTGGCCGCGCGCGCCGACCGGACCGCCGATCCGCGGCTGGCGGCGCTGCTCGCCGAGTGCCGGGAGTATCCGGGCGGCGGCCCGGCACCCGGGCCGTCCGGGCCCGTCGTCGAGCTCGTCCTCCGCATGCCCGACGGTGCGCCGCTGCGGCTGTTCAGCGTGGTCAGCGCCGTGCTCACGCCGCACGACGCCACCGTCGACGAGCTGCACCTGGAGACCTTCCTGCCCGCCGACGAGGCCACGCGGGAGCGGTTACAGGCGCGGGCCTGACGCCCGCACGGCGGCGGTGACAGCGGTGGCGACCGCCTCGCCCTACTCGGGGAAGGGGTGCAGCGCGGCGGCGCGGGGCACCTCGTCGACACCGTTGATCCACGGTCGCGCGCTGCACAGCTCGTGGCCCCTCGACGGTGCCTCCATGTCGACGTACTCGGCGCGGGCGTTCACGGCGGCCCGCCGGACGGCGCCGTTGAGCCGCTCGGTGAGGATGCTGCGCATCCACGGGATCGAGGCGGAGCGGAAGGGCGCGATCGTGGCGCAGGTCCGGTCGCCGGCGAACACGGCGGGGTAGCCCACCACGAGGATCCGCGCCCGCGGCGAGCGCTCGCGGACGGCGCGGATGATGCGCTCGTTCGCCGCGGTGATCTGCGCCAGACGGGAGGCGACGGCACCGTCGGACAGGCGGGCCGGGCGGGTGCGCTGATCGGCGGTGCAGCGGACCGCGGCCGATCGCGGTGCCACCGCGCAGGATTCGAGGATGCTCGAGTAGAGGTCGCCGTCGTTGCCGCCCAGGGAGATGGTGACGAGCCTCGTGGCGGGGGTGATCCCGTCGAGCTGCGGCGCGGCGTCGTAGTAGCCGGTCTTCGCGGAGCCGGCGTGTTGGCTCGCGAAGGCGTCCCGCGTCTTGGCGCCGCCGCAGGTGTTGTCCCGCAGTGCGTCCGGGGCCAGGCCCAGCGACGCGGCCACCAGCTTCGGGTAGTTGTGCGTGGACCGCCCGCACGCGCGCTCCTGCTGCGAGGCGCCGACGGTGGCGTCGGCGGGGAGGGAGGAGTAGGAATCGCCGAGCGCTACGTAGCTGGGCGCGGCAGGGGCGGCGTGCGCCGGCGGGGCGCCGACCACGGCCGTCGTGGCGAGGACCGCCGCGCCGAGCAGGGACAGGGACGGGCGGGCGCGCATCGACATGCCGCCACTGTATTGCGCGCGGCCGCGGGCCGCAGCCCGTCGAAAACCGGTTGCGGCGGCCCGGTGTGCGACGCACCCTGGAGGCATGGAGGTCACGTTCGTCAAGCGCCGGAACGGGTACGACGTGCGGATCACGCGCGCGAAGGGCCCCGAGCTGGCGCCCCGCGGCGGCCCGGGCGGTCGGCCGCCGGTGCCGCACGACGCGGCGCACCTCATCGTCGAGGCCGAGGCGGGCCTGCGCGGCGGGGTGTTCGGACGGATCGCCGACGCGAACGGCCTCGACGGGCTGTTCTGGCCCGCCGACCCGGGGGAGCGCCGCAAGGCGTCCCGCCGCAAGCGGCAGCCGACGGCCGCGCAATCCGCGGACATGGCGCGCTCGGAGTACCTCGCGTCGCTGACCGCGGCGCTGTGGGAGGTGGATCGCGGGCACCGGAAGCCGGAGCCCGCGTGGCCCGGCGCCCTCGAGGACGCGGACGTCGATCCCGCCCTGCGCGAGCGGATCTTCGCCCGCTACGACGACTTCGCCCCGCGCTGGGCCGCACTCGCCGACGGGGGCGAGCTCACGCTGCGCTGGTGACGCGCTCGGCCCTCAGGCAGGGTGGGGGTCCACCGGACGACGGAGCTCCGCGCGGAGGGGCCGGTCCGCCAGCTTGATGACGAGCAGGGCCAGCGGGACGAGGACGAAGCCGATCACCGGCCCGACGAGGACCACGGTGTCGATCGGGTAGTGCAGCGCGAGGTACAGGCCGGCCGACGATCCGGTGACCGCGGTGACGGCGCAGACCACGCTCATCCACCGGATCCGGCTGCGGAACCGCGGCGACTCGTCCAGGCAGCGGTCCCACGCCGTCGGTTCCACCTTGAGCGCCTTCACGTACATCGGCCCGAGAATGCTCGCTACGAGCGGCCTGCGGGTGAACGCCGAGACGAGGAAGTACGCCGCCGCGAAGAAGCCGTCGATGGACTGTGCCGCAAGGGCGATCCGCGGTTCTCCGGTGACGAGCGACGGTATGAGGGCCACCGCGAGGATGGCGGTCGTGAACAGCTCCAGCTGCCCGACCTGGCGCGTGACGAACATCCGCCAGGTCACGATCACCAGCCCCGTGACGATGCCGAGCACGACGCCGGTCAGCTGCGAGAGGCCGCCCAGGCGGGTGGCGCTGAAGTAGACGATGACCGGGAGGAGCCCGCCCAGGATCGCCGGGGGCGGTCGCCTCATGGTCGCTCGCGCTCCGCCCCGGTGCTTCGGAAGACGTTCCGCAACGCGAAGCCGCCGTCGCCGAGGCCGCGCAGGACGGCGAGCCGCGCCGCGTGGAAGCCGACGGTCAGCGGGAGCGCGGCCGTCAGCCAGGTGGCCGTTCCCCGCCGGCCGTGGATCCAGAAGGTGCGGGGCAGGTACGCGGCGTACGTCGCGTAACTGCCGACGCCGGTGTAGAAGCGGCGCGGCGAGACCTCCACCACGACGTCCCGGATCAGCGCGCACTCCCCGCCCGAGTCCTGGACGCAGAGGGCGATGTCGACGTCCTCGAAGACGTCTCTGCGCATCGCGACGTGCGGCCGTATCCGGCGCCACGTCTCGGCACGGAAGGCCATGCTCGGGCCGAAGCAGTAGCTCACCCGTTGCGCGCGCTTCTCGTTGCGCCCGAACGGATCGTTCCACTTGTTCAGGGCGGATTGGAATCGCCGGCCGGGGAGCCCGCGGAACTCCCCGAGGGTGGAGACGACGTCGAAGCCGCGGCCGTCGTCGGTGTCGAAGAACGTGCGCAGGCGCCGTGCCCATCCCGGAGCGACGACGGTGTCCGCGTCGATCCGGGCGATCACCGACGACGTGGCGGCGTCGAGCCCCGCGTTCCGGGCCCACACCAGGCCCTGCCGGTTCTCGCGAATCAGTTTCACGACGGGGTTCGCTGCGGCGGTGGCCTCCACCAGGGCGACGGTGCGGTCTGTCGAGTTGTTGTCGACCACGATGATCTCGTCGATCTCGGAACCTTCGGCGAGCAGTCGCTCGAGGCATTCCTCGATGACCTCGTCCTCGTTGTAGGCGGGAACGACAACAGTCAATGTGCTCTCTGCCATGGCGAAACGCTACGTCCGCCTCCGAGCCGTCGCAGCGCGGCGACCGGTGAGACTACTCACAGGTCGCCGGCGCTGTGGCGTTTGAAACACAACCGGGACGGGACCGCGGACCGTCGGCGACGGTACCGGGACGTGGGCGGCCCATCGTGAGGACATGGCTCATCTACTCACGAAATCGGCTGCCGCGCTGGTCGTCCTCGTCGCGGTGGCGGCGGTGATCGCGGCGTGTTCGGAGACGCTCCCGGGGATACCGGGCGGAGCGGAGACGGGCACCGTCGGGCAGCTGGGGGAGGCCGACGGGGTGGTGCTGGACAGGGTGGCGGTGGATGCGGATGTGCCGGCGGTGACCAGGCTCGACCCGAAGCTGCGCAAGGCGATCCGGTCGGCGGCACGCGCGGCGGCCGAGGAGGGCGTCGCGATGCACCTCACGTCGGGGTGGCGGTCGAAGCGGTATCAGCAGTACCTCTACGACGATGCCGTGCGGCGGGACGGTGCGGAGGAGGCGGCGCGGTTGGTCGCGACACCGGCGACCTCGGAGCACGTGACGGGCGATGCGGTGGACGTGGGGCCGACGGAGGCCGCGTATTGGATGGACCGCTACTCGGAGCGGTTCGGGTTGTGCCGCACGTACGCGAACGAGGTGTGGCACTACGAACTGCGGGCCGGGCGGGCGTGCCCGGAGATGGTGTCGGACGCCTCGGCGCGGCAGCGATGAGGGGGTGACCGGTCAGTCGGACTCGAGGAGCAGGGTCTGGGCGTGAATCGGTGCGGAATGGGGACGGATGATGCGCACGCGGCCGACCGGCTGATGGGTGAGGTGGACGCCGGGCGCCAGGCTGCCTTCCTGGCGGTCGCCGGAGAACAGCACCATCGTGGCGTTGTGCTCGCGGATTCCGCCGACGACGCTGTCGTACAGCGCGCGGCTGATGCCCGCTGAACGGCGGGCGACCACCAGGTGCAGTCCGATGTCGGCCGCGTAGGGGAGGTACGGGATCAGCGGGGCCAACGGATTGTTCGAGGTGCCGGACGCGAGCAGGTCGTAGTCGTCCACGATGAGGTAGATGTGCGGTCCCGTGAACGGCGCCGCCCGCTGTTGCAGGTCCTCCGGCGGGAGCCGCCGCTGTAGTTCCTCCGCGATCCCCGCCGCAAGGGCTCCGGCCGCGGGCGGCGATCCCGCGTATCCGCCCAGGTAGTCGTCCGGGACGAAGCCCTGCAGTGTGCGCCGGGGATCGAAGAGGCCGATGACGAGTTGCTCGTCGGTGTGGGTCGAGACGAGTTCCTCGACGATCACGCGGAGGAGGTTCGTCTTCCCCGAACGAGATTCGCCGATGACGAGCAGGTGCTGGTCGGTCGTCGTCGGATCGAGGACGAGCGGGGCGAGGTCGGTCTCGTTGATGCCGACGAGGAGCGGCTCGCGCTCGGGGAATCCGGGGCGGAAGCCTCGATAGGCGAGCGCGTCGGGGAGGGTGGGAACCGGCGGCATGGCCTGCCCCGCGGCGCGGTGCCGCGCCACTTCGACGACCTCGTCGAAGCCCGAGTCGGAGGAGAGGTGCGGGAGGGCGATCTGGGCCTGCGCGCCGAGGGGGTCCGTCGTGATGACACGGCCGGGTTGATCGGCGCGGATCAGCGCGTTCTGTGCGCGGCCGATCGTCGAATCGAGCGGATCGTTGAGGCGATGCTCGATCTTGGTGCCGATCACCGCCTGCATCGACATCCGGAGGTCGGCCCATCGCCCACCGACGATGACGACGTGGATACCGAGCGCGAGACCGCGGTTGCCGATGTCCTGGACCACGTCGACGAGATCCTCGTGGTTCTCCTTGAAGGAGGCCCAGCCGTCGATCGCGAGGACGATGTCGGCCGTCACGATCTCGGGGAACTGCTCGCCGCTCGCGATGCGCGCCCGGAGGTCGGCGATACCCTGGATTCGGCGCGACGCGAAGAACTGCTCGCGGGAATCCAGACTGCCGTGGAGATCGGCCACGATCCGGCGTGCGAGGTCGCCGTCGTAGCGCGTCGCGACACTCCCGGTGTTGGGGAGACGCTCGAGGTCCGCGAGCGCCGTTCCGTTCGCGTCGATGACGTGGAACCCGAGGGTCGCCGGCGGGTGGCTGATCGCGCCGGCGGCGACGATGGTCCGCAGTGTCGTCGTCTTGCCGGTCTGCGGGGCGCCCGAGATGTAGACGTTGCCCGACGTTCCCCGGAAGTCGACCGTGAGCGGTGATTGACGTTGCCGTTTGGGCTCGTCGGCGAGGCCGATCGCGACTGCGAGGCCGTCCACGGAGTGGCTCGAGCCTGCGCCGACCTGGTCGAGGGGCAGGGCCGCCGGGAGTGGGGGCAGCCAGATGCGGCGGGACTGGAGTGCGGGCGCATCGAGCGCATCGAGGATGACGTCGAGCGTCGTCGTGTCGGTCGGGGCGAGCGTGGGTGCTGCGGAATGGCGGCCGGGATGCTCCGCGACGGGCGAGAACTCGAACCGGGACACCTCCGGCGCGGCCTCGCTCTGCACGCGCTCGACGCTGGGCCGGTACGGGCCGGAGACGAACGCGGCCTTGAACCTCGTGAAGACGTCGGGGTCGACTTTGAGGATCGCCGAGCCCGGCACGGCGGGCAGGGTGTGCGCATCGGACACACCGAGTGCCGTCCGGGACTCCTGCGCCGTGAACGTCCGCAGCCCGATCCGGTACGAGAGATGTGATTCGAGACCGCGGAGGCGGCCCTCCTCGAGACGCTGAGTGGACAGGAGGAGGTGGACGCCGATCGAGCGGCCGATTCGCCCGATCTGTACGAAGAGATCGATGAAGTCGGGCTTGGCCGAGAGGATCTCACCGAACTCGTCGATGACGACGAACAGCGCGGGGAGGGGTGGCAGCTGCTCCGCAGTGGGATCGGCGAGCCGGATCCGCCGCAGGCGTTGGTATTCGGTGACGTTCGGCAGGTTGCCGGCATCGGCGAGGACGCGCTGACGCCGCTGGAGCTCACCGAGAAGGGCGTCGTGCAGGCGATCGACCAACCCGAGATCGTCGGCCAGGTTGTCGACCGAGGCGCTGGTGTGGGGAAGGCGCTCGAAGCCGGCGAACGCGGCCCCGCCCTTGTAGTCGACGAGGACGAACGACAGGAGATCCGGCGGGTGCGCGATGGCCATGGAGGTGAGGAGCGTTCGAAGGAGTTCGGACTTGCCGGATCCCGTGGCGCCGACGCAGAGGCCGTGCGGCCCCATCCCGTTCTGGCCGGACTCCTTGATGTCGAGGCGAACCGGCGCGCCGGCCGCATCCGCGCCGATCGGAACGTTGAGGTGATCTCCGAGCGGTCTCGGCGTGCTCCACAGTGCCGCCGGGTCGAGGTCGGCGGGATCACCGATGTCGTGCAGGGACGGAAGGTCGAAGGTGGCTTCGAGGGCACTCGACGGGATCGGGTCCGCGACGAGGCGCAGGGGCGCGAGTCGCCTGGCGCAGACGGTGGCCAGCTCGAGGGTCCAGGCGTCGACGGTCCCGCGGTCCGTCCCCAGGATGAGACGCTTCACCCATCCCGGTCCACTGTCGAGGTCGATCCCGTTGATCGATGCCGCGGAGATCCTGCCGTCGTCACCGTCGTAGGCGGATCGCGAGCTCCGCACGGCGGTAGCGCCGTCGGTGGTGTCCGGCTCACCGTCAGCGTCGGAGTCGTCGCCGCCGAGAAGCCTGGTCAGGACGCCCGTCAGGTCGGTCACATCCACCTCGCCCGTCGGGGAGACGCGTACGCGGGTATCGACGTGTCCCGGCTCATCGACGCGGCGCAGTGTCTCGGTCACGAAGCAGATCCCGAGTTGTTCGGGAGAGACTCCCGGAGGTAGCAGGTCGGCCGGATCGGTGCCCGCCCCTAGGCCACTGCCGATGCGGGCCGCTTCGGTCATGATGACCACGAGGGTCGGGCCGTCCCATGCGGACTCCGAACGCGACCGGTGGCCCCGGTCGCTGAGAGCGGTGATGCGCGCGGAGATGAGTTCGACGAGCCGCGTCCGCATCTCGTCCGGATCCGTGGTGATGCGGCGGGCGGGGAAGGGGCCGTCGAAGCGCCCCGGGTCGGCCGTGTGCGGGAGCCACTTCATCCAGTCGAATCGGCCTGCCCCGGTGACGGGGTCGGGGGGTGTGCCGATGTCATCGGGCGTGGTGCACAGCATGATCTGCACATCGGCGGGAGCGTGAAGAGCGGCGGCGCCGAGCACGAGGGCCGTGATCGTCCGTCCGGTCTCATGCCCCTCGCCCAGCACCGAGACCGTGCCGCGGAGCCGGACGGCGACCGGTACTCCGATGACCGACTCCGCGCGTTGCAGGAGCCTGTCGGCATGCGCCGCGGCGACCGGATCGGGTGGCGCGGCGGAGCCGGAGGCGCCGGGAAGGGTGACGGAACGCGCTATCGGGCCGATGCCCTCACCGATGCGGACCACGAGGAAGTCGATGTCGCCGCGGCGTCGTTCGAACAGTCGGAGGCGGTTGACCGCGATCTGCGGTAGGGCTTCGGGTGCCGGGTGGCGCCACGCCATCGCGGCACGATAGTCGAGGATGTCCTGGTCGATACCCACGCGGAGTCGCCCGATGTAGTCGACGTACCCGAGGCGGGCCTCACGTGCTTCCCGACGGCTACCCGTGCGGGCGAAGATCACGCTGGCGATCGCGGCGAGCACCATGGAGGCGATGATGGCGACGCCGGCGAGCATCCGGATCGGGTTGTTGCCGGAGAACAGCATCGCCCCGGCGCCGATCGCCGCGCCGAGCGGGAGCACTGCGCGGACGACGGTCGATATTCCGCCCGCGCCACGGGCGGTGGCGGGGACGGCGGGGATGTCAAGGGGAGCGACGTTCAGCTCGGGGCCACGCCCGCGGGCGGGCCGGCGGAAGATTGTGACCGACATGGATCTTCGTTTCTGCCGTAGTGGCGCTTCAGTCGGTGAACGACTTGGCTTGGAAGTTGACCGCCTCGATGAACTTGGGATCGGGGTTGTACGAGGCGACGGCCTTCTGCCAGCCTTCGGGGGTCGACATGTCGGCGCCGGCGCCGCAGAGCAGGCGTCCGAGGGTCAAGGCGGCATCGTCGAGATTGTCGGGGTTGGGCGGCATGCTCGTGTCGGAGCTCGCGGTGATGGCCCATTGCTCCCACACGGTGGGGGCGAACAGAAGTGGGCCCATGAGAAGGTCCGCGGAAGCGTCGCCGTCGTAGAATCCGCCGTCCGTGTCCTTCGCCGCCGGCTTCTGCGCCTCGCGGAAGGAGGGCCGGACGACGGCGTCGTCCCCGAGGCTGTGACTCCGGGAAGTCCCGTGGTCGGAGGTGATGCGCCCGATGGCCGCCAGTGTGGCCCAGCCGAGTTGGCAGCGTGGTGCGTTCTTCCCCATCACCAGGGCGGCCCAGGAGTAGGATTCCAGCGCCGTCGTCGGGGTGAGGTAGGGGCCGCTGTGAATGGCAGCCCACTTGGCCATCGCTGCCGCCGCACGCGGCGCCGACGGCGCGCTGGAGGCCGAGGAAGCGGGGGCGTCGGGTGTTCGCGTCAGGCGCGCGGAACATCCGGACAGGACGACGGTCAGCGCGACCGCGATGGCGATGCCGCGGACGGCACCGGTGAAGCGTGCCGAATGATGCTGCGGCGCTCGGGCTGTCGATTTCGTCACGGAGTGGCCTCTCGGGGTCGTGCACGCGATACCGTTGTGGAATGCAGGTCGACGATCAGGTAGCGGGTTCGCGTCAGCGGGCGCAGCGGGTGCACTGGGAACGGTCGGAACGACAGCGGATTCTGCAGGCGCATTCGCTCCGTACGAAACTGACCACTGCCGCGGTCCTGAACGGCAAACTTCCCCCGCGGTCGACGGCTTCGGTCGTGATGCTCGTGCTGTGGTCCGTCGCGATCGCGGCGATCGCCGCGGCGGCGGTGCTGGCGGGAGTGTGGATCGCCGGCTGGATGGGTGCGAAGTCACAATCAGCGCCCCAGGTCGGTACCAAGTATGTACTGGTAAATGCCCTGAGCCCAGAACAGCATGGGAATCAGCCCCAGTAGGACGAGCGCATCGACGATGTTCCAGAGCTGAGCCAGCCGTGCGCCGGTGACGGTGGGGAGCTCGAAATAGCCGAGGAACAGGATGATCACGCCGAGGAGCAGGGCGATGACCATGGTCGCGGCCGCGGTGATGAACGGTGCCGACTCCCCGATGCGCTGGCCGATCAGGGCGACCGGCACGATGAACGCACTCGTCACTGCGACGCCGATGATCGGCGCGACGTGCCGGACCTCCGAGAAGCTTCGACTCCGCAGGAGGAAGGCCAGTCCGATGTAGGCGCCGAACGCCGCCTGCTCCCAGACGCCCGTGATCGCGAGCACGAGAACCGCTCCCACGGCGCTCGCGCAGCACGCCCACACGATCCCGTCGAGGAGGTCGGTGGCGATGACCGCCCGCCGCACGATCTCGGGGCGACCGGGGCGCTCACGTCCGGCCTCGTACGAGGCGGCGGGAGACTCCTCCTCGGTGCGGGCCACGACGCCGCCCAGTCCCGACCACGCCACCGAGAGCCGTCCGGCGCAGGCGAGGCCGATGACGAGCACCGGGGAGATCCATGCCGCGAGCGCGGTGGCGTTGACTCCCAATCGAATCGCGATCACAGCGGCGATCGCGGTTCCGCCGGCGATCGACGACGAGGCGACGATCGCCCACCGGGCCGGTGACAGGACGAAGGTCGTGATGGCGATTCCGCACAGTCCGCCGCCGACGGTGGCGAGGACGACCTGTGGCCACGGGGACGCGTGGAACACCGCCGCCGACGCGGCGGCGAAGCAGATCGGAGTGATCCAGACGAGGTGACGGGCCGGCTCCGGAGCTGCGTAGGTGGCGAGGATGAACGCGCCCATCGCGGCGGCGCATGCGCCGGCGACGAGGCCCCCCGTGACGGCGAACGCGACGGCCGCGACGACGACCAGCATTCCCGCGTAGCCCACGACGACCGAATGCCGGGCGTTGCCGGTCCACATCCGGCGCTCGTCCTCGACGTAGTCGGCGACCACGTCGATCGCGGAGAAGATCTCCGGTGCGGCGACCTCGCTCGCGGCGGGCACGATGTAGAGCATGTCCCCGTCCACGACGCCGTAGTCGCTGAGCTTCCCGTGCGCGGCGAGAGGACCGGCCGCCACCGACGCGAATTGCCATCCGGTCTCGTCGGACGGATCGAGACCGAGAACGGCGGCGACCTGGTCGACGACCTCGGCGACGGGGCGTCCGAGCGGCGCGGTGACGTCGGCGGCGTTGTCCTCCGGGCCGACGACGGTGACCCGGACGAATTCAGCCACGGAACGTCCCCGACCGGGCGGAGGTGCGGTGTGCGCCGTTCGACGCGTGTCCGGTCACGCCTGCACGCGGTTGAACAGGGCCTTGCCGGCGATGTCCGACGCCGATGCCCGCGCGGCGATACCGTCGGCGGCGCGGCCGAACTCGGCGATATTCGCGATCAGCTGCTGGGTGAAGACCCCGCCGACCTCGGCATGACCGGCCATGGCTGCGTTGACCGCCGCACCTGCTTCCGCTCCTGCGCCGGCGACGGCGGGGCGTGCCGGGGCCGACAGCGACGCGGATACCACCCGCAGGCTGCTGCTCGCGTCGAGCAGGTCGTCAAGCGGGAACTGGGAGAACGAGGAGGTCATCGGCTTTGGCCCTTCCGGTCGAGATGGCGTGATGCGGAGCAGGAACGGTCAGGACGCGGCCCGCGACGTCGCGGTGGACGACGAGGGTGCGGGCTTGCCGGTGGTGGGAGGTAGCTGGCTGGTCGGCCCGGTGGGCGCCCCTTGTGCCGGCCCGGGCGGGAGGAAGGGCGCGTTCGGGAGCGGACTCTGGCCCACGTCCGGGACCGGGATCGACGGGACCTGCGCTCCACCGGGCAGGGTGACCGGGGCCAACTGCGCCGGCGGCTTGGGATTCTGCTTGGTGACGTTCGTGTGCATCAGGTACGTGTTGTACGAATTGAACTGAGACACGACGAAGTACAGATCGTTGCCCGAGGAACCGGGGAGGACCCGCGGTGCGTAGAGGCTGGGGTAGTCGGTGCCCGAGGCGATGATCTCGGGGTCCGACCACGGGCCGAGCGCCGACGCGGACTGACGCATCACGATGGCGTTGCGCACCATGTCCGTATTGACCATCACGAACCGCTGAACGCCGGGATGATAGGCGACGTTGAAGTCGCCGAGTGCACCCCAGGCGAGGGGGGACGGGGCGGTCTTCTCCGCGGCGGAGAACTCGCCGCCGTTCCACACCTTGTACTTCGACGAGTCGAGGACGTCCTTGGTCTTGGTCTTCGACACGAACACTCCGCCGATGCGGCCGGGCGGGCTCCCGTACAGGTAGACCTCGTCGCCGACGACGACGGCGGAGGTCATCTGGAAGGCCGTGTTCCGCTCGGAGTTGCGCCAGACGGCCTTCGGGGCCTTGAACCACGTGGAGCCACCGTCGTCCGAGTAGGCGATGCCCGAATAGTTCGACACCCACTGCCCGGACGAAGGGCCCCAGTTCCGAATGGAGGTGTAGGTCAGGAAGGTGCGGTCGCCGATCGCGAACCCGGAGGTCGGGATGACGGTCTCTTCGGCACCCTTCGCCTTCGCGCTCTGCAGAATCTCCTTGGCGTGGCCGGGGCGGTCGGAGATGAACGAGGTGATCTTCATTCCCGCCGAGGGATTGGAGACGTCGGCCACTGCGAGCGAATTGGACCTCCAGTCGAATCCCGTCGGTCCCGTGGTCCCGGTCCAACCGACGCCGGGGCTCTGCTGCCCGGTGCCGCCGCCGGAACCCTCCGAGGAGCTGCCCGAGCCGCCGCTGCCGGATCCGGAACCCTGCTGGCCGCCGGCGCGAATGTTGATCAACGGGATGTCGGGCACGGGGATCTTGACCGCCGAGGGAATGATCGGCACGTTCAATCCGCTACCGTCAACCAGCGGCGGAGTCGTGGCCTGCTCCCCGGTCGCGCGAGGGCCGCCGAACGTATCGCCGAAGGCGACGAGGGTTCGTCCCCGCGAGTCCGCGAACGGCACGGCCCAGGCCGCGCCGGCGACGCCCCAGTTCTTGTCGGTGTGAGAATACGACTGGGCGCCAGTGATCTTCGAGACGAAGGCGTTCGTCACCGATCGACCCTGCGGCAGAGTGGGCTGTCCGGCCCCGGGAGGCTCGGCGGCCGGTGCGGCCGGCTTCGCGGGTCCGCCCGGCCCGCCGGGACCGTTCGGCGTGGCTGCGACCACGGGAAGCCCCGGAACCCCGGGAGCGGGTGGCACGGCGTAGGGAAATGAACCCTGGGCACTGACCTGAGAGGGCTGCGCGCCCGCTTCCACCGTCTGAGAGGGTGCTGAGGAGGTCGAGCACGCGGCGACTGTGCACACCGCCACGGAGCCGACCGCGGCGGCACGCACTCGCGAGAGAAGCACGGACGTACCTTGAGATCGGTTGTGACGTACCGCATGTTTCGCCACGGCGTGCTCCCCGCTGGTTCTGGGGCCGCTGGAGCGCCGCTCCAGCAAACCTGAGATTTTCATATGGATCGCGGCGACCTTATCGCGCGGATTCAGCTCTCGCTACTTGATGTGACGAAGGGTACGTTGGTTGCGGTAACTGTTGCGAACGGTCGTAACCGCTTGTAGTGTCCTGCGCAAATTCAACCTGGGGTGTCTTGCCCCGGAAGATTCCCGGAGGGGCACGACGGCCATGGGTACTCGTTTCTCAGTCGCTAATCATGCGGTGACCACGCACGCGACCAACATCGAGCAGGTGTCGGGGGCGTTGAACGCTCAGGGCAAGAGGTTCGTCTCCGCGGTGGAGGCGTTGCCGGCGTCGTGGAAGGGGCAGTCGTTCATCGCGTGGGATCAGTTGACGACGCGGTGGGATGCTTCGTTCAAGGAGCTCAATGCGGCGTTGACGACGATTCGTGAGTCGGTGGGGCAGGCGGGGCAGCTGTACACCTCCGGTGAGCAGCAGCAGGCGGCGAACCTTGAGCAGGCGGCTCGGGGTATGGCGTGGGATCAGGCGAAGTTCCGCTGACTCTGGGGCTTTTCGAGCCCGACTTTTGATCTGCAGCCACGGACTTCCGTGAGCTGCGTCTGAGCCTTCCTATGAGGAGATGATCATGTCTGAGATGTATGCGTACGACGAGGGTGGCGCGGAGACGGCCGGTGATGATCTGGCGTCGATTGTCGCGGCGTTGGAGGCGAACCTGGAGCAGTTGCAGGGGTACGTGGCGTCGGTGGAGTCGCAGTGGAACGCGGATGAGCAGGTGCTTTACCGCGATGTGCAGACCAAGTGGAACAACGCGGCGGCGTCGGTGAGCGAGATCCTGGGTCAGATGAAGACCGCGCTCGGCACGAACACCGAGCAGGTTCGTGACATGCGGTCGCAGGTGCGTTCTGCGCTGTCGCGCAACTGACTGTGCTCACGAGCTCGTCATAGTCCTGAAGGCCGCGCTGTGCCTGCGCGGCCGCGTCCTGTCGTTGTCTATCGAAGGGTCACTGAGCTGATGTCCTCCATTTTCACCCTTGCCAAGCGGCTGTCGGTAGCGGCGCTGACTAGTATCGCGATCGCTGGTGCTGTCGTCGCGCCCGCCGAAGCTGCACCGATCACGAACGGCTGCCGCGCCGCGACCCAGCCAGCGATCGTGCTGGGCAAAGCAGGACATCTCCAGGTCGAAATCCCCGCAGCGCCCGGCTGGCATGACATTGGCCTACCCAAGGACGCACGAGCCACCGACCTAGGACAACTACGCGATGCAGCCGGACAGGATCGCCTCAACGCGTCCGCGGGCGTCCTCAAGCCTTCGATCACAACCTCAGCGCAGTTGGCCGACGCATCCTTGGCCGGCGTGCAGATCCTGTCCCGGCGAACGGTGAAGGGGCCGTGCGGGCTCCCCACCGAAGCAGTCACCTTCCAGGTCGCGGGCGGCGCGAACCAGCCTCCTCTCTACCGAATCGCTTGGTACACCGCCATGCGCTACAACTCGACGACGGCGGGGGTCGATGTCAGTGTCGGCAGCTATGACCGGAACCGTCTGCCGCAGTTGGAGAACGAGCTTCTTCGCGGCTACGGCCTGATCTAACCGGACCACTATCCAACCCTCCGTCAGTTCCGACGCCCCAAGCCTAGGAAGGCACCCGCATGAGTCTCGACATCACTCCTGGCGACGGCATCGTCGGGGAGCTTGAGCTGCTCGGTGACCTGATCGTCGGCGGGTTCCCGGAGGCCGTGTTCACGCTGCCGGGGGTGAGCGTCGACGAGGTCCTCGATCACGCCCGTCTGTATCTGGGGTTCGCGGAGGCGGCGGAGTCGGCGCATGCGCGGGTTCGTGGGCTCGAGGTACCCGAGTTCGTCGGTGTGGAGGGCGAATTCTTCCGCGGCCGAGTCCCCGGCGAGTTGGCGATGCAACTCGGCGCGGCGGTGGAGTCGTACTCCCGAGTCGGTTCGGGGATCAAGGAACTCGCTCGCGAACTCGATGCCTCCCAAGCAGCTTTGAAGCCCCTCGAAGCGCGGGCGCGGGCGGTGTTCGAGCACATGCAGAAGGTGTGGATCAAGGTCAACGTTCCGTTCACCGAATACTCGGGGTTGCGCAGCGAGTGGGATGAGCTGGTCCGCGCTGCGGGTGTGGTGCATGAGCGGGTCGCGGTGGCCGGGCAGCAGGCGGCCGCGGCGATCAACGCGGGCACAGAGGCGATGGTGCCGGTCAACGACTACTTCTCCACGCTGCCTGGCGGAGCGGTGGCGGGTGGTGTTGTGGCGCAGGGTGTGCGGTCGACTGCCTCGCGTGCGGCCTCCGCTGCCGGCGGTGTGACCGGTGCTCCGGGGCGCGCCGCGAAGGTGACCGCCGACGGGCTGGGTGTCGTAGCCGGCTCGGCCGTCTCGGTTCCGCAGCAGATCACCGCCCGCGGCCAGCAACTGGCAGCGCAGGTGACCCCGGACGGGATCAAGGTCGGCGACCAGCTTCTTATCGATCCGACGAGCGAGCAGGCACAGAAGCTTGTGCGGGACGGTCATGCGACGAACATCCTCGGACTCGACCCCACTGGTGTTCCGACAGCGATGATGATGCTCGCTTCCCCGAACACCCTGCTGCGGGAGCAGCCGCGCAAGAAGGCGGCCGGGCGTAGATGGTCGGGTGAGGATTCGAAGGCGCAGTCGATCGCGGAGAGTGCGGTCGGTCAGGTGGTCTCGGTTCCGGGCAGGTTCGTCGGCGGCGCCGTCGACCGGTTCGGCAACACCATCGCCGGCAATGCCGCTCTGATCGGTGTCGGTGGTGACCCCGTGCGCGCGTGGACGGGGCTGCTGTCGAACGTCACCAGCCCCGTCGCAGGTGCCGGTCGTGCTGTGGCGTCGGCTACCCCTGAGCAGATTCTCGCTGATCCTGTGGCCGCAGCCGGCTCAGCGGCCACCCACGCGCCCGCCGCGGTGCCCTTCGTCGGCTGGGCCTACGGGCTGGTGGAATGGGCGACCAAGCCCGGCGAACTCGCCCGCGAAGGCGCGAAGGAAACACTCACCTCCGCCCTGGATGCGCTCACCCTCAAGAACCTCGAAGCAGGCCAGGTAGTCGCCAACACCGGCGAAGTGCACGTCACCACCTCCGACGTGGACGTCCACGCCGACAACGGCGGATACGTCACCTTCACCCTGCCTGATCTGGAGGGTGGGGAGCCGAAGGCGTGGTACATCATGGCGACCCCCGATTCACCGGGAAATTTCACCACTGATGTTGCGACTGGTCCTGGTGAGGAACTGGTGGAGCGAGCGGATGGTTCTGTTGTGGTGGTCAACACCCGCACGGGTGAGGATGTTCGCCTGGTTAAGACGCCATGGGCGAAGGACGCGTTGGGGCGGGATCAGCCGACCTGGTACAGCGTCGAGAAGATTGATGATCAGACTTCGACGATCACCCAGCATATTCAGCCGAACAAAGGTGCGTTGTATCCGCTGATTGCGGATGCTCCGAAGGTGGTGGAGTGCCGTGTTGATGGGACGTTGGTCTACGACGACGGTTCGACGCGGAAGATGGAGCCGCCGCAGCAGACGAAGAACACCGTTCAAGCGCAGCAGACCGCTGATGCATTCGCGCCGACATCGGGCCCAGGTGTTCAGGTCGGACCGTATACGCCGGGTAATTCTCCCGCCGAGCAGAATCAGAAGATCCGCTCTGAGACCTTGGGGACGCTGAACACGATCAACCCGGCAGGAACGGCGCCTGTGGGGCAGCAGCCCACATGGAACCCCACCGTGACAGGTGGGACGGGAAGCCAAGCTGCCGTTGAGGCGCAGCGTATTACGCAGCAGCGTAACCAGGTCCAGTACGAGGCGAACCTACGCGCGGCTGCAGAAGCGGAGGCAAAGGCGCGGGAGGCCCGCGAGCAACGCGATACCAGCAGCAGCCTGGACGCGACGCAGAATGCGCTCACGAGAACGGCAACGGGCCCACAGACAGATGATGCACCTGCTTCGACCGGATCAGCGACACAGGCTCTGGCAGAGTTGAGCGCAGCGAAGCTCTCGCAAACCCTCGCCGCGTCGCCGACCAACTCTATGGGGCCGCACCTGCCCGATCCTGCCGCGACTACCGCAACGCCAACAACATTCATAGGTCCTGCAACGGGTGTGCCCTTCAAACCGGAACCGAAACCGTTCGTCGCACCGATCACTAAAGTGGTGCCCTTTGTTGCTGGTGTTGGAACGGGAACTGTCGATGCAGTCGAAGGTACCGTGCAAGCGATTGCACACCCGATTGATACGGCAAAGGCGATGGCGCCGCTGGTCGGGCTCGGTGACGATGGAATTGCAGTCAGGGACGCATGGAAGCAAGTCGCACGTGCGATGGTCGCCGCCGACGACTTCGAACGAGGCGACAGCGCCTACGCCAGCGGCAAAGTCGTCGCCAACGTCCTCACCGCCATCGTCGGGACCAAAGGCACTACAGCTCTGAGCAAAGCAGGCAAAGCGGCAGCCGTTAGTGAGTTCAATCGCCTCGTCGACCTCGGCGCGACTGCACCGAAGCCCGAAGCATGGGCGCAGGCAATTCAACAAGCGCAAGCGCGGGTGACCGCAGCCGAACAATCGCTGCAAGTCACGAAGGAAGCCGCGAAATCGGCAGGTAAGAACACCCCCGCCGCCGTTGCCGCCGCCGCAGCAGGGACAGCCACCCACGAGACGACCAAGCCACCGACCCCCGCTGCACGGGTAGAAGCCCCCGCTATGCCGAAACCTGACAAACCAGCTTTCGCCACCACCCCAGGAGTCGACCGCCGAACCGCCGAAGCGGCAGCCGCCACCGTGGAGAAGATCGCCATCGAAGCCGACAGGGCTGGATCACGCGTTCCGACAAGCGATACCGACATCACCAAGACCGTCGAGGTTCCGACATCAGGTGACAAGCCGTTCAACGCGACACCCGCATCCGAGAAGGCAGGCGCGGACGCGGCGAAGAGTGTTACGGGACCGCGCGGCGGGCCCGGACCCGAAACTCCCAAGGTTGAATCACCTGCGCCGAAACCCGACACCAACGGAACTCGATCCGTCGGCGGATTCGAAGGTCGTCCCCACCAGAAGCCGCTCATCAACGACCCCACCACCCTGCCACGGCACCCCGAAGACATAGGGCAATGGGGCAAAGCGGGCGAAGGGATCACCAACAAGAACACAGGCGGAAAACGCTTCTGGGCGATGTTTCAAGAATGGACCAGCAGAGTCCCGGCCGAATACGCATTCAAAGTGGATGGCGTACCTGAAAAGATCGCCAATAAAGGTGTCGTCAAATTCGACGTTGCAGGATACTCGGGCAAGCAGCGAATCTATGGCGATGCCAAGATGGGATATGCGGAAGCGCTTGAAGGTGCGCTCAAGTCTGTTGCGAAGAATCCGAACGTCAAATCCTTGCCTCCGCAGGTCAAGAGCTTGATCGAAAGTGTTGCGAAGCAGGTAGAAACACTGCAGTCCAAGGGCGTCCAATTCGGGGTTGGAACGGATAATCGCTATGCCGTCGTCTTTAACCGAACGGACACACCGGCCCTGGCGAGAAGGATACTTGGTGTGCGTTCAGGTATTCCGTCAGAGATACTTCGGAAGATTGATTTCGTGTCACTGGACGACTTCAAGAGGAGATTCCCCGAGTTCACCCCGATTCGCCCTGAAAATTTCGGGCAGTAGTGTTAGGGTAGGATGATTCTCGGACCATGTACCCGATTTGTGACGGCTTCTAGGTTGAATCAGGAGGACAGATGAGGGTCCGTATTGAAGTTAAGGGTGCGCCAGGAAATTTCTATGCAGGTGTGCGTCAGATTTCCTCGTTCCTCACAGTCCTTTCCTCGGTTGGTTGGATCCGGCCCTGGGAGCTGAACGGCGATTCCGGCGATCATCCACTATGCGGCGTGGATGAAGAAGGGGTGGCAGCGGCGCTAGCCCTGGAGGATGACAAAGATTACCGAGGGAACTGGAATTTCTACTCCGTGCCCGAGGGCTATGGTTTCACGGCATGGACAGGGATAGTCAGCAAACAGCGTTCGGATCGAGATGGCAACGCTCCCATATGGGACGAAGACGCTACCTCGCGCTTTGAGGTCGCCATCTCCCAGCTCGCCGATGGATCGGTTCCGCCCGAGCAGCAGAAGATAGCGTCTCATCTTACCTTGATTGCATCGCTGTCGCGGGCAGCCGAAATAGTCAGCATAAAAGCGGGCTTTGTGGATTTCGCTATAGGTGAATATTGGTTTGAACTTGATGAGCGTATCCAGGCTGTTGACTTGGCGGCCAATCAGCAAATAGTAAACGTTGATGCAGTACAGGTCGACTGGCTGTTTTCTGTTGCCGATGCGCCGTTCGACGAGGCGAAGATACCGTCGTCTGCGACAGTTTTCATTGAGCCTGGTAGCGGGTTGAAATGCATTCGCCTGTGCGAGAACCCAGAGGACGTGACTGTAGAGATGATTGACGACACGCGAGCGGCTTTCGGGTTCCCAAGGTTGCGACAGATTGTGGATGTGAGCACGGTGCCGGACGACTACGACGGTCCGTACATTCTACCTGAGTAGCGCCATCGCCGTCGGCAGCGGCAACGGTTCAAGGCCAATCCGATAAACCACTGGCCCAAGTGTGGACAGGATCAGAATTTCGATTTCCAGGGGTACCTTCGTTCCGTCTTCCCTGGCCGGCTGACCTCGATAGAGGGCGAGTCATGATAGCCAAAGAGGATGGGCAGCCTGGTGACTGGTGGCTGGCCTTCGATGGCGGAGTTGGCTCCCCGGTAGTGATTGTAGAAGTGTAGACGCAGGATACAGTCCCGCCGAAGCTGAAATCTCTCAAAGAAGTTTGCGAGCGAATTCTTCCGCGGCCAGGACATGACTCACGATCCCGATATCAATATTGCGGGCGCGGACGTCCTGGTGAACTACCGCGACCGTGGCGTGAATCGTTCCCTAGGAATTTTTCAAAGCATGAACGGGCGGCACTCGAGGCCTGGTGGATAACGCAGGATCCAGACTCTGTCATCAATGTTAGGTTCACGCCAGAAACAGGCCCCACCCAAGACGCCCCGAAAGAGCCCTAGGACTATGACCGACGACGACTTCGAGTACTTTCTGACCAAGCTTCCGTGCACTCAGGAGGGGCCTGCGTGCACGGAAGATCACCTCAAGGCCTACCGCGACGAGATCCCTAACGCCCTGCTCTCCTACTGGAAGGAATTTGGATTCTCGGGGTTCGGCGGCGGAATTGTGTGGCTCACAGATCCGCTCGAATGGGGGCGAACAACTGAGACGCTCACCGCCGAGCTAAGCCACCCCGAACTGGGTGAGGGCGCCACCTATATTCCGTACGCACGGTCCGCATTCGGCGAGGTCTATTTCTGGACTCCCGGGTTCGGTCGCTCTCTCAGTATTGACCCTGTCTACCGACTAGCATTCTTCACAAAGCCGGGACGCGCGGGCGCGACGGACAGGTCGATCCAGTCGTTCTTTGGATCATCGGATCGAGATGAATTCGACTTGAAATGGAATGACATCCCACTGTTTGAATCAGTGCTGGAACGTTGCGGACCATTGACGTATGACCTCATGTATGGGTTCGTACCGGCGGTGGCGCTTGGCGGTGCGGCCAGTACGGAGACGGCTGCCCCGTTCGACATTCATGTTCACCTGGAGTTGCTCAAGGAACTCGCCGGGGAGTGGCAGACGAGCTACGTCAACTTCTGACGCCCGCGCGGGCGCCCGCTGGTGCTGCCGAATCTTTGTCGAGTCGTTTCTGGCACTTCTACCCGGCAGGGCCCCGACCAGCGCAAGTCGAGTCGCACAAACCTGTCTCAGAGCTTGAGCGGTCTCCGAAACTTGCCGTGGAGCAGCGCCGGCACGCGCAGCTGCTCAAGGCTGGCGGGAAGGACTAGACGAGATCGCCGCGTCGCAGGCGAAGGTCTACCGGGCACTGAGCCGTCCCAGATTTCATGCCGCTCCTATGCGGGGATCGGCTGTCGCTTGCTTCACCGGCTCCAGTGGCAAAACACCACATCAACAGCGTGAAGTCTGAGGCATAGAGGGCGGGACGGCGGCCCGTCGGCGATGGTACCGGAAGCTCCGGGACCCATCGTGAGCACACGGGCTCATCGACTCGCCGGGTCTCCGCGCGGCGGCGCTGAATCGCCGCGCGGAGCGCAGGACTACGAGCTGACGCCGAGGCGATTGAGCAGGTCGGCGTCGATGCCGTCCAGCTCGCGGGCGATGGCCTGGTGCGCCGGGCGGCGGCGCGCGGGCGGCATCGACTCGGACGCGGTGATGGCAGTGCCCAGGTCGTCGAGGCGCTGCGCCACGGCGGCGGTGAAGGACTTGGTCTCCGCATCGGGGTGCGTGGCCGCCAGCTGGTCCAGCGAGCGACGGGCCGCCGCGACGCGGGCCGAGAGGCCGCCGCCGTAGCCGGCGAACGCCGCGACCTCGTCGACGGGCACGCCGAGGCGCGAGGCCTTGGCCGCATCGAGCTGGTTCCGGCCGGCCTGCGCCGCGCGGTAGGCGATCGGCACCACGACCGGTGCGAGCAGGCGCGCGGTCGAGATGTAGCGCTTGAGCCGCGCCTCGGAGAGGAGCTTGCCGTCGACGGCCGCGCGGGCCTGGGTCTCGGCGATCTTCAGGTTCGCCGCATCGGCCTTGCCCTGCGCCTTCGCTACGATCTTCGAGCGCTGCAGGTCGGCCTTCAGCGCCTTGCGCTCGCTCTTCGACGCGTTCTTCACGACGCGCTTGGCGTCACGGTCCGCGTTCTTGGCGGCGAGCTTCGCCTCGAGGCGCCCCTTGGACTTGAGCGCCTTGGCCTGCGCGCGGCGCTCCGCGCGGGAGGACTTCGTCTTCTTGCCGAACAAACCCATCAGTGCACGTCCTTGTAGGTCAGTACTGCCGTCCGGTACAGCATTGCACAGCGCGGCTCCGCGGGTTGTCGGTGCCGCCCGCCATACTGCTAAGCAGTGGACATCGACCAGGGCATCAAGACGACTCCGGTGAGCGCGCGCTCGCTCACCGGTTGTCGGCACCGTCTGGCGCTCGAGGCCCGCGCCCCGCAGGGCGAGCCCGACCCGGGCATGGCGTTGCGAGTCGAGGCGGCCGCCGTCTTCCGCGCGTCCGTCCGCGACCGGCTGCCCGGGCTCACCGTCATCGAGCCGGGGGAGGGCGCGGTGCGCCGCACCCTCGCCGCGATGGAAGCCGGTGCCGACCGGATCTGGAACGCCGTGCTGCCGTCCGCGCACGACCGCCGCGGTCACAGCGAGCTCCTCGTCCGCCTCGCCGACGGCTACATCCCCGTCATCGTCGTCAACCACAAGACCTGCGACCCCGGCGCCGGCGCGGTCACGTCGCCGCTGGACCGCTGGGAGCCCCGCGAGGACGAGACGGTCCGCTCCCGCCAGCACCGCGGCGACCAGATGCGCCTCGCGCACCTCACCCGGATGCTGCAGGACGCGGGCTTCGCGTCGCGAACCCTGCTCGGCGGGAGCATTGGGGTCGACGGTGCGCGCATCGTCGTCCAGGAGGTCGGGCCGCTCCTCTCCGCCTACGACGAGCGGTTCGCGGACCGTCGGGCCGTGCTGGCCGGCACCGTGGAGACCGAGCCCGTGCGGGTGGCCGAATGCCGACGGTGCCCGTGGTGGCCGCAGTGCGCGCAGACCCTGACGCTCGCGCGGGACGTGAGCCTGGTGGCCGACGGGCGGTCGGCGCCCGGGCTGCGCGAGGCGGGCATCGGCACCGTCGACCAGCTGGCCGAGTACGCGGGGCCCCAGCCCGAGGACGTGCCCGTGCCCATCGCCGACCTGCGGGCCATGGCCCGCGCGTGGCGGGACGGGCAGGTGCTCGTGCGGCGGCAGCCCGAGGTGAAGGTGCGCCGGGCCGACGTCGAGGTCGACGTCGACATGGAGAGCTACCAGGAGTACGGCGCCTACCTGTGGGGGACGTGGCTGCGGCGCGACGGCGTCGACCTCGGCTACCGGCCCTTCGTCACCTGGGACCCCGTGCCCACGCGCGACGAGGCCCGTTCGTTCGCCGAGTTCTGGGCCTTCCTCATGGACCGTCGCGCGGAGGCGCACGCCGCGGGCAAGACCTTCGCCGCGTACTGCTACTCGCAGAACGCCGAGAACAAGTGGCTGCTGGCCTCCGCGGACCGGTTCGCGGGCGAGCCGGGCGTGCCCGTGCGGCGGGCCGTGGAGGAATTCATCGCCTCGCCCGAGTGGGTCGACATGTTCGACGCCGTCGGCGACGCCTTCCTCTCCCTCGAGGGCCGAGGCCTGAAGAAGGTGGCGCCCGTCGCCGGATTCCATTGGCGCGATGCGGAGGCCGGCGGCGAGGCGTCGATGCTCTGGTACCGCGTGGGCGTCGGGATCGACGCCGGCTTCGCCGACGAGGACCGGGCCGTCCAGCGGCAGCGGATCCTCGACTACAACGAGGACGACGTGAAGGCCACCGCGGCGCTCCGCGCGTTCATGTCGAGCGAGAAGGTGCTCGCGCTGCCGGTGGTGGGCAGCTAGGGCCTGCCGGCCATGAACTTCTGCATGTCGGCGAGGACGCGCTCCGCGGCGACGGTGGAGGCGTTGAGGAACCAGGGGTCGACGTCGACCTCGAAGGCGCGCCCGCGCTCGACGACCGGCAGCTTCTTCCACAACGCCGCCTCCGTCATGTCGCGCGAGGCCTTCGGGAACGAGTAGAACAGCCAGTCGGCGTCGAGCATCCCCACCTCCTCCGGCGACAGCGCGCGGCTCGCGACGTCGGAGAAGCGTTGGGCTGCAGGGCGGGTCAGGCCGGCGTCCGTGCCGACGATGCTCGCCAGGGCCAGCGTCCCGAAGTACAGGTACTGATCGCCGCGCGCCCGGACCAGCGAGACGGTCGCGGCGTCGCGGCGCGACTGCGCCCACGCGCGGGCGCGGCCCTCGTAGTCGGCGAGCAGCTTCTCGCCGGCCTGCTCGCGCTTCAGCGCCTCGGCGACGGTCGTCAGGTCGGTCTTGAACGCCTCCGAGCCGCCCGCGGTGAGCACGGTGGGGGCCATCTTCGCCAGCTGCGCGTTGAGGGACTTGTCGGCCCGCTTGTTCGACAGGATCAGGTCGGGCTTGAGTGCGGCGATCTTCTCCGGGTCCGGCGTCATCCGCTCGCCGACGATCCGGATCGCGTCGAGGTCGTACTTCGCGCCGAAGGCGTCGCGGATGAACTGGGGGATCCCGGTGCTGTTGCTCGCCTCCGGGGCGACCACCGCGAGGCCGACCGGCACCGTCCCCAGCGCGAGGCAATGATCCAGGTGACCGGTGGAGAGCGCCACGACGCGCTTCGGGCCGTCGTCGCCCGTCTGCGCGGACGTGCCGTCGGTGCCGCACGCGGACAGCGCGGCCGCGGCGCCCAGGCCGCCTGCGCCGAGGAGCAGCGATCGTCGGCTGAGGGGGCGGCGCAGCGGGGAGCGAGGACTCGGGGAGGTCATCGCTTTAGGTTAGGCTAAGGATAGTTGGCGCGACGCGCGGCCCCGCCAACCAGCAAGGCGCTCGGGAACTGCTCGGGAGGGCTAGGCCTGGGCCTGGCGCAGGTGCGCGCGGCGCAGGGCGTCGGCGAAGCTGCCGCTGCCCAGGAGCGCGATGCCGCCGAGGATGGCGATCATCGCGGGGGAGAGCTGTCGCGCCGTCTCCGCCGCGACCGGCGCCACGCGCTGCGCGGAGGTGTACGCCGCCGCGAACACGGTGCTGTTGCCGTTGCTGCCGGAGCTCTGCTCCGCCGGCGTGCGGTCGGTGTTCGACGGTGCCGGGGCCGCGGGAGCCGCCGGCTTCGGGGTGGCGGGCTTCGGCGGTGCGGGAGCGGGGGCCGGGAGCACCGGGCCCGCCACGACGATCGGCGGGACGATGACGGGCGCCACGACGACGGGGGCCGCGGGCGCTACTGCCGCAGGACGCGCCGCCGGAACGCTGGGGGCCTGCGCGGTGCCGCCATCACTGCCGTCGTTGACCGAGGACGTCGACTCGGGGAGCGGATTGCCGGTGCGGACGCCGCTGCCGCTGGAGATCGAGGCGCCGCCGGAGCCGGTCGAGTTGGTGGAGCCGGCGGACGAGCTCGACGACGAGCCCGAATCGGAGCCGCCCGCGCTGGGGATCGTGGGCGGGGTCGCGGTGCCGGTCGAGCCGCCGCTGCTCGAGCCGCCACCGCCGAAGATGCCGCCGATGATGCCGATCAGGCCGCCGCCGTGGCCGTGGCCCTTGTCCTTGTCCTTGTCGTTCTCATCCTCGGACCCATTGGTGCCGGGGTCGGGCTTCGAAGTCGGTTCCGTCGCTCCGTCGGCGGGGTCGCTCTTCCCCGGCTTGCTCGCGCCCCCGTTCGAGGACTCGTCGCCGAAGCGGGCAGTGACGCCGGAGGAGGATGGCTTGTCGTCATCGGAGTTGCTCGAACTGCTGCTGCTCGACGAATCGGAGTCGGTGCTCTGCGACGTGGAGGTGTCCGAACCGGTGCTGGAATCGGAGGTGTCGGGGTCCGCCCAGGCGGGCGCGGACGCGATGGCGCCGACGGCGAGAGCGGTGATGCCGATGGCGCGAAGTCGACGCGGGAGATGGGTCGGACGCGACACAACACACCCCTTCCGCTCTTCATGCACAGGCGTAGGTAACAATACAGTATCCGCCCATGCGGACGATAGTCGATCACGAAGCGGTCGTGTCTCATGATGAAGTGCGCTATAGTGTGATCGAGGCTTGTGGACTCGCAACATAATGTGTTCCGCGGGTCACAGGTCGTGCCGGTGATAGAGAGGGATGGCACAAGTGGATACAGGTAATAAGTACGACAGCGACGCTCTGGTGGGCCAGGGCCTGTTCGCGAGTCGGCTCGAGGAGCTGTTCCGCACGGTGCCCGGCCCGAACGGCCGCGCATTCACCGCGAAGGCGATCGCCCAGCGCTCGACCGCCCTGGGCTTCCGCCTGGGCGAGTCGTACCTGAGCCAGCTGCGTTCCGGCAAGGCGAAGTCGCCGTCCTTCCGCACCGTCGAGGGCATCTCGGCCGCGTTCGGCGTGGACGTGCACTACTTCCTCGAGGACGAGGCCGCCCAGCGCACCCGTGACCAGATCCACCTCATGCGTCTGCAGGCCGACACCAAGGTGCAGATGGCCGCGTTCCGCCTGGCAGGGCTCTCGCCCGACTCGGTGAACATGGTCAACGAGCTCATTAAGGTGTTGCGAGTGCAGCAGGGCTTGCCCGCCGACCCGCCCGAGCTTCCCGTAGGCTCGCGCGAAAATGAGGGGCTCTAGCCTCACCGGCTGACACGCCGCAGCCCGTCCGGGCGCCGTGAGTGTGCCTCCGGCGCGTCGTCCCTCTACGACCGTGTGGAGGTGGGCTGTGCGTTCCGTCAAAGCGCTGCGCCGCCTGTGTGAGAACGAGGTGCGCAGCCTCGACCTGGACCTGCCCTTCGACGCGGTCCAGCTGTGCGAGAAGTACGGCAAGCGGCGCGGCCGCGACATCCTCGTGATCTCGCAGCCGCTGCCCGTCGGCATGCCGAACGGGCTGTGGCTCGTGGGCGACGACGCCGACTACTTCTTCTATCAGGCGAACACCTCGCGGACGCACCGCGACCAGATCATCATCCACGAGTTCGGCCACCTCATCGCAGGCCACCAGAACGCCGGTCCAACAGCGGCCGCACCGCAGACCGCGGAGATGTCCTCCCCGGAGGCCGACGCCGCCCTGCACCGCACCTGTTACGACGACGAGCACGAGTGGGAGGCCGAGATGATCGCCTCCATCATTCTCGGCTGGGCCTCCGAGGCCGGCGCCCTCGCGGGCCGCACCGCCAAACACGACAGCCTGCGCGGCATCCAGCGCGCCCTGGGAGGTCATTCCCGGTGGCTGTGAAGCTCGTGAACGTACTCGGCGTCGCGTTCTTCACCCTGGTGTTGTGCTGGCGCATCGACCGCCTCTACCGCGCGAAGGCCGGCATCCAGGCCGTCGCGGTCACCGTCGCCATCGCCGCACTGACGCTGGCCGTGCTCCTGCTCGGCTCGCCGCTCGCGCCCACCATCGACGGTGCGCTCTGGCGCGGCGCCTCCCGCCTCGGCGGCTACGCCTCGCTGGCGCTGGGCGTCGCGGCGCTCGCCGTCGCCTTCTTCTACGGCCCCACCGAATCCGCCCGGCAACGTCGCGCGGGGATGGAGGCCATCCCGCTCATCGCCGCCGTCGTGGGCCTGTCCGTCGCCATGAACGTGACGCCGCCGTCGTTGCGCGACGCCAGCCTCGACACGCTCACCGTGCAGGAACTGGGCTTCGCGGTCTTCTTCGTGATCGCGGGCGGCTACCTGATGTACGGGCTCGCGGACTGCGTGCTCTCCCTGACCCGGCTGATGCCCTTCGCCGACGGCTACCTCACGACGTCGCTGCGGCTCATGTCGGCGGGCCTCGCGATCACCGCCGTCGGCTCGCTCACCCAGGTCGCGTTCGTGCTCACCAGCGCGGGCCACGTCGCCTCCTGGCCGGTGCTGCTCACCCTGTCGCAGGCCTGCACCGCGGGCGGCATCCTGCTGTTCGTCGTGGGCCTGAGCTACCCGGGTGTGCGCGGCTTCGTCGTGCAGATGCAGTACCGCAAGAAGCACCGCCGGGACTACAAGCGGCTCGAGCCGCTGTGGACGCTCCTGACCACCGCGGTTCCCGAGGTGGTGCTCGACGCGGGCAAGGCCCGCCGCGACCCGCACCTGCGCTTCCAGCGCCGCGTCGTCGAGATCCGCGACGTGCTGGTCCAGCTCAGCCCCTACCTGCCCGAGGACTTCGGCGACGGGGTGCCCGAGGAGAACGTGCACAACCTGCTCGTCGCGATCGACCTGCGCAACGAGGCCGGGGCGGCCCCGGCACCGTCGTCGATGGTGCTGCCGCCCGACGGCCCCTCCATCGACGACGACGCCGCCCCGCTCCTCGTCCTGTCGGACGCGGTCGGGGCGACGCCGGCGGAGGAACTGCAGATCTAGCGCGGAGCCATCCGAATGGCGCCGTCCATGCGGATCGTCTCGCCGTTCATGTAGTCGTGCTGCGAGAGGAAGTACGCGAGATCGGCGTACTCGGACGGCTCGCCCAGACGCTGCGGGAACGGGACGCCCGCCTCGAGCGTCTGCTTGAACTCCGGGGTCACGCCCGCGAGCATCGGGGTGTTGATGATGCCCGGCGCGATGGTGTTCACGCGGATGCCGAACTGCGCCAGGTCGCGCGCGGCGGTGATGGTCATGGCGTGCACGCCGCCCTTGGACGCGGTGTAGGCGATCTGGCCGATCTGGCCCTCGAACGCCGCGACGGAGGCGGTGTTGACGATGAGGCCGCGGGAGCCCTGCTCGTCGACGGCCTCCTGCTTGCTCATCTGGTCGGCGGCCAGGCGCATCACGTTGAACGTGCCCACCAGGTTGATGTTGATGACCGTCTGGAACAGCTCCAGCGCGTGCGGGCCGTTCTTCGACAGGATGCGGCCGGCCCAGCCGACGCCGGCGCAGTTGACGGCCACGCGCAGCGGGCCCGCCTTGACGGCCTCGGCGATCGCGGCGAGGACCTCGTCCTCCTTGGTCACGTCGGTCGCGACGAGGTGCACGTTCTCGACGGGGGTCGCCTTGTCGATCGACGGCTGCAGGTCGAGGCCGAAGACGGTGGCGCCGGCATCGGCGAAGCGCTTCGCGGTGGCGGCGCCGAGGCCGGATGCGCCACCGGTGACGATGACGGAGGAGCCGGAGACGTCCATGGCTGGTTCCCTTCTGTAGTGGAGCGCACTCGCCGGTGGGCGGCGCGACCCACCTCACATTAGTGAAGGGCGGTTCTTCCGGGGCCGGGGGTGCTCTCCTCGGGGACCTCGGGGTTCGACGGTGCCGCCGCCGCGGCGCGGTGCGCCCGGCGCACGACGAGCCCGCCGCCGATCATCGTGACGGCGACGACCAGCCCGGTGACGATCCGGCTGGTGCCGTCGAGCTCCGGCCAGACCTCGGCCAGGAGCCACGCGCCGAAGCCGAAGAACAGGATCGTCGCGCCGATGGCGATGGCCCGCTCCGGCAGCCTCGAGCCGAGCAGCGCGCCGACCGCAATGGCGAGGGCGTCGGCCGCGACCATGCCGAGCGTCGAGCCGACCCACACGCCGAACCAGTTGTGCTGCGTCGTCAGGGTGATGGTGGCGAGCATCGTCTTGTCGCCGAGCTCGGCGAGGAAGAACGCGGACGCCACGGCGAGGAAGACGGAGCGGGTGACCCGGTCCGCGGTGCCGCTCTCGTCGTCGGAGAGGGTGTCGCCGCGCCAGGTCCAGAAGGCGAAGACCAGCATCGAGACGCCCGCGACGGCGGTGATGAGCTGAGTGGGGATGGCGGAGCCGAGCGCGAAGCCGATGCCGACCGACGCGATGTGGGTCAGCGCCGTGGCGGCGGTGATGCCCAGCAGCACGACCCACCACTTGAAGCGGGCAGCGAAGGTCATCGCCATGAGTTGGGACTTGTCGCCGAGCTCGGCCACGAAGACCACGGCGAAACTGATGAGCAACGCGTTGAGCACGGTGCATACCTCCTGCGAAGACCTGTGCCACACGGATCCGACCGTCGGACCGCGCAAGTGGCACAAAGGTCTCGCCCACCGGAGGCTTTCCGGTTCGCGCGGCCGGGCTCTCGCCAGTGTGTCGACCGCGCGATTGGGGGCTACTCCCCTTCGTGCGAGCTCCAGGTTAGTCGCGTGCCTCTGAAATGACAAGTAGCGCAGGAGTTTTGGAGCCCTGTCTTGATTCTTCACGGGCCCGGCCCGAGGGTTTCGGGTACCCGGATCCGACGGTGCCGGGCGCCCGGCACCGTGCCGCATGGTCAGTCGCGGACGGCGAGGAGCTGCGCCATGGGGAAGCGGTAGTCCTTGTCGCGGACGACGATCCGCCACGCTTCCGCGAAGCCGGCCTCAACGAGGACGCGGGCGAACTCGTCGGGATGCCAGCGCCAGGCGGGTGCGACGGCGTGGTCGAAGGCGAGCGGCGGCCCGGGATCGTCGGCCGCCTGGAAGGCGACCATGACGGGTGTGCCCGCGGCGACGCGTCGCGACCAGGCGCGCACCGTCGACCGGACCTCGGCCGGTTCCACGTGGATCAGGCTGAACCGGGCGAGGATCGCGGCGATCGGGCCGTCGGGCAGTGCGGCGAGGGAGGCGTCACCGTCGACGAAGGGGACCTCCGGGTGCAGGCGGCGCGCGTGCGCGAGCATGCCGGGGCTGGGGTCGACGCCGATCACGTCCAGGCCGCGTCCGGCCAGGTCGGCGGCGACGTGGCCGAGCCCGCAGCCGACGTCCACCGTCCGGCCCGGGCGCCCCGCGGCGGCCTCCGCGAACGCCGCCGCGGCGTGCCGCTCGATGGGGTACTGGTACGGATCCGGGAACATCTCGGCGTACGTGTCGGCGAGGGCGTCGTATCCCGGTTGTGTCATGTGCCCACTGTGTCAGGAGGCACTGACACCGGGAACGACGAAACCCCGCCGGCGCGATGCGCTGGACGGGGTCTCGAGGCTGAGGAAGAAGGACTCAGGCGGTGGCGGCGGCGTAGCGCGCGGCCACGTCGTCCCAGTTCACGACGTTCCACCAGGCCTTGACGTAGTCGGCCTTGACGTTCTTGTACTGCAGGTAGAAGGCGTGCTCCCACATGTCCAGCTGGAGCAGCGGGGTGAGGGCCTCCGAGATGTTGCCCTGCTGATCGGTCAGCTGCTGGATGATGAGGCGCTGGCCGATGTGGTCGTAGGCGAGCACGGACCAGCCGGAGCCCTGCAGGGTCATCGCGACGGCGTTGAAGTGGGCCTGGAACTTGTCGAAGCCGCCGAACTGGTCGTCGATGGCCGCGGCGAGGTCGCCGACCGGCTTGTCGCCACCGTTGGGCGACATGTTCTTCCAGAAGATCGAGTGGTTGGTGTGGCCACCCAGGTGGAAGGCGAGGTTCTTGCTCAGCAGCGGCGCCTTGGTCGCGATCGAGCCGTCCTCGCGGGCCTCCGCGAGCTGCTCGAGGGCCTGGTTGGCGCCGGCGACGTACGCGGCGTGGTGCTTGCTGTGGTGCAGCTCCATGATCTCGGCCGAGATGTAGGGCTCGAGAGCGCTGTAGTCGTAGTCGAGTTCCGGCAGAGTGTAGACGGCCACGTCTTTCCCTTCGATTGCGGAAGCGATCGCTTCCTGTTTCGTCCTTCGTACTCTTCCAGCCTTTCTTATCTGGAATGGTTCCGCAATAAGGACGGCCGAAAGCGCATGAAGTGCAGTTGAGGTTCGCGGTGCGGCCCGGCGAGGGCCGACGGGGCGTTCCGGCCGGGTGTCAGCCCAGGACGACGATGAGCACCAGCGCGAGTGCGAGCACGCCCACCGTCAGCAGCGTGCGGGTCAGCGAGCGCGAGAAGTACACGGTGCAGGAGCTGCGCGACGCGGCGTCGGGACCGGCGGAGAGGGAGTGGGAGTGCTTGACCGTCATCGCGCCGCCTTCCGTGTGTTGCACCTGTGAAGCTCGTCACAGATGTGGTGTGGAACACTGTAGCGGACCTTCAGGCCTGTAGGAAATCGAACCCGGAACACGGCGGGATCCGGCGCCGGTGGACAGTCGGGCCAAGAATGTCCGATGTTTGTTGTTCATTCAAGCAAATGTGACCTATTAGACCGACGGATTGATTTACGGCGTCCACCTGCGACGCCGCGACGCGGGCCGATAGAAACGCGGTCGGTTCCTATCGCAAACGCTTGGAATCCCGGGTGCGGCGCGGGAACATGGTGGACATGACCGGAACCAGCTTCGGGGCGCGCACCCAGCGCCTCAGCGGTGATCGGGCCGGCCGCGTTCGCACCCTCGTCGGCGGCCGCCAGACCCGCGCCGACATCATCGTGTCGATGACACTGCTCGTCGTGTCCTTCACGGCGACGATCGTCAACCTGGCGCTCGCCGCGCGCGCCATGCCCTCGATCCGCGAGTGCGCGGCCATGGCCTGCACCTACACGGGCACCTTCGACGTGCTGGCGATCACCTTCCTCACGTCGCTGCTGCTCGGCACCACCTTCGGCGCGCACGCGGTGCTCAACCTGCTCAACCGGCGCAACGCCTGGGGGTACGCCCTGCTCGACGCCCTGGTCTCCTTCGGCTGCCTGTTCGGCGGCCTCGCCTTCGCATCCGCCCTCTGACCCGCAGATCCTCGCCGCGGCTCGGGACGATGCGCCCGGGCGCCAGGTCGGCGCCCGGCGCTAACCTGGGGGCCATGACCACGACCGCGCCGTCGCCGTCCGCACGCCTGCGGGCGGCCGCGTGGCCGATCGCCGCCGCGGCGGGCACCGGCGCCGTCGTCCTCGCGCTGCACCTGCGCGATCCGCACGTCCAGAACAGCTGGGGCGTGTGCCCGCTGTACGCGGCGACCGGCCTCTACTGCCCCGGCTGCGGGGGCCTGCGCGCCGTCAACGACGTCACCAACGGCGATTTCCTCGCCGCCCTCGGCTCGAACGCCCTGATCTACCCGGCGGGCGCCGTGCTCGCGTGGCTGTGGCTCGCCTGGCTCGGCCGGCGGGTCGGATTCACCGTGCCGGCGGTGCCGCAGAACAAGTACCTGTGGATCACCGTCGGCGTGCTGGCGGTGGTCTGGACCGTCGCGCGGAACTTCCCGGGTTCGCCGCTGGCGCCCTGACCTGCGGCGACGGCGGGGTGTCGGATTCGCCCGCTACCGTCGGGTCCATGAGTCCCCTCGTGACCGATCTGCAGGACGCGGCCAAGGCCGCCAGCCACCGCGTGCGCGCCGCCCTCGGGCAGGCCGGCGGCGTCGTCCCCGTCGTGCGCCTCGAAGGCCCCATCGCGGCGCCCGCCATGTCGGGCGGGCTCGGCCGCGGCACCCTCAACCTGGCCGGGGTCGAGTCGGTGCTGCGTCGCGCCTTCGAGACCGACGATGCCGTCGCCGTCGCACTGGTGCTCAACAGCCCCGGCGGCTCCCCGGCGCAGTCCGAGCTCATCGCCGCCCGGATCCGGCAGCTCGCAGCGAAGCACGAGCTACCCGTGCTCGCCTTCTGCGAGGACGTCGCCGCGTCGGGCGGGTACTGGCTGGCCTGCGCCGCCGACGAGATCTTCGTGACCACCACCTCGATCGTCGGGTCCATCGGCGTGATCTCCGCGAGCTTCGGCGCGAAGGAGCTGATCGGGAAGATCGGCCTCGAGCGCCGCGTCTTCACCGAGGGCGACGCCAAGCACCGGCTGGACATGTTCGAGGACGTCCGCGAGGGCGACGTCGAATGGCTGCACGGCCTCCAGGGCGATATCCACAGCGCCTTCCGCGAGTGGGTCACCAGTCGCCGCGGCGAGCGCCTCGGCGACGACCCCGCCCTGTTCACCGGCGAGGTGTGGATCGGCCGCAAGGCCGTCGATCTGGGCCTCGCGGACGGCGTCGGCACCCTGCGCGGGGTCCTGGAGGAGCGCTTCCCCGACGCCGAGATCGAGGCCATGCACACCCCGAAGCCACTGTTCGCCCGCCTGCTCGGCGGGACCGCGGTCGACGGTGCCGGTCTCGCCGCCTCCGTCACGGCGGGCGTGCTCGACGGTGCGATCGCCGGCCTGCAGCGCCGCGGCCTGTGGGCGAATTTCGGGGCTTGACATGCTCGATCCACAGGGCGCGGAATCCGCGCTGGTGAAGGGCTCGCCGCACAACCCTCAAGTTGTGGATGAGCCTGTGGAAACTGTGGATGAATCGTCGGCGGCCCCCGTCGCGCGTGGAAGACTGGAGCCATGACGGACTACCCCGCAGACGGTCCGATCCCCGTCGATGCGTTGCCCGCCGACCTCGCCGCGGCGCCGGGCCTCACCGTGCTCGACGTCCGGGACCAGGGCGAATGGGACCTCGGTCACGCGCCCGGCGCCGTGCACCTGCCGCTGCCCGACCTGCCCGTGCGGTTCGAGGAGATCGACCTCGACGACCAGGTGTACGTGATCTGCCGCGGCGGCGGACGCTCCGAACAGGCCGTGCGCTATCTCGAAACCGTGGGGATAGAAGCCGCCGTCGTGGACGGCGGGATGATCGCCTGGGCGTCCGTGGGACGGCCCGTCGTGCGGCCGGACGGCAGCGAGGGGACCGTCTGATGCACCCGAGTCCCGCGCGCACCGCGCAGCCCCGCGGCCGCCTGCGTTGGCTCGCCCGGCGCCCGCCGGAGACGCTGCCGGTGCCGCGGCGCGCACCGTCGGCCCCGAAGCCGACGCCGCGCTACCCCGCGACCCCGCGCTGGGGCCTGCGCCAGGACTTCACCCCGGCCGCGCCCGCCGCGCCGACCACCGCGGAGGCCGCGGCCGAGGCGACCCCCTTCGTCCTGCGGCTGACCACCGGCATCGTGTTCGCGGCGGCGATCGTGGAGGGCCTGGCGTACCTCCTGCTCGTGATCAACCGATCCGGGCCCCTGCCGGGCTGGCTCGCCGTGATCGCCACCGTCGCCGTCTTCGCGGCGGGCTGGCTCGCCGTGATCGCGGTGATCGCGCTCTTCGTGGTGCTCGCGCTGTGGCTGCGGGTCGCGCGCGAGCGCGCGTACGCGGCGCTCGGCACCCGCGAGCCGCGCCCGGCCTGGCAGCTGTGGGTGTACTGCCTGGTCCCGGTGGTGAATCTGGTGGCCGCGCCCGTGCTGGTGCTGGAACTGGCCGACGCGCAGCGCCGCGCGGCGGGGGAGCCGACGGATCGTCGCGCGATGTTCATCCGGCGATGGTGGGCCGGGTGGGTCGCGCTGACTATCGTCACCGTGGGGTGCGTGGCGTACTCGCGCGCGGACGGCGGCCTGCAGCACGGCGCCGACGCGATGGTCTACACCGCGCTGACCTACCTGCTGAGCGGGGCGTTCCTGCTGGTCACGGCACGGTTGGTCCGGATGATCGACGGGGGGCCGACGGCCCAGGAGCAGGAGGACGGGACGCGATGGTTGGCGGCGTAGCGGGGATCGTGGCGCATCGGGGCGCCAGCGGCGAGTACCCCGAGCACACCATGAGCGCCTTCGAGGCCGCGGTCGCCGAGGGCGCCGACGCCATCGAGTGCGACGTCCGGCTCACCAAGGACCAGCACCTCGTCTGCCTGCACGACCGCACCGTCGAGCGCACGTCCGACGGGACCGGCGCCGTCTCCGAGCTCGACCTCGCCGACCTGCGGGCGATGGACTTCGGCTCGTGGAAGCGGCCCGGCCACCCCGAGTCCGTGGTCACGCTCGACGAGCTGATCGAGCTCGCCCGCACGTCCGGCCGCAAGCTCTTCGTCGAGACCAAGCACCCCGTGCGGTTCGGCGGCATGGTCGAGCAGAAGCTGCTCGCGGCCCTGCAACGCCACGGCCTCGCCAAGTCCGGCGACCTCGCCGACGCGCCCGTCATCGTCATCTCCTTCTCCGGCTCCGCGGTCTGGCGCGTGCGCCGCAACGCCCCCGGTGTGCCCGCGGTGCTCCTCGGGGAGGCCTCGCGGCTGCTCGGCGGCGGCGCGGCCACCGCGGTCCGCGCCCAGGGCATCGGGCCGTCGGTGGACTCGCTACGCGAGCGGCCCGACACCGTCGCCAAGGCCCGCGCCGCCGGGCGGTTCACCTACTGCTGGACCGTCGACTCCGAGGCCGACGTGGCCCTGTGCAACGGCCTCGGCGTGGAGTGGGTCGCCACCAACCACCCGGCCCGCACGCGCTCCTGGCTGCGGGGATAGGCTGCCGGGCATGGGTAGACGCGAACGCAATGCCACTCCCCGCGAGGGATCGAACCGTGCCGAGAAGCTGGCCGCCCAGCGCGCCCGCGCCGAGGCGAGCGTCGCCGACACCGGCCGTCCCTTCGAGGGCCTGGCCGCCGAGTGCGACATCGTCGCGCTGCGCAACTTCGTGCCCAGCGCCACCGCGCCGCTGAAGGTCGCCGGAGCGAACCGCGAGATCCGCCTCGCGACGGTGCTCCCGGGCGCCGCGCAGGCCCTCGTCCGCGAGGAGGCCGACGGGGTCATCGGCTACGCCGCCCTGCAGACCGCCATCCGCCCGCTGCAGCCCGGTGCCGCGCTCGCCGGCGCCGCCCGGTTCGCCGCCGACGCCGCGGTGGGGGAGGCGCTGTCCGAGGAGTCCGACGGTGCCCTGCTCGAGGTCCTCGAGGCCGACGCGCCGCTCGAGGTCACCGTGCACAAGGACTTCGACTGGTGGCTCGCCGGCGACGCCGACGCGCAGACCCGGCAGCTCGTCGAGCACGCCAACTCGCTCATCACCCCGGCCGCGCGCCTCGACCTGGGCGCCGACGGCATCGGCGCGCCGTGGTGGGCCGACACCGGCTCCAAGGCGCACCTGCGCTGGGTACACCCCGCGCCCGAGGACGAGCTGATGGCCGCCCTGGCCCGCGTGCACGCCGCAGGCGGCCTCACCGTGGGCGAGGGCTCGCGGTTCGCCGGCTCGTTCCGCTCCGACGGCCTGCTCGTGCCCGTCTTCGACCTGGACCGCGAGTCGCACCCCGACGAGTGGGTGCCGGGCACCGTCGAACTGGCGAAGCGCCTCGCCGAGGCCCTGACCGACGACACCGAGCTCACCGCCGCACAGCGGCGCTCCCGCGACGGTCTGCGCGGCCGCCAGGTCTCGCTGTAGGCGAGCCCGGCTGATCCGGCCCCGGCCGGGTCAGCCGTGGAAGCGGTCGCCGAGGGCGCCGCGGAGGTACGCGCGGATCGTCTCCCGCACCTCGTAGGTCTCGGCGCTCGGTGCGAGCGAGCCGAGCGCGCTCGACAGTCGTGGCCGGTCCAGCACGTGCTGCGGGATCTCCCGGTCCACCCACGCGCTCGACGACGGGCGGGCGTCGCGCATCGCCTGGTTGGTGCGCACGGTGACCTCGCCGATCGTGAACCGCCACAGCGCCAGCAACAGGTGCAGCGCCTCCTGCTCGGGGATGCCGATCTCGTCCGTGGTGCGCAGGAACTCGTCGAAGGCCCATGCCGAGTAGGCCTCGATGATCTCGTCGGCAGAGAGCACGTCGACGACCCACGGGTGCTGCGTGAGGTGGTCGATCACGGTGAGCTGGAGCTGCACCAGCCGCTCGTGCGGGTCCTCGGCCAACTCGGGCACCGGCGTGTTCCACGACTGGTGCTCCAGCACCGCGCCGAGCAGGTCGTTCTTCGAGTCGAAGTAGTGGTAGATGCCCATCGCGCTGATGTCGAGGCGCGCCGCGAGGGTGCGCATCGAGAACTTCAGCGGGCCGTCGGTGGTCAGGATGTCGGCCGCCGCAGCGACGACCTGCTCCCGGTTCACCTTCGGCGGACGGCCGATCCGGCCGCGTTCAGTCATGGCGCCACCTTAACCGGTTCCCGGGGTCCCACTGAGGAGGCGAGCGGGAACGGGCTGGTCGGCGGCGATGAGACCGAAGAACTCATCGGTGTTCTTGCCCCACGCGAGGGAGTCGCCGTCGCTGGTGTACTCGCTGCCCGCGGTGGGCGTCGTGGTCGTGACGGTACTGCCGCTCATGGCCCACGCGAGGCGCGCGAGGTCCCACAGGTGCGTGTCCTTGTCGACGGACAGCGCGTCGACCACCGCGTTCGACAGGCCCCACATCTCGAACGGGTTGAGCAGCGTCGTGGGCGAGGTCGCCTCCTTGAACAGCGCCGACATGAACTCGCGCTGGTGCACGACCCGGTCGAGGTCGGCGTTGGGGGTGGCGCGGGTGCGCACGTAGCCGAGCGCCTGCGCACCGTCGAGCGTCTGGCAGCCGGCCTTGATCCGTAGGCCGGCCTTGGGGTCGTTGATCGGGTACTTCGGGCACATCTCGACGCCGCCGATCGCGTCGACCATGTTCGCGAAGCCGCCGAAGCCGATCTCCGCGTAGTGGTCGATGCGCACGCCGGAGGCCTTCTCGAAGGTCTGCACCAGCAGCTGCGCGCCGGCCGCGTCGCCGTTGCCCGACGTGCTGCCGAGGAAGTAGGCCGCGTTGATCTTGTGTCCGCCCTGCCCGGGGATCTGCACGTAGAGGTCGCGGGGGATCGAGACCACCGTCGCATCGCCCGACTTCGGGACGTGCACCAGCATGATCGTGTCGGTGCGGGCGCCGCCGAGGTCGCCGCCGGTGGCGAGCGCCTTCTGCTGCGCGGGCGTCAGGCCCTCGCGGGCGTCGGTGCCCACGAGCAGCCAGTTCGTGCCCGGCGTGTCGGCGACGCGGCCCGCGTACGAGGCGAGCGCGTCGATCCGCGTGAGCTTGCCGTCGAAGTAGATCGTGCCCGCCACCGTGCCGACCAGCAGCAGCACCAGGAAGACGCCGAGCCAGCGGAAGGGGTGCAGCTTGCGCTTGCGGCGGACCTTCTTCGGCGCGGGCGCCTCGGGTGCGGGGGCGGCGGACCGTCGACCGGGCTCCCGGTCACGACCGCGGTTGCGGTTGCGCGGCGGACGCGGGGGCGGCGGGACGCGCCCGTCGCTGCTGCCCCGGGCCCCGACGGAGCGCTTGACCTCGCCCGCGGGGACGGGCTCGGGTTCCTGGCGCGGCGCCCACTCCTGCCTGGGCTGCGGCTGCGGCCGCTCGACGCGGGTGGCGCGGGGCTGGGCGGGCGCGGGCTGTTGGGGCGCGCGGCCCTGCTGTGCGGGGTTCTGGGTCGCGGGGTTCTGCGGCGCGGGGCGGCGCGGCGGCTGCTGGGCCGCTCGCTGCGCGGGCGGGACGGGCCGCTGGCCCTGGCCCTGGCGCGGGCGGGGGATGCCCTGCGGGTGCCGGGGCGCGCGGGAGCGCGGGTCGCCCTCGGGGACCTGCGACCAGGCGAGGTTCCGCTCGTCGCGCGGTCGTTCGTCGTTCACGCACATCGACTGTACGGGCCGCAACTGAGAAATCGGCTCAGCGCGTGATCCGGGTCGCAGGCCGGGTCAGCCGAGGAAGCCCAGGTGCGGGCGGAGCAGCGCGTAGCCGACGAAGGCCACGACGTCGAGCAGGAAGTGCGCGATGACCAGCGGCCACAGCTTCCGCCAGCGGTCGTACGCGGCGCCGAAGACCACGCCCATCACGAGGTTCCCCAGGCCCGCGCCGAAGCCCTGGTACAGGTGGTACGAGCCGCGGAGCACCGAGGACGCCGCGATGGACCCGGCCCGCCCCACGCCCAGCTGCCGCAACCGGGTCATGAAGTAGCCGACGACCACGACCTCCTCCGCGACGGCGTTCCCCGCCGCCAGCAGGACGTAGGTGAGGATCCGCCACCACTGCACGTCGCCCGACGCGGGCACCACGCTCGCGGTGACGCCCAGCGCGCGGCCGGCCGCGTACAGCGCCAGGCCGGGGATGCCGATGAGCGCCGCGAGGCCGGTGCCCAGCCCCACGTCGCGCAGCACGTCCCGCCGCGGCCGGCGCAGCGCGAAGCCGATGTCGGCGAAGCGGATCCCGGAGCGGTACAGCAGGTACAGCGCCAGCGCGGCCCAGCCGAAGAGCTGCACCGCGCCCAGCACCTGGAGGAGGAAGTCGATCACCGCGTGCGGGCTGCGGACGGGGTTGAGCGTCACCGTCGTCCCGCGGACCCCGGGCCCGAGCTGGTAACCGATGAGGCGGACCGTCGAATACAGGCCCGACCAGGCGAAAGTCACCAGCAGCACGATCGCGACCTCGGCGCGCAGCGGGCGGCGCTCGGCGGTCGGGACGGGCTCGGGGGCGTTCACCGGGCCACCCTATCGGGCGCGTTGTACGATCGCGCGGTCCTACCGCCGCTGAAGGGGAACACGCGTGTCCGCACCCACCGAGCCCCAGCTGGGGCCCATCGACCGGTACTTCCGCATCTCCGAGCGCGGGTCGACGGTGCCCCGCGAGCTCCGCGGCGGCCTCGTCACCTTCTTCACGATGGCCTACATCGTGGTGCTCAACCCGATCATCATCGGCGGCGTCGTCGGCAACTCCAAGAACGTCGACGTGCTCGGCAACGTGCTGCCCACCGCGCAGGTCGCCGCGGTCACCGCGCTCGCCGCGGGCCTGATGTGCATCGTCTTCGGCGCGATCGTCAACTACCCCTTCGGCATCGCCGCCGGGCTGGGCGTCAACAGCCTGCTGGCCGTGAGCATCGCGCCGCAGGTCACCTGGCCCGAGGCCATGGGCCTCGTGGTGATCGACGGCATCATCATCGTGCTGCTGGGTGTCACGGGCTTCCGCACCGCGGTCTTCCGCGCGATCCCCGCCGAGCTCAAGGCCGCGATCGCCGCCGGCATCGGCTGCTTCATCGCGTTCATCGGCTTCGTCGACGCGGGCTTCGTCCGGCGCATCCCGGACGCCGCCGGCACGACGGTGCCCGTCGGCCTCGGCATCGGCAACTCCGTCGCGGCCTGGCCGACGGCGGTCTTCGTCTTCGGCGTGCTGCTCATCGGCGTGCTCGTGGTGCGCAAGGTGCCGGGCGCGATCCTGCTCGGCATCGTCATCACCACGATCGTCGCCCTGATCGTGCAGAAGGTGGCCGGCCTCGGCCCGTCGTTCAAGGACCCGCACGGCTGGAGCTTGAACATCCCCGAGCTCCCGTCGAGCCTCGGCGGGCTGCCGGACCTCTCGCTGGTCGGCGAGGTGGACGTCTTCGGCGCCTTCACCCGGATCGGCGTGCTGGCCGCGTCCGTCCTGGTCTTCGCGCTGGTGCTGTCGAACTTCTTCGACGCCATGGGCACGATCACCGGCCTCACCAAGGAGGCGGACCTGATGCGCGAGGACGGCACCGTCCCGAACATCGGCAAGGCGCTCGCCGTCGAGGGCGCGGGCGCGATCGTGGGCGGCGGCGCCTCGGCCTCGTCGAACACGGTCTTCGTCGAGTCCGCCTCGGGCATCGCCGAGGGCGCCCGGACGGGCCTGGCGAACATCGTGACCGGCGTGCTCTTCCTCGCCGCGATGTTCTTCACCCCGCTCTACGAGGTGGTCCCGTCCGAGGCCGCCGCTCCCGCGCTGGTCATCGTGGGCGCCATGATGCTGGGCCAGCTCAAGGACATCGACTGGACCAAGTTCTACGTGGTCCTGCCCGTCTTCCTCACCGTGGTCTCGATGCCCTTCACCTACTCGATCGCCAACGGCATCGGCATCGGCTTCATCACCTGGGTGGTGATGGCCGTCGCGCGCGGGAAGGCCAAGGAGGTGCACCCGCTGCTGTGGATCGTCTCCGGGCTGTTCCTGCTGTACTTCGCGAAGGAGCCGATCGAGGTGCTGTTCGGGATCTGACGGGAGCTACCTCCCGTCGCCGCCCGTGGGATCGCCCGACGGTGACTCGTCCAAGCTCGGCGCGCGGCCGCGGCCGGCCTTCTCGGCGGCCTTCGCGTCCTTGTCCATCTGCTTGGCGAGCGCCTTGGCCTGCTTCTCGACGGCCTTCTGTTCCTTCTTCTTCGCGCGCTTGCGGCGCTGCACCTCGAGGAAGATCGCGACGGCGATCGCGGCCACCACGCCGATGATCACGCCGATGAGCGTGGACCACCGGAACCCGGCGGCGTTCTGGTCGAGCTTGGTGCGCGCGTAGTTCGCGCCGCTTCCGGTGCCGATCGCGACGGCCAGCGTCATGAGGTTCGGCACGGCCGCGACGACGGCGATGAGCCCGAGCACGGTCGCGATCTTGGGATGGCTCGCCGCCCGCTTAGCCGCGAACCACAGGATCAGGAGCGGCAGCCCGGCGCAGAGGAAGCCGATGCCGAGCCCGAAGACGGTGCCCTTGAGCGTGCCGCCGTCGGTGCCGACCCAGCCGACCAGCATGTCCGCCCACTTGCGCGGCAGGTAGGCGGCGAGGGCGAAGTACGCGGCGATCAGGACCGCCACGAGGATCGCGGCGACGATCGCGCGCTTGAGCCACTTCTTCGCCGCGTCCCCGGCGCGGGTGGCGGCGTCCCCGGCCGCCGTCTTGGCGCGCGTGGCCACGTCGTCCGCATGGGTCTTGGCCCGCGTGGCCGCGTCGTCGACGTGGGTCCTCGCCCGCGTCGTCGCGTCGTCGACGTGGGTCTTCGCGCGCGTCGCGAAGTCGGGCTTCGACGCGCCTTCGGGCTGGTCGGGGGTGGGATCGTCCGGTGTGGCGCTCATCGCACCAATCTAACCCGATCTTTGCCGCCGCACATAGTGTACGTTTGTACATGTACAAACGTCTATGAGGAGTGAGTGATGCCCGCAGCACCCCGTCGGCGCGATCCCGAGCGCCGCCGCCGCGAGATCGTCGAGGCGGCCGCGGCGATCGTCGTGGAAGAGGGGCCCGACGCTCTGACCCACCGCAAGGTGGCCGCGCGCGCCGGTGTCCCCCTCGGCTCGACCACGCAGTACTTCGCGACCCTCGACGACCTGCGCGCCGCCGCCCTGACGTCGCTGATCGTCGAGGCGGAGGAGTGGCTCGACGAACTGGAGGCGACGTTCGTCCGGGAGGGGGCGTCCCCGTCGGCGTACGTGGCCGCGGTGCACCGCTACCTGTGCGACCCGCACCTCGTCGGGGCCGACTTCGCCCTGACCTGTGCCGCGCCCCTGCATCCGGGGCTCAAGGAGCTCAGCGACCGGTGGGCGGCGGACTTCGCCGCGACGCTCGAGCGTTATGTCACGCCCGAGAGCGCCGCGGCCGTTGCCATGTTCACCGACGGCGCGATCATGCACACCACCCTCACCGGACGACCGGCCGATCCGGGTCTGCTCGACCGCGCGATCACCGCCCTCTGGAACCCCCGACAGGAGACGAATCGATGACCGACCTCCAGACTCCGATCGTGGCGTCCGCCGCCCGACGGTGGGCCGCCGCGCTGCTGCTCTCGGCGAGCCTGCTCGTCATCACCGTCGACATGACGATCCTCAACATCGCCGTGCCGGACCTGGCGGCCGATCTGAGGCCGACTGCGGCGCAGCAGCTCTGGATCATCGACGTCTACTCGCTGGTGCTCGCCGGCCTGCTCGTCTCCACCAGTTCGCTGGGAGATCGCTTCGGGCGCAAGCGAATGCTGCTGCTGGGCTACGTCGTCTTCGGCGCCGCCTCGGCGCTCGTGCTGTGGGCCGAGACGCCCGCCCAGGTGATCGCGCTGCGCGCGGCGCTCGGCGTGGGCGGCGCGATGATCATGCCCACGACGCTGACGATGCTGCGCGTGATCTTCACGGACCCCGCCGAACGCGCGAAGGCGCTGGGCCTGTGGGCAGCGGTCTCGGGCGTCGGCGCCGCGGTCGGCCCGATCGTGGGCGGCGTGCTCCTCGAGAACTTCTCCTGGCGAGCCGCTTTCATGGTCAACGTGCCGATCATGGTGATCGTGCTGATCATCGGCGTCTTCCTGCTCCCCGAGTCGAAGGTCGCGACCACCGGCGCCTGGGACTGGCTTGGCGCGCTCATGTCGATCACCGGGATGGTGGCGCTGGTATGGGCGATCAAGCGGTTCGCGAAGGACCACACGCTGCTGTCGGGTCCGGGGCTGCTCGCCCTGCTGCTCGCCGTCGTGGTGCTCGGGCTGTTCGTCCGGCGGTCGCTGCGCCGGGAGGACCCGCTGCTCGACGTGCGGCTCTTCGAGCGCCGGCAGTTCTCCGCGGGGATCCTGGCCGCGCTCGGCGTGATGTTCGCGATGGCGGCGGCGCTGCTGCTGCTCGCGCAGTGGATGCAGCTGGTCGCGGGCTACGGCCCCATCGAGACCGGCGTCCGGCTACTGCCCGTCGCGGTGGCCGCGGTCGTCGCGTCGCTCGCCGCGCCGTGGCTGGCGAACGTGCTCAACGCCCGCGTCGTGCTCGCCGGCGGTCTCGTCGCCGCGGCGGTCGGCATGGTGCTCATCGCGGCCCCCGCGCAGCTCGATTACGCGGGCCTGCTCGCGCCGCTCGTGCTGGTCGGCGTCGGCATGGGCGCGATGACGGTGGCCTCCGCGATGATCATGTCCGGCACGCCGGAGGAGAAGGCGGGCAACGCCGCCGCGCTCGAGGAGACGAGCTACGACCTGGGCAACGTGCTCGGCGTCGCGATCCTCGGCAGCGTCGCGGCCATGCTCTACACGGCCGACGCGGACTTCGGTTCGATCCCCGGCGTCGACCCGGCCACCGCCGGCGCGGCGGGGGAGTCGCTGGGCGCTGCCATGGCGATCGCGCAGCAGGCGGGCCTGCCCGCCCTCGCCGAGCACGCGACCACCGGCTTCACCGCGTCACTGCAGACGACCGGCCTGGTCGGCGGCGTGATCCTGTTCGCCGTCGCGCTGGGCGTCTACGCGCTCACCCCCAAGGGCACCGACATCACGCAACAGGCGCACTGAGCTCGGCAGATCAGCTCGCGCGGAGGCCGTTGAGGAAGGGGCAGCCGAGCAGGATGCGGATGCTGCGCTGCAGAGCGGCCATGTCGTCGGCGGGCTGCGCGAAGTTCAGCCGCACGTCGACGTCGGAGAGCTCGTGGTGCTCGGCGCGCAGGCGGATGCCCAGTCGGTCGATGCCCAGCAGGCGGATGCGGTGGTTGCGCAGCTTGCCGGGCAGGCGGCGGGCGAGCTGCCCGACCATCTCCGGGTGCCCGGTCTCGACGTGTGCGAGCCAGGCGGTCTCGTAGCCGGCGAAGGGATCCGGCTCGGCGGCGGCCAGCTCGTCACCCGTCACCGACGAGGCGCCGGCGGCGTCCGCGAGCACGGCCGTCTCGATCGGCATGGTCAGCAGCCGCGCGCCGTTGCCCACGTCGAGCAGCGCCTCGAGCGGGTTGTCCACGGCGATGCGGGCGGCGAGGGCGGCACCGTCGGCGACCTCGGACAGCCGGCCCGACAGCCACACCAGCGAGCGGGTGCGCTCGTGCAGCGGCAGCGGCGAGATGTCGTTGATCTCGACCATGGCGCGCACGCCCTCGAGCCAGGGCGAGTCGTCGGCGACGGCGACCACCAGGCGATCGCCCAGCATGTGGTGCAGCGCGACGGTGATCGGTTCGTAGCCGTCGGCCGCGAGGACCGCGGCGTGGGGGACGGCCGCGATGGAACGGACGCGCTCGGCCGGTGTCGGCTCGGCGATGGTCGGGGCGCTCATGACGACTCCTCTCGCTCGGTGGTTGTCGGTCATGAAGGTAACCCTAACCTAATGCGGTGAGCAACCCCGGGCAAGAGTTAGGGTCATCGTGATGGCGATCGAACTGGAGTTGCTCGCACCCCCGCGCGAGCCGATGTCCCTGGTCGACGGGCTGGCCGTGGCAGCCCCGTCGGGCCGTGCGAGCTGCACCTACGCGCCCGGCGACCCCACCGCGCTGGCCGAGTTCCTGGTGCACGGCGTGCACGACGAGGGTCCCGGTTTCGAGATCGCGGTGGCGGACGCCGACGAGGCCGTCGCCGTGCTGTGCGCGGTCGTCGCGGCGCTCACGGGCGACGACATCCCGGCCGCGCTCGCGGCGCCCGACGAGGCGCGCCTGGCCGCGCTCAACCCGATGGCGCAGGACGCCGTGCGGGAGCGGCTGCGCCACGTCGTGCTGCCCGACCCACAGGCGCTCACCGACCGCCTGCACGCCCTGGGCCTGAAGTAGCTCCGCGGCCGTTCAGGGGAGCTGATCGACGGGGGCCGACCACGCGTCCGCGCACGGCGAGGTGGTCCGCACGGCCGCGCCGCGGTTGAACCAGGTGGTCAGCGCCGGCCCGGCCAGCGTGTGGCCCGTCTGCTCGTCCAGGTCGGTCCAGAGGGCGGCGGCCGCCGCCGCGCCGTCGAGGTCGGCCCGGCTGATCCCGTGGTCGACCATCATGCCGAGGATGCCGCCCGTGAGGCAGGCGCGCTGCGCCGCCTGGCGCCGCAGGTACTCCGTGCCGAGCGGGGTCGCGCTGCCGCCGACCTGCGTGACGAGCGCCTTGACGTCGGCGCGCTGGCCCCCGTCGAAGGAGACGCGGATGGCCGCGATCCGCGCCAGCCACTCGATCCCGGAGCCGAGCTGGCTGCCGATGCTGCTCACCATCGACGTGTAGTTGGTGGCAGAGCCGCCGGAGCAGACCCAGAAGCCGAGGGTGGGCTGATCCGTGGGGCAGCCGGTGGACGCGGGCGCGAGATTGCCGGTCGACTCGAACACCGTGATCCGGGGCATCCGCGTGCCCCAGACCCGGCCGAAGCAGTCGTTGGCCGCGTCGGTGAAGGCCTGCATCCCGCCGAGCGTGGTCGACCAGGCGGGGAGGGTGCACGCCGGTGCACTCAGGGTCTTCGACAGGATCGCGTTGAACCGCACCTGATTCACGGTGGGGACGGCCGGGGTGGTGATCGTCGGTAGGTGGAGGGTCGTGGGCTCGAGCGTGGGTGCCGCGGTCCGCGACGGCTTCGTCGCGGCGCCGACCGCCAGGATCGCGACCGCGGCGACCGCGGCGACGACGAGGAAGGCGACCGTCGTGATCAGCACGACCAGGGCGATCTGCATCCTGCGGGACAGCCCGGCGGGCTGCGCCGGGCCGGCCGGATAGGGCTCGTAGGGCACGAACCCCGCGTGCTGGTCGGGCCGTGTCTCCTGCGGTCCGGTCATCGCTGATTCCCCCGTTGATCGTCGCGAATGCGAGGAATGAGTCTAACGAAGAATATCAATGGAGGTTGTGTAATCTTCGTCGCACTGCGGGCTAGGAGACCTGGTCGACGGGGACGGTCCAGGCCGTCCGGCACACGTCGAGGGTGGGGGAGAGGCGGCCGCGATCGAACCAGCTCTGCGCCGTGCCGCGGGCCAGCACGGGCTGGTTCGACGTGGCGCTGATGATCGTCCACGAGGCCGCCTCGCTCGACGCCTCCTCCATGTCGCGCGGCTGGATGCCGTGGCCCACCAGCTTCGCGAGCGTGCCGCCCGCGAGGCAGAGGTTCTGGACGTGCCGGCGGCGCAGGTGTTCGCCGCCCTGGACGCCGGTCGGCCCGCCGTCCAGGCGCACGAGGGCGTCGACGTCCGCGGCGACACCACTGTGCCGCTCGGCGCGGCCGGCCACGTCGAGCGCGAGCCACATCAGTGCGGCGCCGGCCTGGCTGCCGATGCCGGAGCGCGCCCGGTCGTAGTTCATGAGCAGGACGTCGTCGCAGGTGACGATGCTCTCGACGTGCTTGCTCGCGGTGCACGCCCCGTCGACGGTGCCGTCCGCCTCGGGGGTGAAGACGTCGACCCGCACGGCGGGCAGCCCCCACATCCCGCCCAGGCACCCGGTCCCGGCCTGGGCGAAGGCCTGCATGGCCGCCCGCTCCGTGGACCAGGCCGGGAGCGGGCACGACGCCGGGGCCGTCAGGGGCGTCGTGAACAAGCTGTTCGCGGTGATCTGCGCGACGCTCGGCGCGGGCGGCGGCGTCGCCCGCCCGGTGATCCCGGGCAGCGCCGCGTCGTCGCGGTCGGACTTCGACACCGCGGCCCAGCCGACGGCGCCCGCGAGGAGCACGACCGCCACGGCGAGGGTGAGCCAGCCGGCCAGGCCCAGCCGGCGCGGGTTCCGCACGTCGCCGGTGCCGTACAGGCCGTTCGCGTAGGGGCTGCCCGTCGGCAGCCGGTTCGAGCGCCACGGGTTCGGGCCCGTCGGCGCCGGCCCCGCGCTGATCCGGTCCAGTGGATTCTCGTCCTGCGCCATATCGCCCCCTGTTTCTGCAAGAACGAAATGACTGTACTGAATCACCGGAGCGCCGCCCCACCGCGGCGGCCCGGCTAGGCTCGGGGCGTGACGCGCATCGCCTACTTCGGCCCCGAGGGGACGTTCACCGAGATGGCGCTGCTGCAGTGCCAGGAGCTCGCCGCTCGCGGCGCGATGGCGGTGCCGGGCGTCGAGCTCGTCGGCGCGGAACGGATCAGCGCCCCCAGTCAGGTGGCTGCCCTCGAGATGGTGGCCGACGGTGCCGCCGACCTCGCCTGCGTGCCGATCGAGTCGTCCGTCGAGGGCCCGGTCACGCCCACGCTCGACACGCTCGGTTTCGGTGCGCCGCTGCAGATCTTCGCCGAGACGGACCTCGCCGTCGCCTTCTCCATCGCCTCCGCCGAGCCTCTCGACGAGGCTCGCACCGTCGGCGCGTACCCGGTGGCCGCCGCGCAGGTCCGCGCCTGGCTCGCCGCGAACATGCCGCAGGCGCAGGTGGTTCCGGCGGCCTCGAACTCCGCCGCCGCGCTCGACGTGGCCGAGGGGCGCGTCGACGCCGGCGTCACCACGGCCCTCGCCGCGCGGATGTACGGGGTGACCGAGGCGGCGACCGGCGTGGCCGACGTGGCCGATGCCCGCACCCGGTTCGTGCTGTGCGGCAAGCCCGGTCCCGCGCCGGCGCGCACCGGCAGCGACTGCACCTCGGTGGTGCTCGACGTGCCCAGTCGCCCCGGCTCGCTCGCGCTCTGCATGGCCGAATTCGCGCTGCGCGGCGTCGATCTCACCCGCATCGAGTCGCGCCCGAAGCGAACGGTCTTCGGCAGCTACGTCTTCCACTTCGACTGCGTCGGCCACATCGACGATCCCGCGGTCGGCGAGGCGCTGCGCGCCCTGCACCGGGTGTGCGACGAGCTGCGCTTCCTCGGCTCCTGGCCCCGCCCCGGCGGGCCCGGCACGGCCCCCGTCGACCCCGGCGACTCCGAGGCCTGGTTCGACGGCCTGCGCAGGGGCGAGCGATGACGGGGCTGCTGCACCTGGTCCGGCACGGCCAGACCACCGCGAACGTCGCGCGGATCCTCGATACCCGACCGCCCGGCGCGCCGCTCACGCCCGAGGGCGCGGAGCAGGCCCGCCGGTACGGCGCCGAGCGGCCGGACGCCGCGCCCGCCGTGCTGCTCAGCTCGGTTGCGCGCCGCGCGCAGCAGACCGCCGGGCACATCGCCGCCGCGTGGGGCGTGGAGACCGCCGCGATCGACGGGGTGCACGAGGTGCAGGCCGGCGACCTCGAGGGATTCCACGACGAGGCGTCCATCAAGGTCTTCCAGGACGTCGTGCGGGGCTGGTACGAGGGCGACCCGACCGCCGCGATGCCCGGCGGTGAGAGCGCCGAGGACCTGCTCGCGCGGTACCTGCCCGCCGTCGACGCGATCCGCGCCGAGCACCTGCCGCGCGGCGACGCCTACCTCGTCAGCCACGGGGCCGCCATCCGGCTCGTCGGCTTCCACCTGTCCGGGGTCGACGGTGCCTACGCGCACAAGCACCACCTGCCGAACACCGGCGAGATCGTGCTCCGTCCCGTCGACGGCGGCGCGTGGGAGCTCGTGAGCTGGGCCGACGCACCGTCGCACCTGGACCCGATGGGCTAGCGCCCGTCAGCTGAAGGCGGCCTCGATCGCGATGGTCGCGGCGGCGGCGAAGCTCTTCTCGCGGTCCTCGGAGGGCATGGCCTCCTCGCGGAAGAGGTGGTCGCTGACCGTGAGCACCGTCAGCGCCTCCCGGCCCTCCGCCGCGGCGACGGCGTAGAGCGCGGCGGTCTCCATGTCGACGCCGAGGACGCCGTGGTCGCGCAGCCCCTCGTGCAGGCCCGGGCGCGCCAGGTAGAAGTGGTCCGAGGAGTACACCGGGCCCACCCGCACGGGCGTCCCGGCGCGCTCGGCGGCGTCCACCGCGGCGCGGAGCAGCGGGTACGAGGCCGCGGGCGCGAACTTCACGCCCGGGATGCGCGGGTCGTTGATCGCCGAGTCGGTGTGCGCGGCGGTCGCGACGATCACGTCGCCCAGGGCCAGGTCGTCCTGGAAGCCGCCCGACGTGCCGACCCGGATGATCCGCTGCACGCCGTACTCGCGGTAGAGCTCGGTGGCGTAGATCGTCATCGTCGGCATGCCCATGCCGGAGCCCATCACCGAGATCGGCCGGCCGCCGACGGTGCCGGTGTACGCCTCCATGCCGCGCACCTCGTTGACGAGGCGGGCGTCGTCGAACAGCGTCTCCGCGATGCGGCGCGCCCGACGCGGGTCGCCCGGCATGAGCACGGCGGGCGCGTAGTCGCCGGGGGCGGCGGAGTTGTGCGGGGTCGGCATGCGGATTCCTTTCAGGCCCAGCCCAGCCCAGGTCCGGTCAGGCCCAGCCCAGGTGGTGCAGTCGGTGGCGGCGATTCCGGAGGGATGTGCCCGTCCGGTCAGGCCCAACCCAGGTCGTGCAATCGGTGGTCGTCGATACCAAAATGATGGCCGATCTCGTGCAGCACGGTCACCCGGATCTCGTGGCGCAGCTGCTCCTCGGTGTCGCAGATGTCCATGAGCGCTTCGCGGTAGATGGTGATGGTGTCGGGCAGGGTGCCCACGTAGTTCCAGTCCCGCTCGGTGAGCGCGATTCCCTCGTACAGCCCGAGAAGCGTCGGCTCGTCCTCGTTGCGGTCGCGGACCAGCACCACCACGTTGTCCATCGCCTTCGCGAGCTCGGGCGGGACGTCGTCGAGCGCGTCCGACACCCACTCCTGGAAGGCGCGGCGGGAGACGTGCACGGCTACCGGCCGGGGGCGGGCGTCGGGGCGGGCCCGGCGCCGGGGAAGGTCGGCATCACGGGCTTCTTGCCGTCGATGAGCAGGTCGGGCGACTTCGCGGAGCCCGTGATCGGGGTGAAGGTGCGCGCGTCCTTCGACGAGGCCAGGAAGCAGATCACCGAGCGCGAGCCGGCGGTCCACGAGGGCTGCGAGAGCTTGTTCCACGCGAGCTGCAGGCCGGACTTGCGCAGCCCGTCCTGCGAGCCGAACCAGCCCGTCGTGCGCGACGGGCAGATGCGGCTCAGGTAGTCCTCCTGCTGGCGTTCGGTGGGCCACGAGGCGTCGGGGAAGGCCTGCCGCATGTCGATCACGGCGGTCACCTCGAAGGCGTGCGGCTGCGTGCAGGCCACGGGCGCGGTGCGCTGGCCGCGGTCGTCGATGCCGATGCAGGTGCCCGGCGGCCAGGTCAGCGACTTGTCCTGGTTCACGATCTTGCCCTGGTTCTCCAGGGCGTTGCCGGCACCGTCGACAACCTGCACGCCGCAGCGCATCGTCCGGTCCCCGGACTCCCACGCCTTCTCGCCGGCGGTGAGCAGCCCCATCTGGAACCGGCCCATCGGGTCGAGGCGCGTGCCGAGGTACTCGGTCACCACGGGCGGGCACAGCTGGTCGCGCTGCGCGGCCAGGGCCGTCGCCGACGGGTAGGGCGCGTTCTCCGGCAGGGTGCGGGCGGGCTCGCCCGCGACCTCGAACTTGTGGGGCTGCACGCAGTCCACGGGGGCCATCGTCGACGGGTCCTTGTCCCAGGTCAGGCACGTGCCGGGCTTGGAGCGGGCGAGGGTGGTCCCGGCGGCGGCGAGCCGCGGGGCCTTCTCCTCGTTCTTCGGCTCGAAGGCGCCGGTGGCGAACAGGATCCCGCCGATGGCGAGCGCGCCCACGACCACCGCGGCCAGGACGGCGCGCACGGTGAGGGCTCCGGCGCGCCCGGTCTTCGCGGCGGGTGCGGGCTGGGTTTCGGTGTCGTCGGCCATCGCCATCCATCATGCCCGGTCCGGGCGCGGACGGGTGCGCGGTACGTCGGTCGGGGCGGGTCGACGGTGCCGTAATAGGCTGGTCGGGTGATCGACGTCAAGCTGGTACGCGAGAACCCGGACCGTGTGCGCGCCTCGCAGCGCGCCCGTGGAGAGGACCCGGCGCTGGTCGACGCCCTGCTGTCCGCGGACGCGGACCGTCGGGCGGCGGTGCTGGCGGCCGACAACCTGCGGGCCGAGCACAAGGCCTCGTCGAAGTCCATCGGCAAGGCGGCGCCCGAGGACCGCAAGGCCCTCGTGGCCGCGGCGGGCGAACTCGCCGCGCGGGTGAAGGAGGCCGAGGTCGCGCAGAGCAGCGCCGACGAGGCCTTCGACGTTCTCGCGCGGAAGATCGGCAACGTCATCATCGACGGGGTGCCCGCCGGCGGCGAGGACGACTTCGTGGTGCTCGAGCACGTGGGCGAGATCCCCGAGATCGCGGAGCCCAAGGACCACCTGGAGCTCGCGGAGGGCCTGGGCCTGCTCGACATGGAGCGCGGCGCCAAGGTCTCGGGCTCGCGGTTCTACTTCATGAAGGGCTACGGCGCGCTGTTCCAGATGGCGCTGCTGCAGCTCGCGGTGCAGAAGGCCGTGGCGAACGGCTTCACGCTGATGATCCCGCCCGTGCTGGTCAAGCCCGAGGTCATGGCGGGCACCGGCTTCCTGGGTGCGCACGCCGACGAGATCTACCGCCTCGAGGCCGACGACCTGTACCTCGTGGGCACCTCCGAGGTGCCGCTGGCCGGCTACCACATGGACGAGATCCTCGACCTCTCCGACGGTCCCGTGCGCTACGCCGCGCAGTCGAGCTGCTTCCGGCGCGAGGCCGGCTCGTACGGCAAGGACACGCGCGGCATCATCCGCGTGCACCAGTTCGACAAGATCGAGATGTTCGTCTACTGCAAGCCGGAGGACGCGGAGGCCGAGCACCAGCGCCTGCTGAACTGGGAGAAGGAGATGCTCGCGGCCGTCGAGGTGCCCTACCGGGTGATCGACGTGGCGGCGGGCGATCTGGGCTCGTCGGCGGCGCGCAAGTACGACAGCGAGGCGTGGGTGCCGTCGCAGGGCCGCTACCGCGAGCTCACGTCGACCTCGAACTGCACCACGTTCCAGGCGCGGCGGCTCGGCATCCGGTACCGGGATGCCGACGGTCGGCCGCAGGTCGCGGCCACGTTGAACGGAACGCTGGCCACCACGCGCTGGCTCGTCGCGATCTGGGAGAACCACCAGCAGCCCGACGGTTCCGTGCGCGTGCCCGTCGCGCTGCAGCCGTTCATCGGAACGGACGTGCTGCGCCCGTAAGGTCCCGGCCCGAGGCGAAGCCGGAGCACTCCGGGCACTGGGTGACGACGGGATGCGCGCAGGTGAGCGTGTGCTCGAGGAACGCGTCGGCGCGCTGCAGCTCGTCGATGCGTCCGGCGATCGCCTCCCGGTGCCCCCGGAGTCGTTCGGCGCGGCCGGCCGTGTCGGCGACGATCAGCTGCTTGATCTGGTCGAGCGACAGGCCCGCCCGCTGGCACAGCAGGATCAGGCGGGCCCGCGCGACGTGCTCGCCGGAGTAGCTGCGCTGCCCGCCGGGCTCGCGCGGTGGCACGAGTACGCCGACGTCCTCCCAATGACGGAGGACGTGCGTCGCGACGCCCACCTCCGCCGCCGCATCCCCGATGCGCATGCGTTCCGCCTTTACTTCAGGTCGACCTGAAGTTCTACCGTAGCGCCATGACGGACATCACCGAGCAGATCGGCCCCGACCACATCGTCGACCGCGTCGTACCGACGGCGCTGAGCACGTGCTGTCGCGCGGTCGGGCAGTCGATAGCCGGTGCGATGCGCCCGCGCCGGCCCGATCCCGCCCGCATCGCGCGTTTGCACGAGACGCTCGCCGCGCCGCCGGCGTCGTCGGTGGCGGTGCGCCTGCGGGCCCTGCCGCAGGTCCCGCGCGACGTGCGCACGATGACCGTGCTCGAAGGGGTGCGTGGTCCGGCGACGATCCGGATGGGCATGCGCACCTACGTGATCGACCACCCGTCCGCCCGGATCCTGCTCGACCCGTCCGTCGCCTCCCAGGTGCGCGAACGGGTCCTCGGCGCCATGCAGCCGATGCTCCGCGCCGCAGTGATGCCGTCTCCTGACGTCCTCAGCACCGTCGAGGCGCTGCACCGCGGCGGAGTGGATCCGGCGAGCGTCGACCTCGCGCTGTCGACGCACCTGCACTGGGATCACGTCAGCGGGCTGCTCGACCTGCCGGGCCTGCAATTGACGGCGCACCGTCGGGAGTACGAGTGGGCGGTCGCCGGAGAACTGGCACCGGCTGCCGGGGTCCGCCCCGCGCTCGCCGGTCGCACGATGGACCTGCGGGACCTCGACGGTCCGCCCGTTCTGGCGTTCCCGGCGAGCCACGACGTCTTCGGCGACGGATCGGTCGTACTCGTCGACCTCGCGGGGCACACGCCGGGAAGCGTCGGCGTGCTGCTGAACACGGAACGCGGGCGGGTGCTCATGGCCGGCGACGCGGTCTGGCACTCCGAGCAACTGGCGCACGGCGCGCAGAAGGCGGCCTTTCCGGGGCTGCTCGTCGATGTCGACCGCGACGCGACCTTCGAGACGATGATGCGCCTCATGGCGTTGCCCGACGACGTCACGGTCGTTCCGTGCCACGACCACGACCTCGCGGGCCGCTGGGCGTAGATGCTCCGGGCCCGACTCTCGGATCCTGTCCGCTACGGACACGCTGTCCGTGATGGACAGAATCCGAGAGTCGCGCGCAACTGGGCTCACGAGCTCCGCCGGGCTGCTGCAGACCTACGGTCTCAACACCTGGTTGCCGAAGATCATGGCCGACGCAGGGTACGACGCGAAGGGTGTCCCCGATCGCGGCGCTAGAAGATCTCCATCACGTGCCACCACGGCCCGTCGATGTGTTCAACGGTGTTGCGGTCGGGGTGCTCGCCGTGGGCGCGGACCGTCGTCCCGTCGGGTGCGTACACGAGGTAGTGGATGTCCATGAGTCCGCCGGAGCCCCACATCATGAAGCGGACCGTCCCGTCGGTGATCGACGGGCTGACCTCGAATCCACCGATACGCCTGCGGTCGTGCTGGGGGAGCTCGCCCGACAGGGTCGCCTGGGCCGCGCGTTCGAAGGCCGGTCGCGCGAGGGCCCAGCGCGCCTGGAACGGGACGCCGAGCCAGACCGTCGCGACCGTCACCGCGCCGATCAGCGGCGCGACGAGGAACATCGGACTCCATGCCCGGCGATGTGACAGCGCGAGCACCGTGCGGACGAACCACGTCAGGCCGGCGATCGCGATGCCGAGGAGCACCGCGAACCCGAGGAACATGTCGCCGCCCAGCTTGCTCTCGGCGTAGATCCAGACGCCGCCGACGAGCGCGGTGAACGCGGCGAGCGCCCATCCCGGTGGTCGCGCCCACCGGGATCGCGCGACCTCGCCTGAACCATCGTGCATTGGCGCTACGTTACCGCGCATGCAAGGGGTGGCGGTGCTGCGAGGAATCGGCCGCCGGGGCCGTCAGACCTCGATCTGCTCCGCGAGCTTGGTGAGGCGGAAACGGGCCATCGCGAGGTTGGCGCGCGAGCGGTCCAGCACCAGGTACAGGAACAGGTCGTCGGTGCCCTGGTTGATCGGGCGCACGATCTGGTACTGCGTGCCGAGGGTGATGAGGATGTCCTCGATGTGGTCGTCGAGGTCCAGATCGCCCAGCGTGCGGCTCATCGCCTGCACCAGCGCCGAATTGCCCGCCGCCGCGACCTCGAGGTTGAACTCCGCGGGATCGCCGGCGGTCGCGAGCGCCATGCCGCTGCTCGCATCGACCAGGGCGACGCCCAGCGCGCCGTCGATGGTCATGGCTTCGTTCAGGGACTCGTTGAATTCGGTCATGTCACCGGGGTCCTTCGGCTCGTGCGGTGCCTGGCGGTTCTGCAGATTCTGCAGCGTCTCGGAGTCGACGTAGGTCTCATCGATCTGCGTGTACGGGAACGGATCGATCGCGAGCGGTTCCGCGAACGTCGGGCGAACCGGCTCCTTCGCGGGTGCGGGTTCTTCCGTCCCCGCGGACTCCTCGGTCTCGCCGGTGCCCTCGGACGTCTCGGACTCCGCGGCCGGATCGTCGCCGAACGACGCCGACTCGGCGCTGGTGCTCGCGCCGTCGCCGGACTCCGCCGCCTCGGGCTCGCTGGGCTCTGTCGCCTCGGATTCGACAGGCTCCGCCGCGGCGTCGGCCGGCTCGGCCTCGTGGTCGACGAACTCGGCGTGATGCACCTCGTCCTCGTGCGACTCCGCCTCGTCGGCCACCGCGGGCGCCTCGGTCCCGGCGGGCTCCTCGGGCTCTGCGGTGTGCGCCGCGTCCACCTCGACGTCCACCACCTCGACGTCGATGTACGACTCGTCGGGCTCGTCGAGGGTCTCGGACTCGGGGTGCGCCTCGAACGTCGCCTCGAGGGTCTCGCCGTCCTCGTGCGCGGACTGCGGCGCGGGATCGGCCCAGAGGTCCTCCGTGCGTCCCTCGGCGCGGGGCTCGAAGCGCGGCGGCGCGAACTGGTCGAAGCTGCCGTCGAAGGCGGTCGCGGACGTGTTCGACGCCGTCTGCGGCCCCGTCGACGCGCTGTAGCCGAAGCCGCCGACCACGCCCGCCTCGTAGGTGTCCGACGCGGGCTGCACGCCCTGGAAGGTCTCCGAGGTCAGCGGGTCCGTCAGGGGGTCGGGCTTGGTGCGCGGCGCTTCGGGCGCCGGGTTGTCGGCCTGCGAGAACGACGGCGACGCGAGGCCGGCCAGCGGATCCGACGGTGCCGGACCGGCGCCCGGCGTGCCCGGTGCGGACGGCGGCGCGCCCGCGGCGGCGCGGGCCGCCTCCTTGGCGGCGACCTGCACCTCGGGCGGCGGGATCACGCGCGGCCGGCGGGGCGCCTGCGGCGGCTGGCCCGGGGCAGCCTGCCCCTGGGGCGGGCCCTGCGGCGGGGGACCGGCGGGCGGCACCGTCGGGGGAGCGGGCGGTGCGGCGGGCGCCGGGCGCGAGCCCATGCCCGTGTCGTGCACGCCGTAGTAGTCCTCGACGCGCTGCCGGTTGTTGCGCGGACGCCGCGGCCCGCTCATGTCAGCTTCTTCGCGCGCAGCTCGTGCCCGCTGGAGGTCAGGCAGCGGCCGGACTCGAGGTCCCACTGCCAGCCGTGCAGGTTGCAGGTCAGCTTGCCGCCGTCGACGACGCCGAACTTCGACAGGTCGGCCTTGAGGTGCGGGCAGCGGCGCTGCACCTCCCAGCCGTCGAGCTCCGTCGACGCGGTGTCGTCGTGCGCCTCGGAGAACCAGCCGTCCGCGTACGCGATCCGCTCGTCGGTGAGGCACTTGAAGAAGGTGTAGAGGAACTCGTTGTAGCCGCCGATGCGCCACGTGGTGAACCGCGTCGACAGGAAGATCGTGTTCACCCAGTCGGGCTCGTCGTCGCGGAGCACGGTGCGGACGAGCTCGGCGGCGATCCGGAAGCCGTACCGGTACTTGCCGTCGCCCTCCTCGGGGCCGCGGACCGTGCGGTTCGGGAAGTCGAGCACCACGGTCTCGACGGCACCGTCGGGCGAGGCCATCTCCAGCCCGACCGCGTAGCCGATCCCGTCGCTGATCAGCGCGGACGCCTGCATGATCGGTTCGAACTTGGTCTTGAGGGCGCCGAGCAGCGGCACGCCGTCGTCGGCCGCCCAGGTCGCCTTCTCGGCCTCCAGGACCGGCGCCTGGCGCGCCGCGAAGGCGTCGAGGTACGCGGTCTTGTTCTCGAAGATGTCCATCACCTCGGCCTCGGAGACCGGGTGCGTGAGCGAAACGAGTTCCTTGCCCCGGAAGTCGCCGACGGTGCCGGGGATGAACAGCAGGCCCCCGTCGTTCCCGTTCTCCCGCATCTGCTCCAGGAAGGTGATCTGGTCCGGGAAGATGCTCGACGGGTCGCCGCCGATCGTCTCGCGGTCCACGCGGCCCTCGTCGTTGAGGTAGCGCAGCTCGGGATCGAGGAAGGCGGGCGGGCCCGCCGACGGCACGACCCAGGTGCCGGCGACCTGGTCGACGTAGCTGCGGGCGCGATCCATGCCGCGCTGGCGCTTCTGCTCGGCGAAGCGGCGCTTGGAGCCCTTCGGCATGTCGTAGACCATGGGGTACCAGATGGCGCCCGAGTACTGCAGCAGGTGCACGTCGATGCCGCCGAACTCGTCGAGCACCTCCATGTCGACGGGGCGGGCGTCGTTCATGTTGAACAGCACCGTCTCGCCGTCGGAGACGACGAGGCCCGAGTCGCCGATGGGGCCGTCCGCGGGGGCGCGCAGGGCGATGATCATCACGTCGAGCTCGCCCTTGGGGCCGCTGAGCGTGTGCTTCACCGAGTCCTGCGTCTCGAAGAACTTCGTGAAGCCCAGCTTCTCCAGCTCACGCCGCAGGTCCGGCACGGGGTAGTCGGGCAGCAGGACGGTGGCGTCCTTGCTCACGTTCTCGGCGAGGTTGCGCGCATCGAAGTGATCGCGGTGCAGGTGGGAGACGTAGAGGTAGTCGACGTCACCCAGGGCCTTCCAGTCCAGCTGCGTGTTGTCCGGGAAGGGGAACCACGACCCGAAGTACGCGGGGTTGACCCACGGATCGCACAGGATGGTGCCTGCGGCGGTGGAGACGTGGAAACCCGCGTGCCCGACGCTGGTGACCTGCACTGTGGAGCCTTTCGCCTGTGTTCGTTACCGCTACAGCGTAATGGGCGCTCGGCGTACCGGCTGACACACCGTGGAGACGACCGCGCGGCTACGCTGACGGTGTGGAACCCGTCTACGGAACGATCATCAAGGTGGCCCGCGGCATGTGGGCCTATCAGGGCATCAAGTTCACCGAGGTGGACTTCCATAAGTTCCCCCGCACGGGCGGTGCCGTGGTCGCCATCAATCACACCGGCTACCTGGACTTCCCGTTCGCCGGGAAGCCCGCCGACGAGGCCGGCCACCGCAAGGTGCGGTTCATGGCGAAGCAGGAGGTCTTCGACAACTCCAAGACCGGCCCCATCATGCGCGCGCTGCGGCACATCCCCGTCGACCGCGAGGCCGGGGCGACCGCCTACCAGGCCGCGGTGGACGCGCTGAAGAGCGGCGAGCTCGTCGGCGTCTATCCGGAGGCGACGCACAGCCGCAGCTTCGAGCTCAAGGGCTTCAAGTCCGGCGCCGCGCGCATGGCGATCGAGGCGAACGTGCCGATCGTCCCCGTCGTGGTGTGGGGCGCGCAACAGGTGTGGACCAAGGGCCTGCCCAAGCAGCTCGGCCGGAACAAGTTCCGCATCGTCATCGGCGTGTGCGATCCGCTCGACCCCGTCGGGCCGCCCGACGAGCTGACCGCGCGGCTCAAGGAGTCGATGCAGGCCATGCTGCTGCAGTTGCAGGACCTCTACGGCCCGCACCCGCAGGGCGAGCCCTGGGTGCCCGCGCGCCTCGGCGGCACCGCGCCCACGCTGGAGGAGGCCGACGCCATGGACGCCGCCGACCTCGACGAGCGCCGTCGCGCCCGGGAGGAACGTCAGGCCGACGGTGCCTGAGGTGTCACCGACTGCGCCGGGGCTCGACACGCTCGGCGCCGCGCCGATCCTCGTCGCGAGCGACGTCGACGGCACGCTCGTCGACGATCACGAGCGCCTGACGCTGCGGACCCACGTCGCCGTGAACGCGGTCCGGGACGCCGGCGGCCACTTCGTGCTGGCCACCGGCCGCCCGCCGCGGGCCGTCGACCCCATCGCGGAGCAGCTCGACTTCGCGCCGCTCGCGGTGTGCGCGAACGGCGCGGTGCTCTACGACACCGGCTCAGGGCGCGTGGTCTCGGCGGCGCTGATGTCGCCGGAGCTGCTGCAGACCGTCGCCGAGCTGGTCTACCGGCACCTGCCGGGCGCCGGCTTCGCCGCCGAGCGGGTGGCGCAGGGCGAGCACGACTCCGCGACGCCGCGGTTCGCCGCGTCGACCGGCTACCAGCACGCCTGGCTCGAGCCCGACACCGTGACCGCCGCCGACGCCGAGGTGCTCGCGCACCCCGCCGTGAAGCTGCTGGTCCGGCAGCCGGGGATGACCTCCGACGAGATGCACGCCCGCGTCGCCCCGCACCTGGAGGGCCTCGCCGACGTCACCTACGCCACGAACAACGGGCTCATCGAGTTCCACGTCCCGGGCGTCACCAAGGCCACCGGGATCCAGCTGGCGATCGAGCACCTCGGCCTCACCGGCGAGCTCCGCACCGCGGCGTTCGGCGACATGCCCAACGACGCCGCCATGCTGCGCTGGGCGAGCATGGGCGTCGCCATGGGCAACGCCCACCCACTGGCCCGCGGCGCCGCGAACACCGTGACCGCGACGAACCTCGACGACGGCGTCGCCCGGGTGCTGGAGCGCTGGTTCTAGCTCGTGCGACCGTGCGGCGTGGGCGCGTGCCCTGGCCGGGTGGAGCCCTGTAGTCGTTCGCGGTGGGTATGCGCGCCACGCATACCCTCCGTTTGCGCAGGTAGATGACCTGATTGCTCGATCGGTCGATGCGCGCGACGCATCGCTCCCCGCGGACTGCTCCGCGCCACGCAGCCCCCTCCTGTGACCGATGTGACAAATGTTGCTCACGTGACGAATGTTGCAGATGGTGTTAGTCTCGACCTCACGTTGAGCTTTGCCGTTCCCGGGCACGGCTCACCTGCGTCGAGCTAAGGAGAAGCCATGCCCGTGTGGATCGACGGCGGACCTCGTCGCCGCCGCGGACGGCGTACCGTCGCGCTCGCACTGCTCCCGGCCCTGGCCGTGGGCGGCGCCGCCGCGCTGCTCAGCACCACCAACATCGTCGGCGACCCCGCGCTGGCCGCCGGCAGCGACGTGACCTTCACCGGACAGGGCAACGGCCATGGCCGCGGCCTCGGCCAGTGGGGTGCCTTCGGCTACGCGAAGTCCGGCTGGAAGGCCGAGCAGATCGTCGCCCACTACTACGGCGGCTCGCAGCTCTCCCGTGCCGATACCAATCTGCCCGTCCGCGTGCAGCTCACCACCCAGAAGGCCGCGAACGTGCTGGCCCCGGCGGGCGCGAAGATCGGCGACCAGCCCGTCGCGCCCGGCCAGGCCGTGCGGCTCGAGGGCGGCAACGCCGTCATCACCACCGGCTGCGGCGGCCCCGTCGTCAAGACGATCCCCGCGGGCGACGACGCCACCATCGCCCCGCTCAACGCCGAGGCGAACCGCCCCGTCGGCGAGCTGCTGAAGTTCTGCGGCACGAACGCCACCTACCGAGGCGCGATCGCGGCGAAGGACGGCAAGGTCTTCAACGTGGTCACCATCGAGGACTACGTCCGCGGCGTGGTCCCCGTCGAGAGCAAGGTCGAGTGGGCGGACCAGGGCGGCTACGAGGCCCTGCGCGCCCAGGCCATCGCGGCCCGCTCGTACGCGCTGGCCGAGGGCGCCAAGCGCGGCGACCGCTACAACGACACCCAGGACTCGCAGGTCTACGGCGGCGCCGGCAAGGAGGACCCGCGCACCGACAAGGCCGTCGCGAGCACCGCCGGCCTCGTCATGGCCAAGAACGGCTACGCCGTCTCGACGGAGTTCTCCAGCTCCACCGGCGGCTTCACCGCGGGCGGCGACTTCACGGCGGTCAAGGACGACGGCGACGTCGTCTCCCCGTTCAAGAACTGGACCCAGAAGGTCCCCACCGCGAAGATCGCGCAGGAGTTCGGCGTCGGCGCGTTCAAGTCCATCCGCGTGGTCAAGACGCAGTCGGCGCAGGCCGGCCGCGTCGAGGCCGTCGAGATCGTCGGCGCGAACCGTACCGTCACCGCGAAGGGCGACGAGGTCCGTAAGAAGCTGGGCCTGCGCTCGGACTGGTTCACCATCGACGGCCAGGCCCCGGCCGCGGCCCCCGCGCCCGGCGCCCCGAGCACGCCCGGCGCGGCCACCGCACCGTCGACGGCGAACCAGGCCCCGGTCCCCGGGCGCGTGGTGGACCAGCCGATCGTGGCCGCCCCCGTCGACCCGTTCAACCCGGTCCCGACCGCCCCCAACGCGGCGCAGTCCGCGCCGGTGGGTGCGACCACGCCCACCGCCTCGGCGGGTGCCGTCGCCGCGGCCCCGGCCGCCCCCGCCGTCCCGACGGTGCCCGGCGCCGCCCCGGCAGCCGCCGCCCCCGCGGTCCCGACGGTCGCCGCTGCGCCCACCGCGCCGGCCGCGCCCGCGATCCCCGGCATCCCCGCGCCGCCCGCCGCCTCCGCCGTGGCGCCCGTGGTGCAGGCCGTGACCGGCAAGGCCGCGGTCGAGGCCGCGTACGCCGCCGCCGGCGGGGAGAAGGGCACGCTCGGCCGCGCCGTCGCGAACCCGATCGCCTTCCCCGACGGCTCGATGCTGCAGTCGTACCAGAACGGCACCATCTACTACTCGAAGGCGAACGGCGCCCAGGTGGTCCCGTCGGGCGTCTCCGCGCCCGCGACCCTGCTCAACTGGGCGACGGCCTTCGCCGCGGGCGGCGCGCCGAGCCTGCCGCCGCTCCCGCTGCTCAACCTGATCCCGGGCTGGGGCGACGTGGTCGGCATCAACCCGACCCCGGGCGACACCCCGACGGGCGTCCCCGCGGTGCCCGTCACCCCGGGCGACACGGCCGCCGCCGCCACCCCGGGCGCGAGCACCCCGGCGGCGCCCGCCGCCCCGGCGGCACCGGCCGTCCCGTCCGCTCCCGCGGCCGCCGCGACCACCGCACCCGCCGCTCCGGCGGCACCCGCGGCGCCGGCGGGATCGACCCCGCTGGCCGTCCCGACGGTGCCGGGCGCAGCGGCTTAGTCACAGGCCCGGGCCGGGTGGCGTCATCCACGCCGCCCGGCCGGTACCCTGAACGTCCGTGGCAACCTCTTCTCCCCAGTCCTATGACCTGATCGTGGTCGGCTCCGGCTTCTTCGGCCTGACCGTCGCCGAGCGCACGGCCGCTGAGCTGGGAAAGCGGGTGCTGATCATCGAGCGCCGCCCGCACCTGGGCGGCAACGCCTACTCGGAGGCCGAGCCGGAGACCGGCATCGAGATCCACAAGTACGGTGCGCACCTCTTCCACACCTCCAACGAGCGGGTGTGGGAGTACGTCAACAAGTTCACCGACTTCACCGGCTACCAGCACCGCGTCTTCGCGATGCACAAGGGCCAGGCCTACCAGTTCCCGATGGGGCTCGGGCTCGTCAGCCAGTTCTTCGGCCGCTACTTCACGCCCGACGAGGCGAAGGCGCTGATCCAGGAGCAGGCCGCCGAGTTCGACTCCAAGGACGCCGCGAACTTCGAGGAGAAGGCGATCTCCCTGGTCGGCCGCCCCCTCTACGAGGCGTTCATCAAGCACTACACGGCCAAGCAGTGGGAGACCGACCCGAAGAACCTGCCCGCCGGCAACATCACCCGCCTGCCGGTGCGCTACAACTTCGACAACCGGTACTTCAACGACACCCACGAGGGCCTGCCCGTCGACGGGTACACCGCCTGGCTCGAGAACATGGCCGCCTCGGACCTCATCGACGTGCGGCTCGACACCGACTGGTTCGACGTGCGCGACGCCGTCGTCGCCGCCTCCCCGGACGCGCCGATCGTCTACACCGGCCCGCTGGACCGCTACTTCGACTACTCCGCCGGCCGCCTCGGCTGGCGCACCCTGGACTTCGAGACCGAGGTCCTCCCGGTCGGCGACTTCCAGGGCACCCCGGTGATGAACTACAACGACGCCGACGTGCAGTACACGCGCATCCACGAGTTCCGCCACTTCCACCCCGAGCGCACGACGTACCCGACCGATAAGACGGTCATCATGCGCGAGTTCGGCCGCTTCGCCAACGACGACGACGAGCCCTACTACCCGATCAACACCCCGTCGGACCGCGAGATGCTCGCGGCCTACCGGGCGCTCGCCAAGACCGAGGCCGCGGAGCGGAAGGTCCTGTTCGGCGGCCGTCTCGGCACCTACCAGTACCTCGACATGCACATGGCGATCGCCAGCGCGCTGTCGATGTTCGACAACACCCTGCGCCCGCATCTCGAAACCGGTGCCGCGCTCACCGAGGAGGCCTGAGTGACCAGCGCCAAGACCCTTCTGCAGCGCGTCATCCTGCCGCGCCCGGGTGAGCCGCTCGACGTGCGCTCGCTGTACCTCGAGGAGGCCGAGACCAACTCGCGCCGCTCGCACGCCCCCACCCGCACGTCGCTCAACGTCGCCGGCGAGTCCGAGGTCAGCTTCGCCACCTACTTCAACGCCTTCCCGGCGTCGTACTGGCGCCGCTGGACCGTCCTGAAGGACGTGGTGCTGCGGATCGAGCTCAAGGGCACGGCCCGCGTCGACCTCTACCGCTCCAAGGTCGACGGTGCGCGCATCGCCCTGGGCGGCGACCTGGTCCAGACCGACGCCACCGGTTACGGCGTCGCCGAGTTCGCCACCGACCTCGGCCCGTTCGAGGACGGCGGCTGGATCTGGTTCGACGTGACCGCGGACAGCGACACCGAGATCATCTCCGCCGGCTGGTACGCGACGATCGGCGAGGAGGGCCTGCCGGACAAGCGCGTCACCGTCGGCATCCCCACCTTCAACCGGCCCGACGACGCCGTCGCCGCGATCGCCGCGCTGACCAGCGATCCGCTGGTCGACGGCGTGATCGACGCCGTGCTCATGCCCGACCAGGGCAACAAGAAGGTCATCGACCACCCGGACTACGCGGCCGCGATCGCCCCGCTGGGCGAGCGGTACCGCCGCTTCGAGCAGGGCAACCTCGGCGGCTCCGGCGGCTACGGCCGCATCATGTACGAGGCGCTGCGCCTCACCGACAGCCCGTACGTGCTGTACATGGACGACGACATCGCGATCGAGCCGGACTCGATCCTGCGCGCGCTGCAGTTCGCGCGGTTCGCGAAGAAGCCGATGCTGGTCGGCGGGCAGATGCTCAACCTGCAGGACCGCAGCCACCTGCACTGCATGGGCGAGGTCATCGACCGCAACGCCTTCATGTGGACCGCGGCGCCGTTCGTCGAGTACGACCACGACTTCGCCGAGTACCCGCTCTCCGACAAGGAGAACAGCAAGAACCTGCACCGGCGCATCGACGTCGACGGCAACGGCTGGTGGATGTGCCTCATCCCGCGCGTCGCCGCCGAGGAGATCGGGCTGCCGCTGCCGCTGTTCATCAAGTGGGACGACTGGGACTACGGCCTGCGCGCCGCCCGCGCCGGCTACCCGACGGCGACGGTGCCCGGCATCGCGATCTGGCACATGGCCTGGTCCGACAAGGACGACGCCATCGACTGGCAGGCCTACTTCCACCTGCGCAACCGGCTCGTCGTCGCGTCGATCCACCACGAGGGCGATCACCGCGGCATCATCAAGAGCTCGATCAAGGCGCTCATGAAGCACCTGCTGTGCCTCGAGTACTCGACGGTCGCGATCCAGATCGAGGCCATGCGCGACTTCCTCCGCGGCCCCGAGGCGCTCTACGAGCTGCTGCCCACCGCGCTGCCGAAGATCGCCGCGATGCGCAAGGAGTACCCGGACGCCGTCGTGCTGCCCAGCGCCACCGAGCTGCCGCGCACCAGCGGCCAGGCCACGGCGTTCGGCACGCGGATCCCGCTGAACCCCGTCACCAAGGTGTCGACGCTGGTCAAGGCCGTGCGCAACAACCTGCGTCCTGCTGATCCGCACAACCACGAGGTGCCGCAGGCCAACTACCCGCCGCTCGAGGCGCGCTGGTTCAGCCTGGGCCGGGTCGACGGGGTCACCGTCACCACGGCCGACGGCCGCGGCGTGGTCTACCGCCAGCGCGACCGGGACAAGATGTTCGCGCTCATGCGCGAGAGCCTGGCCGTGCACCGCGAGGTGGACCGCCGGTTCGCCGAGATGCAGCAGCGCTACCGCGCCGCGTACACCGACCTGACCAGCCGCGAGGCGTGGTCCGAGATCTTCGAGCCCGCGGCGCGGGAAGCGGAGCGGAACGAGATCGAGGAGAGCAAGTGAGCAACGCCCCGGAGCAGGCCCTGAGCCCCGAGGAGATGATCCTCGTCGGCGTCCAGGCGCAGCTGGCCGGCCGCCCCGGCGTGCTGCCCGCGGCCCGCGGCCTCAGCCACTTCGGCGAGCACTCCCTCGGCTGGCTCGGCCTCGCCGCGCTCGGCGCGGTGCTGCAGCCGAAGCGCCGCAAGGAGTACGTCACCGCGGGCGTCGGCGCGTTCGTCGCGCACGCGGCGTCCGTCGTGATCAAGCGGATCGTGCGCCGCAAGCGCCCCGACCACCCGTACATCACGGTCGGCGTCGGCACCCCGAGCAAGCTCAGCTTCCCGTCGTCGCACGCCACCAGCTCGACGGCCGGCGCGATCCTGCTGGGCCGCGCGTCCGGCGTCCCGGGCGGCGCCGTGCTGGCGCCCGCCGCGGTGGTGCCGCCGATGCTCACCTCCCGCATGGTGCTGGGCGTGCACTACCCGACGGACGTCGCCGCCGGCGCCGCGATCGGAGCGGCGACCGCGTTGGCCGCGATCGAGGGTGAGAGACTGTGGACGCGCCGCGCGGCGTGCCGGAACAATGGGAAGCAGGGTTGATGAGCGAGGAGCCGATCGAGCACGGCGAGCCGAAGGCACCGTCGAACCTCGCCACCGGACTGATCAAGGCGATCCGGCCCCGGCAGTGGGTCAAGAACGTCCTCGTCGTGGTGGCCCCGCTGGCCGCCGGGCGCGACCAGCTGGAGTTCGTCAACTTCGGGAACGTCGGCATCGCGTTCGTCGCGTTCTGCCTGGCCGCGTCGTCGATCTACCTGATCAACGACGCCCTCGACGTCGAGGCCGACCGCCAGCACCCCACCAAGCGCTACCGCCCGATCGCCGCCGGCGTGGTGCCGGTGAACCTGGCCTACGTGCTGTCGTTCCTGTTCGGGGCCGCGGCCATCGGGGTCTCGCTGCTCGCGAACAAGGAACTGGCGATCGTGATCGCGGCGTACATCGTGATCCAGCTGGGCTACTGCTTCGGTCTCAAGCACCAGGCCGTGATCGACATCTGCATCGTGAGCTCGGGTTTCCTGCTGCGCGCCGTCGCCGGTGGCGTGGCCGCGGAGCTGCCCAAGGGCCTGTCGCAGTGGTTCCTGCTGGTGATGGCCTTCGGCTCGCTGTTCATGGCCGCGGGCAAGCGGTACGCGGAGCTGCAGCTCGCCGAGCGCACCGGCGCGAAGATCCGCAAGTCGCTGGAGTACTACACCACCTCGTACCTGCGGTTCGTCTGGACGCTGGCGGCCACGGCCGTCGTCCTCTGCTACGGCATGTGGGCCTTCGACACGACGAAGCACCCGGACAACATCTGGTACGCCCTGTCGATGGTGCCCTTCACCGTCGCGATCCTGCGCTACGCCGTCGACGTCGACGGCGGCGAGGCGGGCGAGCCGGAGGAGATCGCCCTGGGTGATCGCGTGCTGCAGGTGCTCGCGATCGCGTGGATCGGAACAGTCGTTGCCGCGGTCTACTTCGCCTGACGCCGAGGCCGGCGAGTCCGCCGGCACGGCCCCGTCGACCTTCTCCGCACCCCGAGTCAGCTTCTGGCTCGGTGTGGCGGCGTGCGCGGTCCTGTTCGGCTACGGCGCCTGGCAGCGCCGGTGGATCGCCGACGACGGCCTCATCGTGCTGCGCACCGTCCGGAACCTGCTGGCCGGCAACGGCCCCGTCTTCAACGCGGGCGAGCGCGTCGAGGTCAACACCTCCGCCGCCTGGACGTACCTCATCTGGTTCTTCTCCTGGATCAGCGGCGTGCAGACCGAGTACGTGGTGCTCACCGTCGCGCTGGTGCTGTCCGTCGCCGCGATCCCCCTGGCCATGCTCGGCACGGCCCGCCTGTACCGCGGCGGCCCGGGCTGGGCGCGGCTGCGCGGCTCCGGCCTGCTGCTCCTGCCCGCCGGCGGCCTCGTCTACATGGCGCTGCCCCCGGCCCGAGACTTCGCGACCTCCGGCCTCGAGGTCTCGCTGACCATCTTCTGGGTGGCGCTGCTGTGGTACCTCGCGATCTGCTGGTCGCAGGCCGACCGCGCGCCCGTCGAGCGGCGCGAGCAGGTCCGCTACTGGATCCTCACGTGCGCGACGGCCTTCGTCGCCGGCCTGTCCTGGCTGGTGCGGCCCGAGATGGCGGTCGTCGGCGGCCTCGTCCTCATCGTCATGTTCCTCGCCCCCGTTGGGCTGAAGCTGCGGCTCGCGCTGACCGCCGCCGCCGGCCTGCTGCCCGTCGGGTACCAGATCTTCCGGATGGGCTACTACGGCCTGCCCGTGCCCAACACGGCCGTCGCCAAGGACGCCAGCGGCTCGAAGTGGGGCCAGGGCTTCGCCTACCTGATGAACCTGGTCGAGCCGTACTCGCTGTGGCTGCCGGTGCTGGCGCTGGCGATCGCGATGCCGATCATCCTGCTGCCAGCGCGCGGCGCCCGCACCCCGCTGACCGGCCGCTTCCGGCTGCCGCGCGGCGGCGTCCGCGGCCTGCGCGATCACCTGCAGCGACCCGCGGTGATCGTAGCCGTGATGTTCCTCGGCGGCCTCATCGAGACGCTGTATTGGCTGCGCCAGGGCGGCGACTTCATGTCGGGCCGCGTGCTGCTCGCGCCGCTGTTCCTGCTGCTCCTGCCGGTCATGGTGATCCCGCTGCGGATACCGTCCCGCCGCCCCGAGGATTCGACGGTCCGCGGCATCGCCCGCCTCGCCACCGGCACCGCCGGCGCCGCGGTCGCGGCCGTGCTGTGGGTGCTGGTCCTCGGCTGGGCCCTGCACGCCACCACCTTCCGCGGCCAGCCCGACGGCACCGCGATCGGCACCAGCGGCATCGTCGACGAGCGGGCCTTCTACTCGCTGCAGACGGGCCACGCGCACCCGCTCACCGCGGACGACTACCTCGACTACCCGCGCATGACGTCGCTGCAGGAGATCCTGCGCGCGACCCCGCGCGGCGGCGTCTACCTGCCGTCGTTCGACTACGACTGGTGGTTCATCGATCCGCTGCCCTACCCGCGACCCGACGACGTGCCGCTGCGGCAGACCGTCTTCTTCACCAACCTGGGCATGACCGGCATGAACCTGCCGCTCGACGTGCGCGTGTGGGATCAGATCGGCCTCGCCTGGCCGATGGCCTCGCACACCGCGCGGCTCGAGGACGGCCGCATCGGGCACGACAAGGAGATGTTCCCGGACTGGGCCGTCGCCGAGGCGAAGGCCTACCCGAAGAAGCCGGCGCTGCCGCCGTTCATCGACCCGGACTGGGTGAATCAGTCGCGCGTCGCGCTGACCTGCCCGCAGATCCAGCAGCTGCAGGACTCGTACTCCGCGCCGCTCACCTTCGACCTGTTCAAGCGGAACGTCAAGCTCTCGCTCGCGAACATGAAACTGCGCATCGACCGGGTGCCCGAGTACACGCTGCGGATGTGCCGCATGGACGTCCCGCCGCCGCTCACCGACGACCAGAAGTCGATGTCGAAGCCCTGATGGACCTCAGCGGGGCGTTGCGGGCGATCGCGGACTGCTCCGTGCTCACCGACGCGGACGCCGTCGCCGGGTACGTCGCCGACTGGACCGGCCGGTGGCGCGGCGGGCCCGCGATCGTCGCGCGCCCGCGCACCGCCGAGGCGGTCTCCGCCGTCGTGTGGGCGTGCGCCGCCGCGGGCGTGCCGGTGGTCCCGCAGGGCGGCAACACCGGGCTCGTCGCCGGGGCGGTGCCGCCCGCCGGCGCCGTCGTACTGTCGCTGCGCGGGCTCGACGCGATCGGCGAGGTGTCCGACGGTGCCGTCGTCGCCGGCGCGGGCGTCACCCTCGCAGCGTTGGAGTCCTTCGCCGCCGCGCGCGGCCTGACCTGCGGCCTCTCGCTCGCGTCGGGAGAGTCGGCGACCGTCGGCGGCGCGGCCGCCACCAACGCCGGGGGAGCGGAAGTGCTCCGCTACGGCTCGGCGCGGGCCCGCATCGCCGGGCTGCGGGCCGTCCTGCCCGACGGTGCCGTCCTCGACCGCCGCCGTCCGCCCGTCAAGGACAACACCGGCTACGACCTCGTCGGCCAGCTCGTCGGGTCCGAGGGCACCCTCGCCGTCATCACCGACGTCACCTGGCGCCTCGACCCCGCGCCCCGCGCGCGGACGGTGCTCGCGCTCGCCTTCCCGTCGCCGGAGGAGGCCGTCGCGGCGGTGCCCGTGCTGCGGGGCCTGCCCGGGCTCCTCGCGCTGGAGTGGTCCGATGGTGCCGCCGTCGCCCGCGTCGCCGCCCACCTCGACGCGCCCGCGCCGCTCCCGACGGACGGCTGCTGGGTGTTCGCGGAGTTCGACGGTGCGCCCGAGGCGGCGGGAGTCGTCGCCGGGCTCCTCCCGGACGACCGGATCGCCGTCGCCGGGCCGGAGGATCGAACCAGGCTGTGGCGCTACCGTTCCCGCACCACCGAGGCGGTGGGCGCCGCCGGGGTGCCGGTGAAGCTCGACGTGGGAGTGCCGCTCGCCGCCTTCGCCGCCGCGCGGGAGGCCGTGGTCCGCGCCGTCCGCGAGGTCGCCGACAGCGCCGGCATCGCGATGGAGCCGGTGCTGTTCGGGCACCTCGCCGAGGGCAACCTGCACGTCAACCTGCTGCCCGGCCCGTCGGCGCCGGAGCGCGGATTCTCGGAGGAGTTCGCCGAGCGGCTGGAGGCGGCGGTGCTGGAGCAGGTGCTGGCCCTCGGCGGCACCGTCAGCGCGGAACACGGTGTCGGCCGGGCGAAGCGCGCCTGGCTCGAGCGGCAGCGCGGCCCGGAACAGGTGGCCCTGATGCGGCGCGTCAAAGACGCGTGGGACCCCGCCGGGCTGCTGAACCCGGGCGCCGTCCTCGAGCCGGAGGTCCGCCGACGGACGTCGGGCGACCCCGGCGCGGACGCCCGGTGACTGAATCTTCGCCTGGCTCAATGCGGCTCTTCCGCGTGCCGGACCGCGTATCCTGTTTCGAATAGCAAGACGAACCGAGTTTCAGTAGGAGATGCAACCGTGACCGTCCTGTTGCACCCCCGGGAACACGACCGCGTCGCGGCGGTGAAGTCGCTGCGCATCATGGACTCGCCGCCGATCCCCGACCTGGAGCGGATCGCCGAACTGTCCGCGGTGCTGTGCGGTGTGCCGTTCGGGTCCGTGAACATCCTCGACTTCGACCGGCACTACACGGTCGCGTCGTACGGCACCCCGCCGGTGCACGCCTCGCGCGAGGACAGCCTCTGCGCGCTCGCCATCGAGGACGACAAGGTCCTGTACGCGCCGGATGCGCAGGTCGACGAGCGCTTCCAGGCGAAGCGCTTCCTGCATCTGGCCAAGCCCACGATCCACCTGTTCGCGGCGGCCCCTATCTGCACCGCGGACCGGCTGCCGGTGGGGACGGTCCGCATCTACGGCCCCGAGCCGGGGGAACTCGACGATCGCCAGATCCAGGGACTCGCCGACCTGGCGGGTCTCGCGATGAGCGTCCTCGAGCTGCGGTCGGCGGCCCGGACCCTGCACAGCACCGCGACCACCGACGCGATCACCCGGCTGCCGAACCGGCACGCCCTCGAGCTGATGCTCGCGGACGAGGACCAGGCCGCGACCGTCACCGTGGTGGCGTACGCCGACCTGGATCGGTTCAAACGGTTCAACGACGGGCTCGGGCACGGCGCGGGCGATGAACTGCTGCGCGGCGTCGCCCGCCGCATCGATTCGGCGATGGGGCCGGACGACGCGGTCTACCGGGTCGGCGGCGACGAGTTCGTGATCGTCTCCCGCGCGGCGGACGCCGATCCGGACGAGTTCGTCGAGCGCTTGCGGGAGTCCGTCGGGCGGGCGCCGATCACGGTCGCCGGCACCGAGGTCGAGGTGAGCACGACGGTCGGCGCCGTCCGCGTGTCCGAGCACTCGGACACCGGCGCCGCCATCGCCGCGGCAGATGCCGCGATGCTCCGGTCGAAGCCCGCCTCGCGCGCCTGACGGGCCGAAGGCCCCCCGGAGACGGTACGGCGCGGTCTCAGAGGTCGTGGCGGTCGAGGAAGTCCTCGATCGCGGCGGCGAAGACCTGATTGTCGTCGCCCGCCACCATGTGCCCGGCGCCGCTGACGTCGGCGACCTCGGCGTGCGGGACCCGCTCCAGCATCTTCGCCACGCCCTCGTCGCTCACCACGTCGGACTTGCCGCCGCGCACGATGAGCGTGGGGACGGTGACGTGCACGGCCGCGGCGCCGAGCCGCCCCTTGTCCTGGATGCGGGCCTCGTTGCGGTCCTCGCCGCGGATGAAGGCGGGGTCCCAGTGCCAGTACCACCGGCCGTCCGGGCGCTGCCGCACGTTCTTCTTCAGGCCCTCGAGGTTGCGGCCGCGCTTGCGGGCCGGGTTGTACGCGGCCACGGCGTCGGCGACCTCGTCGAGCGTGGCGAATCCGTCGGTGTGCGCCCCGAGGAAGTCGGTGACCCGGTCGATCCCCTTCTTCTCCGCGTCCACCACGACGTCCACCAGGACCAGCGCGGAGGCGATTCCCGGGTTCTCGCCCACCGCGCACAGGCTGGTGATGCCGCCGAGCGAGGCCCCGATCAGCACGGGCGGCGGACCGTCGAGCGTGCGCAGCACGCCCAGGAGGTCCCCGACGAAGTCGCCCAGCGCGTACGCGCCGTCCGCGGCCCACGCGGTGTCGCCGTGGCCGCGGGCGTCGAGCGTGATGACGGTGTGCCCGCGCTGCGCGAGCGCCGCGGCCGTGCGATCCCACGAGTGCCGGGTCTGGCCGCCGCCGTGCAGCAGCACGAGGGTCGTCCCCGCGTCCCCGGACGCGGCCCAGCGGTCGCCCGCGATCGTCAGCCCGTTCACGTCCAGCGTGAACGGCGTTCCCACGGCGTCCGCCATGCCATCACCTCATCCGTTTCGTCCGTCTTCCGATCATGAAGTCGTATCACGTCGGCTCGTCAAGGTTGCGCGCAGTGATGACTCGAACCGCCGCCACCGGTTGCCGGAGGGTACGGGCTCCTATGTAGTTAGCGCAGGAATGGGAATTCGCCGGATCGGCGACGACGTGGGGAGTGATAGCCCGTGGTACGAGCTTTGTGGCCGTTCATCATCGGCAGCGTTGCGCTGGGACTCGACGCCTACGTGATCGCGGGCCTGCTGCCCACGATCGCGGACGACCTGCACACCACGCAGTCTCTGGTCGGCCTCGGCGTCACCGCCTTCACCGGGGCGTACGCCGTCTCGGGCCCGCTGCTCGCGGGGCACGCCGGGCGCGACTCGGGCCGCAACCTCACCATCGCGCTGGCGGTGTTCGCCGCCGGCAACCTGCTGACCGTCCTCGCGCCCACGATCGCGGTGTTCATCGTCGCGCGGGTCATCGCCGGCGCCGCCGCCGGCGTGTACTCGCCGCTGTCCTCCGCGGTCGCGGCGCACCTCGTCGCGCCCGAGCGGCGGGGCCGGGCCCTGAGCCTGGTGCTGGCCGGGATGGCGACGGGCAGCGTCTTCGGCGTACCGCTGGGCCTGCTCGTGGGGCAGCGCATCGACTGGCGCGCGACGATCGGGATCATCACCGCGCTCGGCGTTCTCGCGCTCCTGGGCGTGCGGTTCCGCGGCGGTGAGCCCCTGCCGCGCATCGAGGCGCCGGGCCTGACCGCGCGCCTGCGCTCCCTGACCGCGACGCCCACGCTGCTCACGGTGCTGGTCACCCTGTTCACGGGGATCGGCTCGCTCGGCCTGTACACCTACATCAGCCCGCTGCTCTCCACCTCGTCGCTGTCGGAGCACCTCACGCTCTCCATCTGGATCTGGGGGATCGGCGGCGCGGTGGGCGTCTTCGCCATCGGGCGGATCGTCGACGCGCTGAAGAACACCCTCGCGATCACGGCCGCGATCACCGCCACGCTCGCGCTCGTCCTCCTCGTGATCGGCCTCGAGCCCGCCGCGGTCGTCCTCGCCGCCGGGCTCTTCCTCTGGGGCGCGCTGGGATGGTCCTCGCTGGCGCCGCAGCAGCACACGCTGCTCGCGGCCGCCCGCGAGAACGGGCCGACGGCCGTCGCCGCGAACGCGTCCGCGAACTACCTCGGATCGGCCATCGGGTCCGCCGCGGGCGCCGCCCTCGTGGCCGGCGGCACCGTCGGCGGCTCCCTCGCGCTCCTCGCGGCCTGTCCGCTCCTCCTCGCCTTCCTCCTCCAACTCGTCCGGCTCCGCATCGCCCGCGGCGCCGGCGTCGATCAGACCGCCACCGTCGCCTGACGGTCGCGATCCGCAGCACCCTCTCGGCCACCCTCCTCGCTCCACCACTTCGACGAAAGTGAGTACCGGCGTGTCTTCTTCCCTCCTCGCGACCCAGAACCACTACGAATCCGTCGCGCGCGGCAGGCTCGACCGGCTGCGCGCCGTCGGCGAGTACCGCACGTTCGCCAACATCAACCGCCGGGCAGGTGCCTTCCCCGCCGCCGCGGTCGGCGCCGACGGGTCGGGCGATCCCGACGTGGTGGTCTGGTGCAGCAACGACTACCTCGCGATGGCGCAGCATCCGGAGGTCATCGCGGCGGCGCAGGCCGCGCTCGCCGAGTACGGCGTGGGCGCCGGCGGATCCCGCAACATCGGCGGCACGAACCGCGAGACCATCGCGCTGGAGGCCGTGTTGGCGGAGTGGTTCGGCACGGAGCGAGCGCTGGTGTTCCCCACCGGCTACGGCTCGAACGACGCCACCATCGAGGCGCTCAGCCTGGTCTACCCGGAGCTGCAGATCTTCAGCGACGAGCTCAACCACGCGTCGATCATCGCGGGCGTCCGGCGGAACCGGAACGCGCGGCACGTCTTCCGCCACAACGACGTCGACCACCTGCGCGAGCAGCTGCGCGCCGCCGACCCGGGGGTGCCGAAGCTGGTCGTCTTCGAGTCCGTGTACTCGATGGACGGCGACGTCGCGCCGATCGCCGAGCTCGTCGCCGCCGCCAAGGAGCACGGCGCCCTGGTGTTCCTGGACGAGGTGCACGCGATCGGGATGTACGGACCGCAGGGCAGGGGCATCGCGGCCTCGCTGGGGCTGCTGGACGAGATCGACATCGTGCAGGGCACTCTCGCCAAGTCGATCGGCGTCATCGGCGGATTCATCGCGGGCCGGGACTGGCTGATCGACGCGATCCGCTCCTTCGCACCGGGCTTCATCTTCACCACGGCGCTCCCGCCGGCGACCTGCGTGGCCGCGCGGCGAAGCGTCGAGATCGTCCGCGGGGCGGAGGACCTGAGGGCAGATCTGCAGGCGAAGACCGAGCTGCTGCGGCAGCGGTTCCGGGCGCACGGCATCACGGTGATGTCCGCCTCCTCCACGCACATCCTCCCCGTGCGGATCGGCGATGCGCTCCTGTGCACCCGCGCCGCGCGGAAGCTGTTCGACGAGTATCGGATCTACGTCCAGCCGATCAACCCGCCCACCGTGCCCGCGGGCACCAGCCGCTTCCGGATCAACGTCACCCCGGCGCACACGTACGACCACATCGAGCACCTCGCGACCGCGCTGGGAACGGTCTTCCGCGACCTGGGGATCGAGTGACCGCCGCGACCCTCCTCGCCGTCCGCGCCCTCGCCGCGGGCGACGTGGACGCCGCGGTCCGGTTGCGGGAGCAGCTGTTCGCCTCGGACCCGGGCGCGCCCTGGGCGACGGGCGCCGACGACTGGCGCCCGCACTACCGGGCGCAGCTCGACGAGGAGCTCCGGGGTGCGAACCCGGACGCCCGCACCCTGGTGGCCGTCGTCGACGGCGCCGTGGTGGGGACGCTGACGGCGATCGTCGACCGGCACCTCGCGGGCCCCGCGGCCCCGACCGGTCGAACGGGCTGGATCCAGGGCGTGTTCGTCGCGCCGCCGGCGCGGGGCCGGGGTCTCGCCGCGCGGCTGACCGCGGCGGGGGAGGAATGGCTGCGGGGACGGGGCGCGCGCACCGTCGTGCTGGCGTCGACCCCGGCCGCGGAGGCGCTGTACCGGGGAAGGGGTTACGCCGAGGACGGCGAGACCCACTTCCGGAAGGACCTGCGATGACCCGGGCGGACCTGTTCGGCACCGGCTACGAGGGCACCCGGTTGCGTGAGGCGCTGCACGCGGCGACGCGGCTCGCCGGCGCGCCCGAGGTCGAGGTCCGCGAGCACGGCCGCGGCGACACCGCCCGGCTCGCCGCGCTCGCCCCCACCGACCTGGCCGAAGCGCTGCGCGACGCGGACTTCCTCATCAACGCCGTCAACGACGACCAGCACGACGCGATCCTGGATCTGCTCAGCGCCGCGCCGGGATTCGTCGTCAGCGAGAAGCCGCTCGTCGCCCCGCACCAGGACGTCGGGGCCGGCTGGGCGGCCGCGTGGGCGGAGCGGGACCGGTTCGCGCTCAACACGATCGAGCGCTACTCCGCGGCCGTCGACCATGTGCGGAACCGCGTCGCCGCGGCGGGCCTGCGGATCGTCCGGATCGACTTCGCCTGGGCCAAGAACAGATTCGACGACCCGCGTCCCACCGTCGGCGTCGTCTCCGAGGTGATCCACCCGCTCGACCTCGCGATCCACCTCCTCGGCGGCAGCGCCCGCGACGTCCGCCTCCGGTCCACGGCCGTCGTGGAGTCCGACTACGCCGCGGCGGCCACCGTGCTGCCCGAGACGGTGCAGCTGGCCTTCGAGCTGGGCGGCGCCGTGGTCACCGGGTACGCCGGATTCGGCCACCCGAGCCGCTCCCGGGTCTTCGACATCACGGCGGTCGGGCGCGGCGGGGAGCGGGAGTACTTCGAGATCCGCTTCGACGACCCGGCGTGGGACTTCGACCGCGTCCGGCACTGGTCCACCGCCGGCACCGTCCCCCCGGTCGCCCTGGACTTCACGCCGCCGGCCGGCGGGAGCCCCACGGGCACGGCGAAGCTCGTCCGGTTCTGGCTCGACCTGCTCGACGGCCGGTTCGGCCGCCGGTACACCCGCTACCCCGAGGCCGTCGCGCTGCAGCGGCTCCTCGTCGAGATCTCGGCCGCGCCGCGGTCCGCGGCCGAGTACGGCGGCGGCCCGGCGCGATCCGTACTCGACCGGCTCGATCCCGAGAGGCTGGGGTAGGTGGACTTCGCCGGCCGCTGCATCGGCGTCCACGACTTCGGCGGCGCCGAGGTCCTCACCACGTTCGACGACGTCAAGACCCTCGACGGCCCCGACCGCGTCGTCCTGCGCAACCGGTACTGCGGCGTCAACCCCGTCGACGTCAGCTTCCGGACCGGGCGCATGCGCGCGTACGCGGGCGATCTGGGGCCGGGGCTGGTCCTCGGCATGGAGTGCGCGGGCGAGGTGGTCGCCTCGCGGAGCCCGCGGCTGCCCGTCGGGGCCGTGGTCAACGCCCTCACCCTCCCCGGCGCCGGCGCGCACGCGGGCAGCTACGCCGAGTACGTCGCGGTCGACGCGGACCACGCGGCGCCGCTGCCCTTCGGCCTCGCCGCCGACGCCGCCGCCGCGATCCCCCTCAACGGGGTCACCGCCTCGTCCATCGTGGACGAGCTCGGCCCCGGAACCGCCGTTGCCATCACCGGCGCCGCGGGCGCGCTCGGCCGGTTCCTCGTCTCCGCCGCGAGCGCGGCCGGGCTCACCACGATCGCGATCGCCCGCCCCGCCGACGGGCCCCTGCTGCGGCGGATCGGGGCCGACCTGGTGCTCGACGGCGCGGCCCTCGAGTCCGACGGTGCGCCGCCGGTGGACGCGGTCGTCGACGCCGCGGGCCTCGGCCCGGCGCTGACCGCGTGGTTCTGCCCGGTCGACACGATCGTCGCGGTGCGCGCCGATACCGTCCACACGCTCGCGCACCGTCGGCGCGTCGACGCCAACGTCCGGCGGGCGACCCGCGTCGCGGACCGCCTCGCGTGGTGGAACCGGCGGGTGCTGCGGCGGCCCGAGATCGTGGGCCCCATCGAAAGGTTCGTCCCGAACGAGGTGGCGGCGGCGCAGGAGCGGCTCGCGACCCGGCACCGGCGCGGCAGGGTCGTGCTGCGCTGGTGGGAGTGCGGACCGGTCGGAGCGCCGGTTCCCGCGCCGTCGCGCTCGTCACAGCTCGCCCTGGCGCGGCACCGGGACGGCGAATGACACGCGTGTAACACTGGTCCCATGTCATCGCTGGGCCGAATCGGAACGCTGCTCGTCGCCGGGGCCGTGGCGGCGGGCACCGTCGTGGCGGCACCGTCGGCCCTGAACCCCGCGCCCGCGCACGCGGACCCGGCCCCCGCGAAGTCCCGGATCACGGACGCGCAGTGGCAGGGCGATCACCAGGTGGACCTCACCGTCTACTCCGCGGCGATGAACGATTCGATCAAGATCCAGCTGCTGCTCGCCCGCGACTGGCACGCCGACCCCAAGGCGAAGTTCCCCACGCTGTACCTGCTCGACGGGATGCGGGCGCGCGAGGATCGCAACGGGTGGCTGCTGGAGACGAACGTCGCGGACTTCTACCGCGACAAGAATGTCACCGTCGTCCTGCCGGTCGGCGGCCAGTCCAGCTGGTACACCGACTGGAAGCGCCCCGACAACGGCAAGAACTACCAGTGGGAGACCTTCCTCGCCAAGGAGCTGCCGCCGCTGCTGCAGCAGGGCTGGCGCGCCACCGACGCGCGCGCCGCGGCCGGCGTCTCCATGGGCGGCACCGCTGCCTTCACCCTGGCCGCCCGCAACAAGGGCCTGTACCGGTTCGCCGGCTCCTACTCCGGCATCCTCTCCACGAGCACCCCCGGCACCCCCGAGTCGATCGCGATCGCCATGCGCGACGCGGGCGGCTTCAACGCCGACGCCATGTACGGCCCGCCCACGGGTCCCGCCTGGGCGCAGCACGATCCGCTCAAGCTGGCGGAGAAGCTGCGCGGCATCAGCCTGTACTTCAGCTCCGGCAACGGCTCCGGCGGGACCGGCGCGCCCACCGACCTGCAGGCGATGGCGCTCGAGGTGCTCGCCCGCTCGTCCAACCAGGCCTTCGCGATCGAGCTCAACCGGCTCGGGATCCCCGCGAACGCGCTCTACCGCCCGTCGGGCAACCACAGCTGGCCGTACTGGCAGTTCGAGAACGGCCAGGCCTGGCCGCAGGTGCAGGCGGCCCTCGGCGTCGCCAACCCGAAGCCCTGCGGCATCGCCGGAGCCATCGGCGAGGCCGCTCCCAAGACCCCGACCCTGGGGTCGTGCGTCACCGTCGAGTACGCCGTGCCCGGCGGCCGCGCACAGGACTTCCGCGGCGGCCAGGTCTTCTGGTCGGCCGACACCGGCGCGCAGGTCGTGGGCGGCGCGATCGGCGGCGCCTACCTGGGGACGGGCGGCCCCGGCGGCCCGCTCGGGTACCCGACCGGCGGCGAGCGCGCCCTGGCCGACAAGAAGGGCCGCTACCAGCAGTTCCAGCACGGCACCGTCTACTGGAGCCCGCAGACCGGCGCCCGCGCAGTGCGCGGCGCGATCCGCGACAAGTACGCCGCCCTGAACTACGAGCGCTCGGCGCTCGGTCTGCCGCTGGGCGACGAGACGAAGCTCCCCGCCGGCGCCTTCCAGCGCTTCCAGGGCGGGCAGGTCTACTGGTCGCCGAAGACGCCCGCGACCGTGGTGAACAACGGGCCGATCTTCGCCGAATGGGGCCGCCAGGGGTACGAGGGCGGACGCCTCGGCTACCCCGTCGCCGACTCCACGCCCATCCCGGGCGGCTTCGAGCAGCGCTTCGAGCGCGGCGTGATCGCGCTGGTCAACGGGGTTGCGACCGCACGCTGACGCCCGGCCGAGGGTTGCGCTTCGGCGCTGCCGGTAGCCTGGCAGCGTTGCGTTCCGGACGTACTTCAAGGAGAGAAGACATGGCTGGACTTCGGGGAGCCCTCGCGGCCGCAGTGATGACGGGCGGCCTGCTGCTCGGTGCCGTCGCGTGCGGCGGCAGTTCGACGGTCGAGGCGCCCACCACGCCGGTGGAGGGCGAGCCCACGTCGCTGCCCGCGACCGCCCCCGGATCGGCCACGGCACCGTCGGGCTACCCGGGCGCGAGCTCGGCCTCGAACCCGGCGCTGACGCAGAAGGACAAGGACTTCATCAAGAAGGTCCGCGAGGACGGCGTGAAGGCCCCCGACGACGTCGTGATCAACGCCGCGCAGTTCGCGTGCGAGTACGACAAGTCGGGCCGCGACGCCAAGAACCTCGAGCCCTTCGTGGTCGGCATCCTCGGCCCGTACGACGGCGACGCCGCCTCCGGGAACGCGAAGAAGTTCATCACCGAGGCGCGGGCCTCGTACTGCAAGAAGTGATCCCGTGACGCACCAGGAGCCCGGAAAGTCGAGCGGTCCGCGGTCGAAAGGCGGAGTGACGGCTCTCTCGATCGTCGTGGGACTGGTGGTGCTCGTTGCCATCGTCCTCGTGGTGGTCTTCGTCGTCAGCCTGCTCCGTCCGGGCCCGTCGCTGCCGCCGGTCTCGCCGGACGGCTCCTCGTCGAGCCCGTCCGCGACCGCGGCGCGGCCCACCTCGCAGCCCGCGGACTGCCCGGACGTGCAGGTGATCTCGGTGCCCGGCACGCTGGAGTCGTCGTCGAAGGACGATCCCTACCGGCCGACGTTCAACCCGAACTCGCTGATGCTCAAGGTGACGGCGCCGCTCGCGGCGGCGCTGCCGGACAGCCGCGCCGACGTGTGGACCACCCCGTACGTCGCGCAGCTGTCGAACCCCGTCGCCATCCCGCCGGACGGGCAGGCCTCGTACGAGAAGTCCCGCACCGAGGGCTACGACAAGTCGGTCGCGCAGATGAAGAAGGTCTACGACAAGTGCAAGCTCACCGGCTTCGTGCTGATGGGCTTCTCGCAGGGCGCCGTGATCGCGGGAGACATCGCCGCCGAGGTCGGCGCGGGTAAGGGTGTCGTCCCGGCGGAGAACATCCTCGGCGTGGGCCTCATCTCGGACGGTCGGCGCGAGCCCGGTGACGCCCGCACCGCGGGCCCGAACCCGCCCGGCGTGGGCGTCGAGGTCGCCTACGGCGGCTTCAGCTTCGGCAGCCTGTCGCTGCGCGGCAAGCGCGAGGGCGGCTTCGGCGCGGTCAAGGACCGCACCGTCTCGCTGTGCGGCAACAAGGACCCGATCTGCAACCAGCCCAAGGACATCTTCCAGGCCGGCAACATCGCGACCACGCTGCCCGAGCTGCAGAAGGTGCTCGCCGGCAACTCGCACGCGCTGTACGCCACGACCACGGACTGGTCGTCGAACGGGCAGACCGCCACGCAGTGGCTGCAGGCCTGGGCGCGCGGCGTGATCGACAAGGCGCCTAAGCCTCCCCACAGCTAGCCCTGGTATCCACATAGGAATGGCAGGCACGAAGAGTCAGGGAGCGCGGAAGGCCGGGCGCGTGTTCGGCATCGCCGTCATCATCGCGGCGATCATCGCGATCATCGTCGTGATCACGCTCATCATCACGATGATCCGCAAGCCGGAGCCCACGCCGCCCGGCGAGCCCACGGGGCCGCAGGCCGCGGGCTGTCCGGACGTGCAGGTGATCTCCTTCCCCGGCACCTGGGAGTCCTCGGCGACGGATTCGCCGGAGGCGCCGACGTTCAACCCGCGCTCGCTCATGCTGCAGGTGACGAACCCGCTGGACAAGCGGTACGCCGACGCCCGCGCCGACATCTGGACCGTCAACTACGCCGCCCAGTTCCACAACCCGATCGCGGTGCCGCCGGACGGCCAGATGACCTACCAGGCGTCGCGGCAGCAGGGCACCGACCGGGCGATCGCCAAGATCACCGCGGTCAAGGACAAGTGCCCCCGCACGGGCTTCGTGCTGATCGGCTTCTCGCAGGGCGCGACGATCGCGGGCAACATCGCCGCGCGGATCGGTGCCGGGAACGGCCCGATCACCGCGGACCGGCTGCTCGGCGTGGGCCTGATCTCCGACAGCCGCCGGGTCCAGGGGCAGGGCAGGGCCATCGGCCTCGACCCCGCGGGTGAGGGCGTCGAGGTCACCTTCGCCGGCTTCAGCTTCTCGGGCGTCGACCTGCAGGGCAAGCGCGACGGCGGCTTCGGCTCGGTGAACGACAAGGTCGTCACGATCTGCGGCTCCAACGACCCCATCTGCAACCAGCCGAAGGGCGGGCTGCTGGGCCTGGCCACCGGCCTGCCGCAGGTGATCTCCACCATCACGCAGAATTCGCACGCGGCCTACGGCACCACCGCGAACTGGTCGCTCGACGGCAAGACCGCCACGCAGTGGCTCACCGGCTGGGCCGTCGGCGTCATCGACAAGGCGCCGAAGACGAAGTAGCCGTGTACCGCTGACCACCTGTGCGGTGGTCAGCGGTACACGTCAGGGGCGAGCCGGCTGCTGTTGGGTGGCGCAGTGGATACCGCCGCCGCCCGCGGCGACCGGATCGATGTCGAGCTGCACCACCTCGCGGCCGGGGAACAGCCGCTGCAGCGTCGCGCGCGCCTCGCCGTCGGTCTCGGCGTCGCCGAACTGCGGGCAGATCACCGCGCCGTTGCACAGGTAGAAGTTGATGTACCCGGCGGCGAAGTCGTCGTCCTGTGCGTACCGCTCGCGGACGGTCGAGGGCGCGCGCAGCGCCTCCACCTGCAGCTTCCGTCCCTTCGCGTCGGTCGCTCCGCGGAGGATCTCCAGGTGGCGCTTCGTCACCTCGTGGTCGAAGGAGTCGGGATCGTCGTCCTGCGCGGCCACCACCACCCCGGGCGAGGCGAACCGCGCGTAGAAGTCCGTGTGCCCGTCGGTGATGTCCTTGCCCTTGATGCCGGGCAGCCAGATCACCTTCTCGATCCCCAGCAGCTCGCTCAGTTCCGTCTCGACCTGCTGCTTCGTCCAACCGGGGTTCCGATTGTCGTTGAGCACGCAGCTCTCGGTGATGATCGCGGTGCCCTCGCCGTCGACCTCCAGCGCCCCGCCCTCGATCACCAGGTCGGTCCGCACCGCCTCGGCCTTCGCCTGCGTCGTGACGAAGCCGGCGACCTTCGCGTCGGCGTCGTGGGTCTGCTTGTTGCCCCACCCGTTGAAGTTGAAGTCGACGCCCGCGAGGCCCGTGTCGCCGGTGACGAACGTCGGGCCGGTGTCGCGGATCCACAGGTCGTCGAGCTCGGCCGGCACCAGCGTCACGCCCGGCGCCGTGCCGAGCAGACCGCGGGCGGCGTCCAGCTGATCGGGGCGGACGAGCATCGAGACGGGCTCGAACCGGCCGATCGTCGTCGCGATGAGCATGAGCGTCCGCTGCACGTCGGGCAGCAGTTTCTCGCCCCACACGTCGTCGCGCGCGGCCAGCGCCATCCACGTGCGCTCGTGCCGATCGCCCTCGTCGGGCATGCGCCACCGTCGCCCGCCCCGGTCCACGGGCGATCTCTCCGCCGGCGTGTTCGACGGTGCGCCGCACGCCGCCAGCACGGCCGCTGCCGCCGCGAGCAGGAAGTTCCGTCGTCGCATCGCGTCACCTCTTCCGACGGTGCCGGCCTCTCCAGCCCCGCCCGCTCATTGTCGCCGGTCGCGGCGTTCCGCGGGGGATTCGGTGCGGCGCGGGGGACGGCCGGTCCCCCACCGGAGGAACGCCGTCTCATGGGGGACCGAACGCCGCGCGGGGGACGTCGACGCCGCGTTGGGGACATCTGGTCCCCTCACGAGGCGACCGGCGCCCGATGGGGGAGGCGTCGTCCCCCACGCCCCGTCGACGCCGCGTGGGGGACGGTGGGTGCTGAGTCCGGCACGTGGGAACCGAACGAGGGACGGGTGGGGACTACGCCGTCGAGCGCATCGGAGGGAGCGAGCCGCTGGGCGAGCGAGTGACGTTTAAGCGAGCGGCGAAGTCCCCACGCGGCCCGGTCGTGTGCAGGTCACCGGCACCGGGAATCACAGGGCGGCCGAGGCACCGTCGGGCAACCGTTAGGCTGTCCGCAACGTTTCACGACCGCACCCCAGTCGACCAGGAGTACCCACACGTGACCACTGAGCCCCGCAAGTTCCGGTTCGCGGCCGGCGGCGCCGGCAACGCCGACGAGGGCGGCGCGCGCAAGTTCGTCAAGCTCGCGCAGGAGGCCGAGGAGCTCGGGTTCGACACCTTCGCGATCCCGGATCGGCTGGACGCGCAGGTGGGACCGCTGGCCGCGCTGGGTGCGCTGGCCGTGTCCACCGACAAGATCCGCCTGGCGACCTCGATGCTGGCGATGCCCTTCCGGCATCCGGCGGTGCTGGCCAAGGAGCTCACCACCATCGACGTGCTGTCCAAGGGCCGCCTCGAGGTGGGCCTGGGCCTCGGCGCCTTCAAGGAGGACTTCGACCAGTCGGGCATCGAGTTCGAGTCGCCCGACCGCCGGTTCCAGCGCCTGGACGAGGGCCTGATGGTGCTCGACGCGCTGCTCCGCGGCCAGGAGGCGGAGTTCGAGGGCGAGGTCTTCCGGGTCAAGGAGCTCAAGGGCTACCCGCGGCCGCGGCAGGGCCCGCGCCCGCCGATCGCCATCGGCGCCGGCGCCCGCCGCACGCTGGAGCTGGCGGCCCGGCGCGCCGACGTCGTCTCGATCAACCCGCGCAGCTCGGCCGAGGGCAAGCTCCGGATCTCGGACATGTCGATGGACGCCGTGAAGAACAAGGTCGAGATCGTGAAGGCCGCCGCGGGCGAGCGCTTCGCGGACATCGAGCTCTCCTGGTCCATCGCCACCATCGTGATCACCGACGACCGCGAGCAGGTCGCCGACTTCGCGCTCAAGGCCATCGAGCGCGGCCTCTCGGCCAGCATCGAGATCGACAAGGAGGTGACGATCGACGACGTCCTGGGCTCGCCCTACCTCGCGATCGGCACCTTCGACGAGATCGCCGACCAGGTGCGCGCCACCCGCGCCGCGACGGGCATGTCCTACGTCGGCGTGATCCCCACCCAGATGGAGGCCTTCGCGCCCGTCCTGGAGCAGCTCAAGGGCGAGTGATCGAGTCCACTGCCCAACCTCTCGGTTTTCGTCCCCGCCGTTACCGCGCGGTACGATAGTCGGGTTTGCGGATTTTCACAGCGTGGTTACGCCCCGAACGGGTGAAACATGTTGCGGATATCAAGCACTATGAGGTGGCGCACAGGCCCGCAACGGGCCGTCGCCGCCACGCGATGTACCACTGTATGACCGTCAGCCGCCCGGCGTCGGTGACGAGGAGCAATGCATGAACAACGAGTTTGACCAGTTTCTGGACGAAGACGGCAACATCTTCTTCCGCCCCGGAACCACGCTGGTCGACTTCGTCGAGCGCAACGCACGGGAACGTGCCGACACCCTCGCCTACCGTTTCATCGACTACAGCCGCGAGCGCGACGGCGTCGTCCACGAGCTGACCTGGTCGCAGTTCGGCGCCCGGCTGCGCGCCATCGGCGCCCGCCTGCAGCACATCACCAAGCGCGAGGACCGCGTCGCGATCCTGGCCCCGCAGGGCCTCGACTACGTGACGGCGTTCTTCGGCGCCCTGTACGCCGGCAACATCGCGGTGCCGCTGTTCAGCCCGGACGAGCCCGGCCACACGGACCGCCTGCGCATCGTCCTCGAGGACTGCAAGCCGACGGCGATCCTGACCTCCTCGGGCTCCGCCGAGGCGTGCCGCAACTTCTTCCGCCACCTGCCCGCCAAGGAGCGGCCGCGGATCATCGCCGTCGACGCCATCCCGGACTCGGTGGGCTCGACGCTCAAGCCCTTCCCGATCTACCGCGACACCATCGCGTACCTGCAGTACACCTCGGGCTCCACGCGGAACCCGGCCGGCGTGCAGATCACGTACGAGGCCGTCGGCACGAACGTGATCCAGATGATCCACGCGCTGGACCTCAACGAGAACTCCCGCGGCGTCACCTGGCTGCCGATGTTCCACGACATGGGCCTGCTCACCGTGATCCTGCCCGCGCTCGGCGGCAAGTTCATCACCATCATGAGCCCGTCGGCGTTCGTCCGCCGCCCCGGCCGCTGGATCAACGAGCTGGCCGCCGTCGAGGACGGCGCGGAGACCTTCGCCGCCGCCCCGAACTTCGCCTACGAGCACGCCGCCGCCCGCGGCCTGCCCAAGGAGGGCGAGACCCTCGACCTGTCGAACGTCAAGGGCCTGATCAACGGCTCCGAGCCCGTCACCGTCTCGTCGATGAAGAAGTTCAACGAGGCCTTCGCCCCCTACGGCCTCTCGCCGAAGGCGATCAAGCCCTGCTTCGGCATGGCCGAGGCGACGCTGTTCGTCAGCTCGACCCCCGTCGAGAACGAGGCGCGCGTGGTCTACGTCGACCGCGACCAGCTGGCCGCCGGCACCTTCGTCGTCTCCGAGGAGGGTGCCGAGGGCGCCGTCCCGCAGGTCTCCTGCGGCGACATCGCGCTGAGCCAGTGGGCCTGCATCGTCGACCCCGAGACCGGCAAGGAGGTGCCCGACGATTCCGTGGGCGAGATCTGGCTCCACGGCATGAACATCGGCTCGGGCTACTGGGAGCGCGACGAGGAGTCCCGCGAGACCTTCCAGAACTACCTGACCCCGCTCTCCGACGGCAGCCACTCCGCGGGCGTGAAGAACCTCGAGAAGGCCAAGTGGATGCGCACGGGCGACTTCGGCGTCTACCACGGCGGCGAGCTGTACATCACCGGTCGCGTCAAGGACCTCGTGATCGTCGACGGCCGCAACCACTACCCGCAGGACCTGGAGTTCACGGCCCAGGAGTCCGACACCAAGTACATCCGCACCGGCTACGTCGCGGCGTTCTCGGTGCCGGCCAACGAGCTGCCGGCGGCGGTCTTCGAGAGCAACACCTCGGGCCTCACCTTCGACCCGAACGATCAGAGCGAGCAGCTGGTCATCGTGGCCGAGCTCGGTGCCGGTGGCGCCAAGCAGGACCAGCAGGCCCTGGCGGACGGCATCCGTTCGGCCGTGGGCGCCGCGCACGGCGTGCTGGCGCGCGACATCCTGCTCGTCCCCGGTGGCTCGCTGCCCCGCACCAGCTCGGGCAAGATCGCCCGGCGCGCGGGCCGCGCCGCCTACATCGACGGCACGCTCCGCGGCGGCTACACCCAGACGGCGTTCCCCGACGCCGAGGCGAACGACGTCCAGTAGCGCCCACCGGCGCTCGCACTCACAACTTCATCTCCCGCGACTGGGTAACCCACGGTCTCGACGCGAAGGGTAGACACAACATGGCTGAGAACGAGTACACCCCCCATGAAGGCCCGACCGGCAAGGCCCGCGAGGATCTGAGCCTCGAGGAACTGCGCGCGTGGATGCGGCAGTGGATCGCCGATGCGACCAAGCAGCCTGTCGAGAACATCACGGACGACAAGTCGCTCGACGAGTTCGGCCTGGGCTCGCGCGACGCCGTCTCGATGGCGTCCGACATCGAGGACTTCACCGGCGTGCAGCTGACGGCCACCGTCGCCTTCCAGCACCCGACGATCGCGCTGCTCAGCCAGCGCATCATCGACGGTGACCCGGTGGTCTCCGACGACGACCTCGCGGCCGAGGCGGCGCGGTACGACCGCGGCGAGGAGTTCGAGGCGAACCGCGGCACGCACGACGTGGCCGTCGTCGGCCTCGCGACCCGCTTCCCCAAGGCCGGCGAGACGCCGGAGTCGACGTGGGAGTTCCTCATCGGGAACGGCGACGCCACCACGGACCTGCCCGAGGACCGCTGGCTCGAGTTCAAGCAGGACCCGCGCCTGAAGGCCGTGCTCGACGAGGCCAACACCTTCGGCGGCTACCTCGACGACGTGGCCTCCTTCGACGCCGAGTTCTTCCAGATGACGCCGCGCGAGGTCGAGATGGTCGACCCGCAGCAGCGGCTCGCGCTCGAGCTGACCTGGGAGGCGCTGGAGCAGGCCAACATCCCGCCCAGCTCCGTCAAGGGCACCCGCACGGGCGTGTGGATGGGCAGCTCGGCGAACGACTACCAGATGCTGGCCGTCGCGGATCCGACGAAGGCCAACCCGTACGCGCTGACCGGCACGTCGACGTCGATCGTCGCGAACCGCGTCTCCTACTTCTACGACTTCCACGGCCCGTCGGTGACCGTCGACACGGCGTGCTCCTCGTCGCTGGTCGCGATCCACCAGGCCGTCCGGAGCCTGCGCGACGGCGAGACCGACATGGCGGTCGCCGGCGGCGTGAACATGCTCATCGTGCCCGCCGCGACGCTGGGCTTCGACAGCCTCGGCGCGCAGGCGCCCGACGGCAAGATCAAGGCCTTCAGCTCCGACGCCAACGGCATGATCCGCGCCGAGGGCGGCGGCGTCGTTCTCCTCAAGCGCCTCGCCGACGCCGAGCGCGACGGCGACGACATCCTCGGCGTCATCGCGGGTTCCGCGGTCACCTCCGACGGCAAGTCGAACGGCATCTTCGCGCCGAACCCCGAGGCGCAGGTCATCAACCTGCGCGACGCCTACATCGACGCCGGCATCGACCCGCGCACCGTCGACTACCTCGAGGCGCACGGCACCGGCACCATCCTGGGCGACCCGCTCGAGGCGGACGCCATCGGCCGCGTCCTGGGCCGCGGCCGCGAGGCCGAGAAGCCGCTGCTCCTGGGCTCGGCGAAGACCAACTTCGGCCACCTGGAGGCGGCCGCGGGCATCGCGGGCGTCGCCAAGGTGCTGCTCGGCATGCGCAACGGGCAGATCCCCGCCTCGCTCAACTTCGCCGGCCCCAACCCGTACATCCAGTTCGAGGCCAACCGCCTCCTCATGGCGGCGCGGAACACGGAGTGGCCCAAGTACTCCGGCAACCGGCTCGCCGGCGTCACCGGCAACGGCTTCGGCGGCACCAACGCCCACGTCGTGATCAAGGAGTACGTCGCGCCCGAGGTCGTCGACGGCGCCGTCGAGTCCGACGAGGCCCCGGCGAACGCCGTGCCCGCGTTCTACGCCGCCACCTCCGACGGTGCCGCGGTCCCGCTCGTGCTCACGGCCTACGTCCCCTCGCGCCGACGGGCCGCCGCCGCCGAGCTGCTCGAGTGGCTCGAGTCCGACGAGGCGAAGGAGTACACGCTCGCCGAGATCGGCCGCACGCTCGCGAGCCGCAACCACGGCCGCGTCCGCGCCGTCGTGATGGCGAAGGACCTCGACGAGGCGATCAAGGGCTTCCGCGCGATCGCCGAGGGCAAGAACGCGCCGAACGTCATCTCCGCCAACCAGCCCGACGCGGCCGGCCCGGCGTTCATCTTCTCCGGCTTCGGCAGCCACCACCGCAAGATGGCCAAGCAGCTCTACCTCGAGAACCCGATCTTCAAGCACTACTTCGACGAGGTCAACGAGCTCATCATCGACGAGTCGGGCAACGACTACGCCGACATGATCACCGACGACGAGCAGACCTTCCACATCGAGACCGGCCAGGTGGGCATCTTCGCCATCCAGGTCGCGCTCGTGGGGCTGTTCCGCCATCACGGCATCGAACCCGGTGTGGTGCTGCCGCATTCGATGGGTGAGGCCACTGCAGCCTGGGTCACCGGCGGTCTCTCGCTGGAGGACGCCGTGCGCGTCATCTGCAACCGCTCGCGCCTCATGGGCGAGGGCGAGGAGATGCTGCCGGAGGAGATGGAGCGCTTCATGGCGCTCGTCGAGTACAGCGCCGCCGACATCGAGACCGTGCTCGGCGAGTACGAGGGCCTGGAGATCTGCGTCTACGCGGCCCCCACCCACACCGTGCTCGGCGGCCCCGGCAAGGTCATCGACAAGATCGTCGCCGAGACCGAGGCCAAGGGCCTCATGGCGCGCAAGCTCGTGACCCGCGGCGCTTCCCACACCTCGCAGATGGATCCGCTGCTCGGCGAGCTGCAGGCCGAGCTCATGGGCATCGAGCCGCACGCGCTGCAGTACCCGATGTACTCGACCGTGAACAAGGACGAGTTCTACAAGGCCGGTCACGCGCCGGTGCACGACGTGGACTACTGGATCAAGGGCCTGCGCCACAGCGTCTGGTTCACCCAGGCCGTGGAGAAGGCCGTCGAGGCGGGCTACCGCACCTTCATCGAGTTCTCGCCGAACCCGATCACGCTGATCTCGGTCGCCGCGGTGACCTTCGGCTCGGGCATCCAGGACGCCGCGCTGGTGCAGACCCTCAAGCGCAAGGAGGACGAGCAGGGCACCATCATGACCGCCCTCGCCACCGTCTTCGCGCGCGGCCACCACGTAGACGTCGCCTCGCTGTTCGGCCCCGGCCGCTACGCGCCGGTGCCGCGAACGAAGTTCCAGCGCAAGCACATCTGGATCCAGACCAAGCTGCCCGACGGCGGCTCGGGCATGGTCCCCGGCGGCCACGTCGCCCTGCCCGACGGCCGGCACGTCTGGCAGCTCGACGCCGGCGCGCTCACCCTGGGCGACGGGACGAAGATCCCGCTGGTCGACCTGGCGAAGAACGCCGCCGTCCAGGTGCTCGACGGTGCCGCGGTCACCGCGGCCGTGGAGCACGGCGAGGTGCGCGACGGGCTGACCCTCACCACGACGCTGACCCCGCACCCCGGCGGCGCGTCGATCCAGGTGCACGAGAACACCGGTAAGGGCTTCCGTCTGCTGCTCGACGCCGTCGTCGTGGGCGGCGAGGCCTCCGGCACCGCCGCGGCCCCGCTCATCACCCGGGCCGCGCCCGCGGTGGAGGAGATGGACGAGCTCGACGAGTCCGAGCCCGAGATCACCGTCTCCGACGAGACCGAGGCACCCGCGCCCGAGGGCAGCGGCGAGCGCTGGTCGCCCGACACGGGCGAGTCGGTGGAACACCGCCTGGGCCTGATCATCTCGGAGATCATGGGCTTCGAGATCGAGGACCTGCCCAAGGAGATCCCGCTCATCGACCTCGGCATGGACTCGCTCATCGCGATGCGCATCAAGAACCGCACCGAGTACGAGTTCGACATCCCGCCGATCCAGATCCAGGCGGTGCGCGACGCCTCCTTCAACGACGTGGTGCAGTTCGTCGAGTACGCGGTCGAACACCGCGACCAGGTGGACGCGCTCGCCGAGCACCAGTCCGGCACCGGCGAACTCGCCGACGCCGGCCAGCTGGCCGAGATGATGAAGGCCGCCAAGGCGGAGGCCGCCGCGAAGGCCGAGGCCCCCGCGCCCGCTTCCGAGGCGCCGGCCGCTGCCGCACCCGCCGAGCCCGCCCCGGCCGAGGCCGCGCCCGCGGCACCGTCGGACGAGAAGACCGCGACCCCCGACCTGCTCGACGGCGCGGCCGTCGCGGCGGCCGTGGGCGACGGCGTGCCCCCGCGCGACGCGGCGGAGCGCCTGACCTTCGCGACCTACGCGATCGTGGTGGGCAAGTCGCCCGGTGGCGTCTTCACCGAGCTCGACGTGCTCTCCGAGGACGTGGCGGAGAAGCTGACCGCCCGCCTGTCGGAGCGCGCCGGCGGCGAGATCGACATCGAGGACGTCATCGACTCGAAGAACATCGAGGAGATGGCGACCTACGTGGGCGCCGTCATGAACGAGGCGACCCCGGTGGACGGCTTCGTCCGCACGCTGCGCAAGCCGGAGGGCTCGGACCGCAAGCCGCTGTTCCTCTTCCACCCCGCGGGCGGCAACACCACCGCCTACGAGGCCCTGCTGCGCAAGCTGCCGGAGGACCTGCCGATCTACGGCTTCGAGCGCGTCGAGGGCGAGATCGAGGAGCGGGTGGCCGAGTACCTGCCGAAGCTCAAGGAGATCCAGCCGGAGGGGCCGTACCGGCTCGCGGGCTGGAGCCTCGGCGGTGCGTTCGCCTACGGGCTGGCGCGCGCGCTCGAGGACGAGGGCCAGGTGGTCGAGTACATCGGCCTGCTCGACGTGGTCGCGCCGAAGGTGCCGCTCACCGACGAGCCCGCCGAGAAGAAGGCCCGCCTGGAGCGCTGGGAGACGTTCGCCCGCAAGAACTACGACATCGGCAACGAGATCGAGCTGCCCATGGACCGCCTCAACGCGGCCGACGACGAGGGCCAGTTCCGGATCATCATGGAGCTGGTGCAGCTCTCCGACAAGAAGATCCCGACGTCGATGATCGAGCACCAGCGCACGTCCTTCGTGGACAACCGCATGCTGATCAAGGTGAACCCGGCCGACTACGGGAAGTTCGGCGGCACGGTCACGCTGTACCGCGCGGACCGCATGCACGACGGCGCCGTCGAGCTGGAGCCGAACTTCGCGGACATCGCGCCGGACGGCGGCTGGGCGCCGGTGGTCGAGGATCTGCGGATCGTCAAGATCGGCGGCGATCACCTGCAGCTCATCGACGAGCCGTACATCGGCAAGATCGCGACGCACATGACGGACGAGCTCAACCGGGCCGACGGCGCCAACTGAGCTCCGGGCAGGGGATAGGGTGACAGACGTGACGGACGTATCGGACCAGGTCGACCTCAACACGACCGCGGGCAAGCTCGAGGATCTGTACCGGCGCCTCGAAGAGGCGAAGGACCCGGGCAGCCCGCGGGCGCGGGAGCGGCGCGACGCGAAGGGCCTGCCCAGCGCGCGCGGCCGCATGCGCATGCTGTTCGACGAGGGCACGTTCGTCGAGCTGGACCAGCTCGCGAAGTCGCCCGGCGACGACCGCATCAAGGACGGCGTCGTCATCGGCTACGGCCTGGTCAACGGCCGCAAGGTCGCGGCCTTCAGCCACGACCAGACCGTGGGCGCGGGCACCGTCGGCGAGATGTTCGGCCGGAAGATGGTCAAGCTGTACGACTTCGCGGCCTCCGCCGGCCTGCCGGTGGTCGGCATCAACGACTCGGGCGGCGCCCGGATCCAGGACGCGGCCACGTCGATCGCCTGGTACGCCGAGCTCGGCCGGCACCAGGACGGCCTGTGCGGCCAGGTCCCGCAGATCTCGATGATCCTCGGCACCTGCGTCGGCGGCGCCGTCTACGCGCCCGCCAACACCGACGTGCTCGTCGGCGTGCAGGACAACACCTACATGTTCGTCACCGGCCCCGAGGTGATCCGCCCGACCACGGGTGAGACCACCTCCGCGGAGGACCTCGGCGGCGCGATCAAGCAGGCCCAGTGGGGCAACCTGCACCACATCGCGGTCGACGAGCAGGCGGCCTTCGACTGGGTCAAGCGCTACCTGTCCTTCATGCCGGACTCGGTGCACCAGCGCCCGCCGCTGATCAACCCGGGCCTGGAGCCCGAGCTCACCGACTCGGACCTCGAGCTCGAGTCGATCATGCCGGACGCCGACACCGCCGGTTACGACATCCACGACGTGATCCTGCGCGTCTTCGACGACGGCGACTTCCTCGAGTACGCCGAGCTGTGGGCGCCGAACATCGTGACCGGCTTCGCCCGCGTCGACGGGCAGTCCGTCGGCGTCGTCGCGAACCAGCCGATGCACATGGCCGGCACCCTCGACACGCAGGCCTCGGAGAAGGCGGCGCGGTTCGTGCGCCTGTGCAACTCCTTCAACATCCCGCTCGTCTTCCTCGTGGACGTCCCCGGCATCCTGCCCGGCGTCGAGGAGGAGAAGATCGGCACCATCCGCCGGTCGGGCAAGTTCATCTTCAGCTACGTCGAGGCGGCCGTCCCGAAGGTCACCATCATCCTGCGCAAGTCCTACGGCGGCGCGTGGGCCGTGATGGGCTCCAAGCAGCTGGGTGCCGACTTCGTCTTCGCGTGGCCGACGGCGCGCCTGGCCGTGATGGGTGCCGAGGGCGCCGCCGCGATCATCAAGCGGCGCGAGATCGAGGAGGCCGGCGAGAACGGCCCCGCGATCCGGCAGGCCTTCATCGACTTCTACAACCAGTTCATGGCGACGCCGTGGCTGGCGGCCGAGCGCGGCTACATCGACGGCGTGATCGAGCCGAAGGAGACCCGCCTGCTGATCCGCAAGTCGATCGCGCAGCTGCGCGACAAGGAGCTGCAGCGCGTGCCGCGCCGCACCTACCTCATGCCGATGTAAATGGCGTCGCTGGAGGGCTTTCCGCAGCTCACCGGGTCGGTGCTCACCGACCCGGACGTGATGGCCGCCTACGCCGTCGACCACTGCTCGCCGGTGCACGGCGCGGTCCCGCTCGCGGTGGTGCTGGCGGAGACCACCGAGGACGTCGCCGCGGCCGCGGCCTGGTGCTACGCCAACGACGTCGTGATCGTGCCGCGCGGCGCGGGCAGCGGCCTCGCCGGCGGTGCCAGCGCCATCGAGGGCTGCGTGATCATCTCGCTCGCGAAGATGAACGCGGTCAAGGAGATCAGCGTCGCGGATCAGTACGCGATCGCCGAGGCGGGCGTGATCAACGCCGACCTCGACCGCGCGGTCCGCGCGCACGGGTTGATGTACCCGCCGGACCCCTCGTCGTTCGAGATCTGCTCCATCGGCGGCAACGTCGCGACGAACGCCGGAGGCCTGCGCTGCGTCATGTACGGCGTGACGCGCGAGTACGTGCTCGGGCTGACCGTCGTGCTGCCCGACGGCCGGATCATCAAGACCGGGCGGCGCACCGTCAAGGGTGTCACCGGCTACGACCTGACCCAGCTGTTGGTCGGCAGCGAGGGCACGCTCGGCATCGTCACCGAGGTCACCGTCAAACTCCGTCCCGCGCCGGTGATCCCGCCGACGACCGTCGCCGCGTCCTTCCCGGACGTGGTGAGCGCGGCGGCCGCGGTCGCCGCGGTGGTCGGCACCGGCGTGGTGCCCGCGCTCATGGAGCTCATGGACCGCCGCACTCTCGAATGCGTCGAGGCGCTGCGCCCCTTCGGACTCGAGGACGAGACGCGGGCGATGCTCATCGGCCAGGGCTCGACGCCCGCCGACGCCGAGGTCCTGGCCCGCGAGTTCGACGCCGCCGGAGCGCATTACACCGTCGTCTCCGACGATCCCGTCGAGGCGGCGGAACTGCTCGCCGTGCGCCGCGCCGCCTTCCACGCCTACGAGCACGCCGGCAACATCTTCTCCGAGGACGTGGGCGTGCCCCGCTCGCAGCTGCCGGAGATGTTCGCCCGCATCGAGGCCATCTCCGCGAAGTACGACGTCGACATCCCCACATGCGCGCACGCCGGCGACGGCAACCTGCACCCCACGCTGATCTACCCGAAGGACCAGCGGGAGGTGCCCCAGGCCATCTGGGACGCCGCCGACGAGGTCTTCCAGGCCGCCCTCGCGCTCGGCGGCACTCTCACGGGTGAGCACGGCGTAGGCGTGTTGAAGGCACGCTGGGTGGGGGAGGAGCTGTCCGAGGACGTCCTCGAGCTGCACCGCGGCATCAAGGCCGTCTGGGACCCGAAGAACCTCCTCAACCCCGGCCGCGGCTTCTAGCCCCCGCTCGCTGCGCTCGTGGCCGTCCCTAGCGGGGCGGCCTCCTCCCCAGGTCCATGGACGTGGGGAGTGCACGGCACGCGGAGGCAATGCACGCCCCGCTAGGGAGAGCCCGACGGGGCGCCGCGGTCGGGCGAGCGGGCTACGTCAGCGAGTCGACGAAGACCGCGGCGACGGCTTCGAGGCCGCGCTGGTCGTCGTCGGTGAACCGCGCCGTCCGCTCGCTGTCGAGGTCGAAGACGCCGATCAGCTCGCCGTCGCGGACCAGCGGCACCACGAGCTCGGAGTTCGTCGCGCCGTCGCAGGCGATGTGGTCCGCGACCGCGTGCACGTCGTCGACCCGCTGCGTCGCGCGCGTGCGGGCGGCGGCGCCGCAGACGCCCCGGTCCAGCGGGATGCGGATGCACGCCGGCAGGCCCTGGAAGGGTCCGACGACGAGCTCGGCACCGTCGTAGAAGTAGAAGCCCACCCAGTTGAGGTCGGGCACCGTCGCCTTGACGAGGGCCGACAGGTTCGCGGCGTTCGCGATCCGGTCGGGCTCGCCGGCGACGAGCGCGCGGGCGTAGTCCGCGAGCTCGGCGTAGCGCTCGGCGGGGGACTCGGAGAGGTCGGGAAGGGAGAACGACACGCCCTGACGGTACGGGGTCCGACGGTGCGCCGGCACCCTCGTATCCGGCCTGAGTCTGGGCGGAAGCTGAGAGTGCGAGGGGTTGGAACCCCGCGTGATCGAGATCGAAAAACACCGTATGTACTGCGCTGACCTGCCCGAGCGCATCGATCTTCACCGGTAGTTGTAACAGGGTGACGCGACGCTCCGACTAAGAGTTTGTCAGGAACTGAGATCTCGCATACAGTGCCTGACGAGCACTGAACCGCTCGCGTTGCTCTGTCACGGGGCCTCCCTGTGGTACTGACGGGGCCGGCTCGCCGGCACCGCGCAGGCGGTTCGCACGCGCCCACCGGGCGGAAACACTGAGGAAGAGAGTCTCGTATGCGTATGCGTAACGGCTGGGCCAAGAAGGCCACCGCCGCCGCGGTCACCGTGGCTGCCATTCCGGCCCTGACGATCGCCGGCACGGGCGCCGCGAACGCTTGGGGCCCCGGCAGCGCCAAGAACCCGCCGAAGGGCTTCAAGCAGGCCTTCGTCAACGGCGCCGGCATGCCGAACGTCAAGGTCCGCAGCTGGGCCTCGACCACCACCGACCCCAAGAAGGCTCCGACCGTCGTTCTGCTCGACGGCCTGCGCGCCACCTGGGACGTCTCCGGCTGGGAGCGCGACTCCAACGTCGCCTTCCTGTCGCAGAAGGGCATCAACGTCGTGACGCCCGTCGGCGGCACCTCGAGCTGGTACACCGACTGGCAGGGCCCGTCGTCGACGAACCGCCAGGCGTACCGCTACACCTGGGCGTCGTTCCTCAAGAACAGCCTGCCCCAGTACATCCGCAGCCTCGGCTTCAGCGACAACGTCTCGCTGGTCGGCCTGTCGATGTCCGGTAGCGCCGCGATCATCAACACCGTCGAGTCGAACGGCTACTACAAGCGCGCCGCGTCGCTCTCGGGCCTGAACAACATCTCGGCGCCGGGCGTCCCGATCGCCGTCGGCATCGCGTCGCTCGATTCGGGCGGCTACAACGCCGGCCTCGACATGTGGGGCGGCCCGTTCGACTCGCGCTGGGCCAAGAACGATCCGACCGTGCAGGTGAACCGCCTGAAGAACATCCCGCTGTGGATCTCGGCCGGCAACGGCGTCTTCGGCAAGTACACCCCGAACCCGGGCCCGGCCGACGTCATCCAGGGCGTGCCGCTCGAGTGGCTCGCGCTCTCGCAGTCGCGTTCCTTCCAGGGTGCGGCGCAGCGCGCCGGCCTGAACAAGGTGCACTACGACTTCCCGCCGGCCGGCACCCACACGTGGGGCTACTGGCAGGACCAGGTGTGGCAGATGCAGCGCACCGGCTGGTTCTCGAAGTAATCCTTCGCGATTCCACGAACAGATCACACGACAGGCGGCCTCGTTCGGACGAACGGGGTCGCTTGTCGTATTGTGAGCTGGACGACTTTCCTGAGGAAACCGGGAGTGTCTGTAACGCCTTACCCTGTGATTTCGATGAGATCCAGGGAGAGTGTCGCCCATGTGACGCATGTGAAACGTGTGACATGTGTGACGAACGATGTTAGAGTGACGACTGTGACAAGGCTGGTCTCATCGACCATCCGTCCGGTCCACCAGCTACTGCGCGGAGACTCCGCGTGAAAAAGGAGAGGTCAGCAATGCGAGCAGCCTGGGGTAAGCGAGCGGGTGCAGCGGTTCTCACCGCGGCCATGGTGCCCGCCCTCGCCGGTCTGGGTGCCGGCGTCGCCGGTGCCTGGGGTCCGGGGACGGCGAAGAACCCGCCCAAGGGCTTCAAGTCCGAGAAGGTCGACGGAGCCGGCATGCCGGCCGTCACGGTGCGTTCGTGGGCCTCCACCACGACCGATCCGGCGAAGGCCCCGACCGTCGTTCTGCTCGACGGTCTGCGCGCCACGCAGGACGTCTCCGGCTGGGAGCGTGACTCCAACGTCGCCTTCCTGTCGCAGAAGGGCGTCAACGTCGTCATGCCCGTCGGCGGTACCGCCAGCTTCTACACGAACTGGGCGAACTCCTCGAAGCACGGCAACGGCACCTACAAGGCCACCTGGGGCAACTTCCTGGCCTCGAGCCTGCCGGCCTACATCAAGTCGCGCGGCTTCTCGAGCAACCTGTCGCTCGTCGGCATCTCGATGGGTGGCGGCGCCGCCCTCATCAACGCCGCGAACAACCCGGGCGTCTACAAGCGCGCCGCTGCGCTGTCGGGCTTCCTGAACACCTCGGCCCCCGGCATGCCGGTCGCCGTGGGCGTCGCGATGCTGGACGCGGGCGGCTACAACGTCCTCGACATGTGGGGCGGCCCGTTCGACGCCAACTGGGCGAAGAACGATCCGACCGTCCAGGTCGGTCGCCTGAAGGGCACCAAGCTGTGGATCACCGCCTCGACCGGTGAGCCCGGCAAGTACACCCCGAACCCGTCGCCCGCCGACATCGTTCAGGGCGTGCCGCTCGAGATCCTCGCCAAGTCGCAGTCGGAGGCCTTCAAGGCCGCCGCTGACAAGGCCGGCGTGAGCGCTCACTACGACTTCTCGTCGGTGGGCACCCACACGTGGGGCTACTGGAGCGACCAGGTGTGGCAGATGCAGCGCACCGGTTGGTTCAACTGATCACGCGCTGATCGAACGATCGTGAGGAAGGCCCCGGGCACCTGCCCGGGGCCTTCCCGCGTATCGGTACCCTCGTCAGCGAACCCACAGCAGAAACCCGAGGTTGCAGACGATGGCCCCGCTCACCCCCACGACCGAGACCGACGAGCCCGTCGGCTTCCGCATCGATCCCGTGCTCGCTCGCAGTTGGCTGCTCGTCAACGCCGCGCAGCCGGAGCGCTTCGACGCGGCGGCCCGCTCCCGCGCGGACATCGTGGTGCTGGACATTGAGGACGCCGTCGCGCCCAAGGACAAGACGGTCGCGCGGAACAACGTGGTCGACTGGCTCAGCCGCGAGGTCGACGGGACGCCGAACAACGGGTGGGTCCGCGTCAACGGCTTCGGCACGCAGTGGTGGGCCGACGACCTGGAGGCGCTGCGGGAGGCGAAGCACCTCGGCGGCGTCATGCTCGCGATGGTCGAGTCCATGGACCACGTCACCGAGACCGCCAAGCGGCTGCCGGACACCCTCATCGTCGCGCTGGTGGAGACCGCGCGCGGCCTGGAGCGGATCAGCGAGATCGCGTCCGCGAAGGGCACCTTCCGCCTGGCCTTCGGCATCGGCGACTTCCGCCGCGACACCGGCTTCGGCGGCGATCCGAGGACGCTGGCCTACGCCCGCTCGCGGTTCACCATCGCCGCCAAGGCCGCGCACCTGCCGGGCGCGATCGACGGGCCGACCGTCGGCTCCAAGGGCCTGCTGCTGACGGAGGCGACCGCGGTCTCCGCCGAGTTCGGCATGACCGGCAAGATCTGCCTCACGCCAGACCAGTGCCACCCGGTGAACGAGGGCCTGAGCCCCTCGCCGGAGGACATCCGCTGGTCGCGAGAGTTCTTCGCGGAGTTCGACCGCGACGGTGGCGAGATCCGCAACGGCTCGGACCTGCCCCGCATCGCGCGGGCCACGAAGATCCTCGACCTGGCCCGCGCCTACGGCATCGTCGTGGCCGACGGCCTGGACGGCGAGCACGCCCCGGCACCGTCGGACACCTTCCACTACTGAGCCCGACGACGAAGCCCCCGCACCGCGCTCCGGCGGTCGGGGGCTTCGTCGCGCTGTGGATCAGGCCTGGCGCAGGGCCTCGATGTCGAGGGTCAGGGTGATCTTGTCGCCGATGACCTTGCCGCCGGTCTCGAGCGGCATGTCGATGGTGATGCCGAAGTCCTGGCGGGTGATGACGGTCTTGGCCTCGAACGCCGCGACCTCGCCCTGGCCCATGCCGGGGTTGGTGCCGAGGAACTCGAGCTCGAACTCGACGGGCTTGGTGACGCCGCGCAGGGTCAGCTCGCCGGTGAGCACGTAGTCCGAGCCCTTCGCCGCGACGCCGGTCGACAGGAACGTGGCCTTCGGGTGGTTCTCGGCGTCGAAGAAGTCGGCGGTGCGGATGTGCGCATCGCGCTGCGCGTTGCGGGTGTTCACGGAGGTCACGTCGACCTCGGCGGACAGCGACGCGGTGCCGTCCTCGGCGACCGTGATCGTGCCGCTGAACTCGTCGAACCGGCCCTTGACCTTGCTCACCATCAGGTGGCGCACGGAGAACTCGACGGACGAGTGGACGGGATCGACGACGTAGGTGCCGGCGGGGAGGACGTTGCTCATGGGAATGCTCCTTCGATGGTTGAACTCTCAAGACTCATCGAGCATAACCGGACTGCGGTCCGATGTATTCCGGGTCTGGTGAATCCGTCCTGAACATCTCCGGAATTCCGGTTCTACGCGGCCCCGTGGAAGACGGCCTCCACGTTGTTGCCGTCGGCGTCGCGGACGAAGGCGCCGTAGTAGCCGGGGTGGTACTCGGGCCACAGGCGCGGCGCGTGCAGCGACTCCGCGCCCAACTCGAGGGCGACCCGGTGGAACTCGTCCACGGTGGCGGTGTCGGGCGCGGCGAAGGCGATGTGCGCCTCCCGGTTCGAGGCGCCCTCGGCGGCGCCGGAGATCCAGAAGACGGGCTGCTCGACGCCGTAGCCGACGGCCACCTCGAAGTCCATGAGGCGGCGCGAACCGAGCACCGCCAGCACCCCGTCGTAGAATCGCTTCGCGGCGTCCAGGTCGGCACAGTTGATCCCGAAGTGGTCGATCATGACGGCTCCTCGCCCGATGCCGGGCGCCCGCTGCACCCGTGACGCCCTCAGGTCTAGCACCGGGGGCCGACAGGTTTCAGGCCAATGCGGCGCGCGCCGCCTCCCTGGCCGCCTGGGGGTCCGTCGCGGCGACCGCCGCCTCGGCCGCCCAGCGGCACTGCTGCAGCGTCACCGAGCCGACCCGGGCGCCCACGGCCGCGGCGGCGCCGGCCGCGCACGACAGCGAGGTCACGCCGAGGCCCACGAGCACGCAGGCCAGCAGCGGGTCGGCCGCGGCCTCGCCGCAGACGCCCACCGGCTTGTCCGCGTCGGCGCCGGCCCGGGCGGTGAGCTGGATCAGCCGCAGCACCGCGGGCTGCCACGGGTCGGTGAGCGCCGCGAGCTCGGTGCTCATCCGGTCGGCCGCCATGGCGTACTGGGTGAGGTCGTTGGTGCCGAGCGAGACGAAGTCCACCTCCGCTAGCACGGCGTCCGCGCACAGCGCGACGGCCGGGACCTCCACCATGACGCCCGCCGTCAGCCCGCGCTCCCGGCACTTGGCGGCGAACTCGCGGGCCTCCGCGGCGGTGGCGATCATCGGCGCCATCACCCACGGCTGCGCGGCGGCGCCCTCGGCCGCGGCGGCGATCGCGTCCAGCTGTCGGTCCAGCAGGCCGGGGTCGCCCACCGCGATGCGGATGCCGCGCACGCCCAGCGCGGGGTTCTCCTCCTCGCCGTGGTCGACGAACTTCAGCGGCTTGTCCGATCCGGCGTCCAGCGTGCGGATCACGACCTTCTGCCCGGCGAAGGCGTCGATCACCTCGCGGTACAGCGCGGCCTGCTCGTCGACCGAGGGCTCGTCGGCCCGGTCGAGGAAGGCCAGCTCGGTCCGGAACAGGCCGACGCCCTCCACCTGTCGCTCGGCGGCGCCCCGCGCCGTGACCCCGTCCTGCACGTTGGCGAGAATCGCGACCGCGGCACCGTCGGACGTGTGTCCGGGGCCGCGCCACCGGGCGATCTCGGCCGCCTCCCGGGCCGCCTCCGCGACCCGCGTCCGCGCGTCGCCCTCGTCCGGGTCGACGGTGACGGTGCCCGCACCGCCGTCGAGGAGGACGGGCGTGCCCGCGTCGACGGTGCCGGCCCCCGTCAGCCCGACGATGCAGGGGATGCCGAGTTGCCGGGCGATGATCGCGGTGTGGCTGGTCGCGCCGCCGAGCCGGGTGCCGATGCCCACGATGAGTGCGGGATCGAGGCCCGCGGTGTCGGCCGGGGCGAGGTCGTCGGCCAGCAGGATCGACGGTGCATCCGGCACCGGCACGCCGGGCTCGGGGCCGCCGAGCAGCTCGGCGACGACGCGGTCGCGCACGTCGCGCAGGTCGGTCACGCGCTCGGCCATGAGGCCGCCGATCTTGGTGAAGACGTCCGCGAACTGGTCGGTCGCGGCCGCCACGGCGTTCGCGGCGGGCGTGCCGGCCCGGATCAGCTTCTCCGTGGTGCCGATCCACGCCTTGTCGGAGGCGAGGCCCGCGTTCGCCCCGAGGACCTCCGCCGCCGCGCCCTGGGCCTGTGCGGCGCGGGCCCGCAGCCGGTCCGCCACGGCCTGCGCCGCGGTGGAGAACCGGGCGGCCTCGGCGTCCCGGTCGTCCTCCGGGAGGTCGACGGGCGGCGGCACCTCGGGGCGCGCGCCGGGCCACATGACGGGCGCGTAGGCGACTCCGGGCACGACGGGGGTGCCGGTGAGGGTGGCGAGGCCGGGTGCGGTCGACTGCTGCGAAGTCATGTGACACAGATTACGAAATCCTCTTGACTTGTCAACACAAACAGGCGTAAAAACAGAAAAATCAAAACCATAACCACAGAAACCCACGAACTCGGAGGGGTCATGTACGCGGAGGAACGACAGCGCGCGATCAGTGAACTGGTCGGCGGCCGCGGCCGCGCGTCGGTCATGGAACTGGCCGAGCGGTTCGACGTGACCCCGGAGACGGTGCGCCGCGACCTGGACGCGCTCGAGCGGCTCGGCGGCGTGCGCCGGGTGCACGGCGGCGTCGTCGCCGCGGGCGTCCTGGCCGGCGCCGAGTCGGGCCTGGGGGAGCGCGAGGGCACCAACGCCGAGGCGAAGCGCCTGATCGGTGCCGCGGCCCGGCGCTTCCTGCCCCCGGCGGGCGGCTCCGTCCTCTTCGACGCGGGCACCACGACCATCGCCGCGGCCCGCGAGGTCCCGGCCACCCTGCACATCACCGCGATCACCAACTCCGTGCCCGTCGCGGCCGCGCTGTCGACCCGCGAGGCCGTCGAACTGCGGCTGCTCGGCGGCCGCGTCCGGGGCCTCACCCAGGCCGCGGTCGGCGCCGGCACTGTCGCCGAGATCGCGGGGCTGCGCGCCGACGTCGCGATCATCGGCGCCAACGGCCTCGGCGCCGAACGCGGCCTCTCCACCCCCGATGCCGACGAGGCCGCGGTCAAGACCGCGATGGTCCGCGCCGCCGACTTCGTGGTCCTCGTCGCCGACGCCTCCAAGTTCGGGCGGGAGAGCCTGGTCGCCTTCGCCGGCCTGGGCGCGGTCGACGTGTTGGTCACCGACGCGGCGCCCACCGGCGCGCTCGCGACGGCGCTCGCCGACCACGGCGTGGACGTCGAGGTCGCCGCCCGATGATCGTCACCGTCACCGCCAACCCCAGCCTGGACCGGCTCGTCGTCCTCGGCGGGCCGCTGCGCCGCGGCGCCGTGCACCGCGCCGAGGGCGCCGCCGCCGACCCCGGGGGTAAGGGCGTCAACGTCTCCCGCGTCGTGCACGCGGCGGGGGAGGGCACCGTCGCCGTGCTCCCCGCCGACCAGGGCGACCCGCTGCTCGTCGGGCTCTCCCGCCTCGGCGTGCCCGCGATCCCGGTGCCCGTCGGCCACGAGGTCCGCAGCAACATCACCGTCACCGAGCCCGACGGCACCACCACCAAGCTCAACGCGCCCGGGGCGCCGTTGGCGCCGGAGACGGTGCGGGCCTTCGAGGACGCGATCGTCTCCGCCGCCGACGGTGCCGCCTGGCTCGCGCTCTGCGGCTCGCTGCCGCCCGGCCTTCCGGAAGACTGGTACGCCCGTCTCGCCGCGCGCCTCGGCGCCGCGCCGGGCGGCCCGCGCATCGCCGTCGACACCTCCGGCCCGGCGCTCGCCGCCTCGGCGGTGCGCGGCGTCGCGCTGCTCAAGCCCAACGCCGAGGAGCTCGCCGAGCTCGTGGGCCGCGGCGCCGAGGCCGGCGCCGACTTCGAGAGCCGCGCGGCCTCCGGCGATCTCGCGCCCGTCCGCTCGGCCGCCGAGGAGTTGCATCGCGACACGGGCGCCGCCGTTCTCGCCACGCTCGGCGCCGCCGGCGCGCTCCTGGTCACCGACGAGGGTGCCTGGGCAGCGACCCCGCCGCCGATCTCGGTGCGCAGCACCGTCGGTGCCGGCGACAGTTCCCTCGCGGGTTACCTCATCGCTCATGCGCGCGGCGCCGATGCGCCGCAGCGTCTTTCCCTCGCGGTCGCCTACGGCGCCGCGGCCGCCGCACTGCCGGGCACCCAGGCGCCCCGACCGGAGGAGCTCGCCGTCGCCGACGTGCGGGTCACCGCCCTGTAGTCCCCTCGATCCGCCCGATCCACCAGCAGAACCGGAGAACACCCCCATGACCGAATCGATCATCGCGCCCGAACTGGTCGCGCTCGACGTCTCGGCCGGCACCGACAAGAACGAGGTGATCGCCTACCTCGCTGCCCGCATCACCGACGCCGGCCGGTCCACCTCCGTCGACGGTCTCGTCGAGGCGGCGCTCGCGCGTGAGGCCCAGTCCGCCACCGGCCTCCCCGGCGGCATCGCCATCCCGCACTGCCGCGCCGCGGCCGTCACCGCCGCGAGCCTCGGCTTCGCCCGGCTCGACCCGAAGGTCGACTTCGGCGCCCCCGACGGCGGCGCCGACCTCGTCTTCCTCATCGCCGCACCGGAATCCGGCGGCTCGCAGCACATGAAGCTGCTCAGCGCGCTCGCCCGCGCCCTGGTGCGGCCCGAGTTCACCGCGTCGCTCCGCGCCGCCGCGACGCCGGAGGAGGTGGTCGCCCTCGTCGAGGGCGTCATCACCCCGAAACCCGCGGAGCCGAAGCCCGCCGCTCCCGGCACGGCTGCCTCGGCGACGCCCGCCCCGGCGGCACCGGCGCCGGCGGCGGCACCGTCGGACAAGCCCTCGCTGGTGGCGATCACGGCCTGCCCCACGGGGATCGCGCACACCTACATGGCGGCGGACGCCCTCAAGCTGGCCGCCGAGCGCGCCGGCGTCGAGCTGACCGTGGAGACCCAGGGATCCTCCGGCTCCACGCCGCTCTCGGCGCAGACCATCGCCGACGCGGGCGCCGTCGTCTTCGCCACCGACGTGGGCGTGAAGGGCCGCGAGCGCTTCGCGGGCAAGCCCGTCATCACCTCCGGCGTCAAGCGCGGCATCAACGAGCCGGACGCGATGATCGCCGAGGCGGTCGCCGCCGCCTCTGATCCGAATGCCACCAGGGTCGACGGTGCCGCCGCCGCGAGCGGCGAAACCGCCTCCGCGCCGACGGGTCTCGGCGGGCAGCTCAAGCGCGCCCTGCTCACCGGCGTCAGCTACATGATCCCGTTCGTCGCCGCGGGCGGCCTGCTCATCGCGCTCGGCTTCCTGCTGGGCGGGTACGAGATCGGCAACTCGACTCTGTCCGAAGGCATGTCCGACGGCGCCTACGTCGCCCTGCACAACTCCCTGTGGAACCTCCCCGACGGCGGGCTGCTCCAGTACCTCGGTTCGGTCAGCTTCGCGACGGGCCAGGCGGCGATGAGCCTCATGGTCGCGGTGCTCGCGGGCTACATCGCCTACGCCATCGCCGACCGGCCGGGGCTCGCACCGGGATTCGTCGCCGGCGTGCTCGCGGTGACCGTCAACGCCGGCTTCATCGGCGGCGTCGTCGGCGGCCTGCTGGCCGGCGTCGTCGCGCTGTGGATCGGCAAGCTGCAGCTGCCGCAGTGGGCCCGCGGCCTGATGCCGGTGGTGATCATCCCGCTGTTCGCGACGCTCATCACCGGCGGTCTGATGTACATGGTGCTCGCCGGCCCGCTCCGCTGGGTCAACGAGGCCATGACCGACGCCCTCAACGGGATGAGCGGCAGCAGCAAGATCGCGCTCGGCGTGGTCCTCGGCCTGATGATGTGCTTCGACCTGGGCGGCCCGGTCAACAAGGCGGCCTACGCCTTCGGCGTCGCCGGGATCGGGCTCGCCACCGCCGGCGTGCCGCAGTGGGAGATGATGGCCGCCGTCATGGCAGCGGGCATGGTGCCGCCGCTGGCGCTGGCCCTGGCCTCCACGGTCCTGCGCCCGAGCCTGTTCACCGAGCCCGAGCGGGAGAACGGCAAGGCCGCCTGGTTCCTCGGGGCGTCGTTCATCTCCGAGGGCGCCATCCCCTTCGCCGCGGCCGACCCGCTCCGGGTGATCCCGTCGATGATGCTCGGCGGCGCCGTGACCGGCGGCCTGTCCATGGCGCTCGGCGCCCAGCTGCGCGCCCCGCACGGCGGCGTCTTCGTCCTGTTCGCCATGAACGGCACGTGGTGGAAGTTCCTCATCGCCCTCGCCGCGGGCGTCGTGGTGAGCGCCGTCGCGGTCGTCGCGGCCAAGTCCGTCGTCCGCGAGGACGCCGCAGCGACCGAATCCGCCCAGCCCGCGGCCGTCGCCGCGTAATACTGGTCCTGACCACTCCCGCGGCCGACCGGCGGCGCGGAGACGAACACCACCCCACGAGGAGAGACATGCCCAGCACCACCGTCGCCGTCGGATCGGCCGTCGGCCTGCACGCCCGCCCCGCCGCCGTGATCGCGAACGCCGTCAACGAGTCGGGCCACGAGGTCACCCTGTCCGTCGCCGGCGGCGAGCCGGTGGACGCCGGCTCGGCGCTGATGATCATGACCCTCGGCGCCGAGCAGGGCGTGGAGGTCACCGTCGAATCCGCCGATCAGGGCACCGTCGACGCGATCGCCGCCCTCGTCGCCCAGGATCTCGATGCCTGAGCAGCTCGACGCCTGAGGCGCCAAGCGCACGAAGGAGGGGCGGCTGGAATGCCCGGCCGCCCCTCCTTCGTGTTCCGGTCTAGGTGACCGGCGCGATGCAGTAGCTCACGCGCTGCGGCGCGGCGTAGTTCAGCGCCGACGAGCCGCGGCAGGTCAGCGGGGCGCCCGCCGCCCGCTCGATCACCCGGATCACGTTCGACGGTGCGCTGCCCGTCGCGGACGGGCAGGCGACGGAACGGATGTCGGTGGTCGCGGCCGTATCGGGCTTGACCTGGTAGCAGTTGCCCAGAGTGAGCTTGGGGACGACGCACAGGACGGCGCCCGCGGACTCGACGCGGGCGTAGCTCGGCTGGCTGCACGCGGTCTTCGCGGCGGCCTTCTCGGCGACGGCGAAGCTGAGGCCGTCGCCGTCGCACCCGGTGCGGGTGGCGTTGCCGCCGGAGACGGTGACGCAGTCGCCGACCTCGACGGAGCTCACCGGCGCGACCTCCGGGCTCGACGGCTTGACGCCCAGGAGCAGGACCGCCGCCCCCATCACGAGCGCGGCGATGAGGCCGGAGTAGACCACCGAGCTGACCACCTTCCAGGTGGTGGTCGGCCGCGCCTCGTCGATCCGCCGGCCCACGGGCGTCGCCTCGAGGCGACGCCGGAGCGCGGCGAGACGCGGCTGCGCGGGGTGGAGGAATGACATCGACATAGTCTCAATCCTAACTTGAGACTCACTAGGTAACACAAGTCTCAGTTTTCACAGATCGAATCGGCGCGGCTGGGCACGGCACCGACGCGGGCTCATTAGGCTTTGCGACATGTCATTCGACGACGCGCCCGTCATCGCCGTGGGTCCGAAGCCCGATCCCGATTTCGACGCCGCGATCACCGCGGGCGGCGGCGAACCCGGCCCGCTGGCCCGCGCCGACGGCCTCATCTGGACCGATTCCCGCGCGCCCCTGCCGAAGCTCCCGCCGAGCGTGCGCTGGGTTCAGCTGCCCTTCGCGGGTGTCGAGGGCTTCCTCGACAGCGGCGTCATCGCGGGCAACCCGAAGGTCGTCTTCACCTCGGCCGCGGGCGCCTACTCCGGCACCGTCGCCGAGCAGGCGATCGCGCTGCTGCTCGCCGGCGTGCGCGGGCTCTGGCGTCGAGAGACGTCCTGGGACGCGGCCGGCGCCGGCGCCCGCACGGGCCGGCTCGGCGGCACGACGGTGGCGATCATCGGCGCGGGCGGCATCGGTCGCGACATCATCCCCGCGCTCCGCGGGCTCGGCGTCAAGGTCGTCGCGGTGAACCGCTCGGGCACCGACGTCTCCGACGCGGTCGTGGTGACCGCCGACCACCTCGACGAGGTCTGGCCCGCCGTCGATCACGTGATCCTGGCGGCACCGTCGACCGCGGAGACCCGCGCGCTGGTCAACGCGAAGGTTCTGGCGCAGCTCCAGCCGCACTCCTGGATCATCAACGTCGCGCGCGGCTCGCTGATCGACACGGACGCGCTGGTCGCGGCCCTGAAGAAGGGCACGATCGGCGGCGTCGGCCTGGACGTCACCGACCCCGAGCCGCTGCCCGACGACCACCCCCTGTGGTCGATCCCCAACGCGATCATCACCCCGCACGTCGCGAACCCGCCGCAGCACCTGCGCCCCGCGCTGCTCGCCCGCGTCGAGGTCAACGTGCGCCGCTTCGCCAACGACATGGAGCCGCTCGCCGTCATCGACGCCGACCGGGGCTACTGATGTCCGGTGGCCCCCCGGGGCCCCCTCCGCCGGACCCCGATGAGGTCGACCTCATCGTCCGGGGCATCGTCGGCCTGGCGAAGCGGATCCGCAGCGACGCGCGGTTCGTGGGCGCGGAGGTCTCCTACGTCGACTTCACGCTGCTGTTCGTGTTGCACGAGTCGCCGGGGATCCGCGCCGTCGACCTGGCCGAGGCCGTGTCGATCGACAAGTCGACCGCGAGCCGCCAGCTCGCGGGACTCGAACGACGGGGCCTGATCACCCGCGACGTCGACCCCGGCAACCCCCGATCCCGGCAGCTGCGCCTGACCGAGCGGGCGGAGCGCGTGCTGGCCGAGACCGACCGCGAATGGCGTCGCCGGATCGAGGCCCGGACGGCCGATTGGTCCCGCGAGGAATTGCGTACATTCGCGACACTGATCGACCGCTACATGAGCGTCGATCTGCCCGGCGAGGAGCCGCCGTCAGGCCTCTGATCACGGGCGGAATCCCGTGGAGTGATGCGGCTCACGAGGCTACCGAGCAGTAAGTTATGCCGTGCTATGGTCAGCCCACTGTTCTGTGCATCAGGCGACCAGCGTGCCCTCGCGATGCCCGGCGACCCCGGGCCTTCCGCGTCAATTCGCCTCCGTTCACACCGCGGCGGGGTCGTACACGCATGGAGTCGACCCGTTGCCGGAGCTCCGGGCGCGCATCCGCGGCCCGGTAGGGACGACAGGAACGAATCAATGAACGTCGGTGGACCGACCATGACTCCGTCCGCGGGTCGGCAGCGGGAGTGCTGCGCATGATCATCGGAGCTTTGAAAGAGGCACAGCCGGGCGAGACCCGCGTCGCCGCAACCCCCGCCACGGTGGCCCAGCTGATCAAGCTCGGCTACGAGGTGGTCGTGGACTCGGGCGCCGGTGTCGCGTCCTCGTTCGCGGACGAGGCCTACGTCGAGGCGGGCGCGTCGATCGGTGACGCTCGCGCCGCCGATGTGGTGCTCGGCGTCAACGCCCCGTCGGCCGCCCAGCTCGACGGCATGCGCCCGGGCGCGACCGTCGCCGGACTCCTGGCGCCCGCGCAGAACCCCGAGCTGCTCGAGGATCTCCGCGGCCGCGAGCTGACCGCGTTCGCCATGGAGTCGGTGCCGCGCATCTCGCGCGCGCAGTCGATGGACGTGCTGTCCTCGATGGCGAACATCGCCGGCTACCGCGCCGTCGTCGAGGCCGCGCACGTCTTCGGCCGGTTCTTCACCGGCCAGGTCACCGCCGCGGGCAAGGTCCCGCCGGCCAAGGTGCTCGTGGTGGGCGCCGGCGTCGCCGGCCTCGCCGCGATCGGTGCCGCCGGCTCGCTCGGCGCCATCGTGCGCGCGACCGACCCCCGCCCCGAGGTGGCCGACCAGGTCGCGTCGCTGGGCGGCGAGTACCTCTCCGTGCAGAACGAGGAGGCCGAGGTCTCGGCCACCGGCTACGCCAAGGAGATGGGCGACGACTACAAGGCACGCGAGGCGCAGCTGTACGCCGAGCAGTGCAAGGACGTCGACATCATCATCACCACGGCTCTGATCCCCGGGCGCCCCGCGCCGCGGATCATCACCGAGGAGATGGTCGCCTCGATGAAGCCCGGCAGCGTCATCGTCGACATGGCGGCGCAGAACGGCGGCAACGTCGGCGGCACCGTCAAGGACCAGGCGATCGTCACGCCCAACGGCGTCACCATCATCGGCTACACCGACCTCGCGGGCCGTCTGCCCGCGCAGGCCTCGCAGCTGTACGGCACGAACCTCGTCAACCTGCTCAAGCTGGTGACGCCCGAGAAGGACGGGCAGCTCGTGCTCGACTTCGAGGATCCGGTTCAGCGCTCGATCACCGTGACCCGCTCGGGCGAGCTGCTCTTCCCGCCGCCGCCGGTGCAGGTCTCGGCCGCGCCGAAGGCCGCGGCCGTCGAGCCGGTGGAGCCGAAGCCCGTCAAGGAGCCGATGTCGGCGTCCAAGAAGGTCTCGCTCACCCTCGTGGGCGTGCTCCTGTTCGGGCTGCTGATCAGCTTCTCGCCGAACCCGCTGCCGCAGCACTTCACCGTGCTCATGCTGGCCATCGTCATCGGTTACTACGTCATCGGCAACGTCGCGCACGCGCTGCACACGCCGCTGATGTCGGTCACCAACGCCATCTCCGGCGTGGTCGTGGTCGGCGCCCTGCTGCAGGTCGCCACCAACACCACGACGGTCCTGGTGCTGTCGACGATCGCGATCCTGGTGGCGTCGATCAACATCTTCGGTGGCTTCGCGGTCACCCGCCGCATGCTCGCCATGTTCAGCAAGGGGGCATGAGTAACTCATGAGTATCACTGCAATCTCCGTTGCGGCGTACATCGTCGCCTCGCTGCTGTTCATCCTCTCGCTGGCCGGGCTGTCCAAGCACGAGACCTCCAAGAGCGGCCTGACCTACGGCATCGTCGGCATGGGCATCGCCCTGGTGGCGACCATCGCGCTGGTCATCGACAAGGTGCTCAAGCCCGAGCTCGACCTGACCTGGCTGCCGGTCGCGCTCCTGGCCGGCGCCCTGATCGTCGGCGCCGTCATCGGCTTCTGGCGCGCGCGCATCGTCGAGATGACGGGCATGCCCGAGCTGATCGCCCTGCTCCACTCCTTCGTGGGCCTGGCGGCCGTGCTCATCGGCTGGAACGGCGCGCTCGAGGGCTTCCACGCCGACGGCGTGAACCCGGCCGACGTCCGCGCGCTCACCAACATCCATGAGGCCGAGATCGCGATCGGCATCTTCATCGGTGCGGTCACCCTGACCGGCTCGATCGTCGCCAACCGCAAGCTCTCCGGCAAGATGAAGTCGGCGCCGCTCATGCTGCCCGGCAAGAACTACATCAACGTCGGCTCGATCGTCGTGTTCATCGTGCTCACCGCGGTCTACGTCTCGCGGGACACCCACGGCGACAACACCTCGATGATCCTGCTCGGCGTGATCACCGCGCTCGCCCTCTTCCTGGGCTGGCACCTGGTCGCGTCGATCGGCGGCGGCGACATGCCCGTCGTCATCTCGATGCTCAACAGCTACTCCGGTTGGGCCGCGGCCGCGTCCGGCTTCCTGCTGAGCAACGACCTGCTCATCGTCACGGGTGCGCTCGTCGGCTCCTCGGGTGCGTACCTGAGCTACATCATGTGCAAGGCGATGAACCGCTCGTTCATCTCCGTCATCGCGGGCGGCTTCGGCATCGAGGCCGGCCCGGCGGAGGACAAGGACTACGGCGAGCACCGCGAGGTCAACGCCGAGCAGGTCGCCGAGCTCCTCACCGGCGCCAAGTCCGTCGTCATCACCCCGGGCTACGGCATGGCCGTGGCGCAGGCGCAGTACGGCGTCGCCGAGCTGACCAGCGAGCTGCGCAAGAAGGGCGTCGAGGTCCGCTTCGGCATCCACCCCGTCGCCGGCCGCCTGCCCGGGCACATGAACGTGCTCCTCGCCGAGGCGAAGGTGCCGTACGACATCGTGCTCGAGATGGACGAGATCAACGACGACTTCCCCGAGACCGACGTGGTCCTGGTGATCGGTGCCAACGACACCGTGAACCCGGCGGCGTCGGAGGATCCGAGCAGCCCCATCGCGGGCATGCCGGTGCTCACCGTGTGGGAGGCCGAGAACGTGATCGTCTTCAAGCGGTCGATGGCCGCCGGCTACGCCGGTGTCCAGAACCCGCTGTTCTTCCGCGACAACTCGGCGATGCTCTTCGGCGACGCCAAGGACCGCGTGCAGGACATCCTCGCCGCGATGCACTGACGCAGACAGCACACGGGCCCGGCATCGTCCTTCGACGGTGCCGGGCCCGCGTCGTCTGCGGGGCTTAGGTCCAGGCCTCTTCGATGCGCACGTCGCCGTCGGTGAAGGGCAGGTCCTTCCCGACGGTGTCGGGCCGGTCCAGCACGGAAGCGGCCACCAGCGCGACGTTCGCGCGCGACGTTCCGGGGTTGTCCACGGCCCGCACCGCCGCGGGATCCACCCGCCCGGTGGGCTCGTCGAGGGTGAGTCGGCCCGGCATGAGCACGGTCCAGTCCAGGTCGGAGGCGCGCACGGCGACGTCGGCGGCGGCCTTCGCCTCCGCGTAAGCGAAGAAGGAGTCGGTCTCCGGGACGCCGTGATCGGGGGCGGCGCCGAGGTACGAGACCATCACGTAGCGCTTCACCCCCGCCGCCTCGGCGGCCTGCACGGAGCGGATCGCCGCGTCGCGGTCCACCGCGTACGTGCGGTCGGGGTTCCCGCCTCCGGCGCCCGCAGAGAAGACCACGGCGTCGGAGCCGGCGAGTGCCGCCGCGATCTCCTCGCGCGACGCGTGCTCGACGTCGAGGACCAGGGGTTTCGCCCCGGTCGCGGCGACGTCCGCCGCGTGTTCCGGGTTGCGGATCCACGAGGTGACCGCGTCGCCCCGGGAACTCAGGACGCGCGCCAGGATGAGCGCGATCTTGCCGTGTCCACCGATGATCGTGACAGCTGCCATGCATCCCAACGTACGCGCTCCGGCGGCGTGCCCGATTCCGCCCGCCGCCACCACAGGATCGCTGCAATGAGGGCATGCGTGCGACGCATGCCCTCATCACGAGGACACGCCGCTGACCAGTGAAGGCAACAGCCATGCGTGCCACGCATGACTGTTCTGCGAGGACAGACCTCCGTTTCGGCCTGCGCGGCTCGCGACCACGCCCACCCTGTGCAGACTCGAGCGCTGTCAGCCGCCGAGGGGCATCGTCGCGAGCCGCAGGGCCAGGAGCAGCAGCAGGAGGCCGATCGCGGCGTTGATGGCCCGCCACACCCCGGGCCGGCCGAGCACGCCCGACATTCGGCGGGCGCCGAAGCCGAGCAGGCAGAACCACGCGACGCTGGCGACGACGGCGCCGAGCGCGAACCACCAGCGGTCGGCGCCGTAGCGGGTGGACGCGGAGCCGAGCAGCAGCACGGTGTCCAGGTAGACGTGCGGGTTCAGCCAGGTCAGCACCAGCACGCCGGTCACGACGGCCGCGACCGAGGCGGCGCCGTCGCCGCCCGCGACCAGTCCTTCCGACCGCCGCGCCGACCACAGCGACCGCAGGCCGTAGCCCACCAGCACCACGGCGCCCGCCCACTTGACCACCTCCATGAGCAGCGGCCGGCCGGAGACCGCGGCGCCGAGGCCGGCCACCCCGGCGAGGATCAGGGCAACGTCCGAGGCGATGCACACCGCCACCACCGCGCCGAGACCGCGCCCGCGCACGCCCACCTGCAGCACGTAGGCGTTCTGGGCGCCGATCGCGACGATCAGCGAGAGCCCGAGGCCGAGGCCGGCGAGGAGTGCGGAGGTCATGGCGTCGACGCTAGGGCCGTGGCGACCATTAGCGCCAATACGAAAAGGCGATCACCCATTAGAATCACTTCATGCTGAGCGGGCACCACCTGGAGACCCTCGTCGCGGTGGTCGAGGAGGAGAGCTTCGGCGCGGCCGCCTCCCGCCTGCGGATCACGCAGTCGGCGGTCAGCCAGCGGATCCGCGCCCTGGAGCAGCAGGTGGGCCACGTGGTCGTCACCCGCGAGGGCCCGTGCCGCCCCACCGCGCAGGGCGAGGTGCTGCTCGGCCTGGCCCGCGGCGTCGCCTCGCTCGAGGCCGACGCGCTGGGCCGGCTCGCGGGAGGAGCACCGTCGGCCGTGCTCGACGTGGGCGTCAACGCCGACTCGCTCGCCACGTGGTTCCGCGACGTGATCGCCGCGGTCGCCGCCCTGCCTGACGGTCCGTTGCTGCGCCTCGTCGTCGACGACGAGCACCACACGGCCGCTCTGCTCCGCGCGGGCACCGTGCTCGGCGCCGTCACCACCGACCCGGAACCGGTGCAGGGCTGCGCCGTCGAGTACCTCGGCACTATGCGCTACCTCCCGGTGTGCACCCCCGGCTACGCGGAGCGCTGGCGGTCCGGCGGGCGCTGGCGCTGGCGCGAGATGCCCGTCGTGCAGTTCGACCTGCGCAAGGACGAGCTGCAGAACAAGGTGCTGCAGCGCCGCGGCGTGAAGGAGTCGCCGCCGATGCACCGCATCCCGTCGTCGGAGGGCTTCACCTACGCGGTGCGTGCCGGTCTCGGCTGGGGCAGCCTGCCCGAGGCCGACATCGGCGACGCCATCGACCGTGGCGCGCTCATCCGGCTCACGGACGACACGGTCGACGTGAAGCTGTACTGGCAGTCCTGGCGGCTGCACACCCGCGCGACCGAGCACCTCGCCGACGCGATCCACGCCGCGGCCGCCGTCCACCTGCGCTGATCCCTCGCGGACTCCCCGGGGCGGGAGTACCTTGGCGCTCATGCCGGATCATCCAGCGCCGCACCCGCTCCGCACGCTCCACGAGGGGCTCAGCGACCTCGACCGCCGGCTGTTCGACGCGGTCGCCGTCTCGCCGAGTCCTTTGCTGGACCTGACGATGCGCCCGCTGTCGGCGGCGGCCGACCACTCGAAGCTGTGGATGGTGATCGCCGCGGGTCTCGGCGGCCTGGGCGGGCTGTCGTCGCGCCGCGGCGCCGTCCGCGGCGTCGCCACGCTGGCCGTCACCAGCCTCATCGTGAACCAGGGGCTCAAGCGGATCTATCCGCGCCGCCGCCCCGTGCACGACGGGGTGCCGGCCAAGCGGGCCCGCCGCCAGCCCACGTCGACCTCCTTCCCGTCCGGGCACTCCGCCGCCGCGGCCGCTTTCGCGATTGGGGTGGGGCTGGAGAACCGTACCGCGGGATACGCGCTCGCCTGCCTGGCCGGGGCGGTGGGCTTCTCCCGGGTCGCCACCGGCGCCCATTACCCGGGCGACGTGCTGGCCGGGTTCGCCGTCGGCGCGGGCGTCGCCGTCGCGGGCGCCCGCCTGGTGCCGCCCGTCGACGACAGCCGCACCATGACGCCGGAGCCCACCGTCGAGCGGATCGCGACGGACCAGGACGGCGCCGGCCTCGTGGTCGTGCTCAACCCCGCGTCCGGCGACGGCACCGGCACCCGGGTCGCGGAGGAGATCCGCAGCACGCTGCCGAAGGCCGAGATCATCGAGCTCGACGAGGATTCCGACATCGAGGCCGTCGCCACCGAGGCGGCGGAGCGCGCGGAGTTCCTCGGCGTCGCGGGCGGCGACGGCACCGTCGCGACGCTCGCCGCGCACGCCGTCGCGGCGGACAAGCCCCTGGCCGTCTTCCCCGCGGGCACCTTCAACCACTTCGCGAAGGACATCGGCGCCGAGACCGTCGCCGCCGTCGTGGAATCGATCCGGGCCGGGCGCCTCGCCCACGTCGACGTGGTGTGGCTCAACGACGAGAAGCTGCTGCTCAACACCGCGAGCATCGGCGCCTACCCGGAGTTCGTGCGCGCCCGCACGCGGTACCAGCGGCGGCGCATCGGCCGCGTCACCGCGACGGTGCGCGCGCTGCGCCGGGTGCTGCGGCACACCGCACCGGTGGAGGTGCGGATCGAGGGCCGCCCGGTCACCGTCTCCTTCTTCTTCCTCGGCAATTCCATGTACGGCGCACCGGGTTTTGTGCCGGGGCGGCGGACCCGGATCGACGACGGCGTGCTCGACGTCCGGTACCTCGAGGACGGCCACGGTAACGCGACGGCGCGCCTGTTCGGCTCCTGGATCAGCGGGCGGATCCGCAACTCCAAGGTCTACCGGGAGGTGCAGGCGCCCGTCGTCACCATCGAGGCCGACGAGCCCTTCCGCGTGGCCCACGACGGCGAGGCGGGCGAACTGCACACCCGCGCCCGGTTCCGGGTCGACTACCGGGCGCTGCGCGTCTTCGGCACCAGCCTCACGCGCTGACCCGTACTCACGAGACGCCCAGCAGCGTCATCTCGTTGGCGTTGATGTCCGCGGCGATGAGGGTGCCCGTGCCGCCGCCGGTCCCGGTCCCGTCGGGCCGGGTGTGCACGGTGTTGACCACGCCGACGGCGGTGAACGTCCCGTCGGGCCACCGGGCGTAGACGGGGCCGCCCGAATCCCCCTCGACGGCGGGGATTCCGGCCCAGGTGACGCGGGTTCCGGTCACGTCGTCGAGCACACCGCATTGCTTGCCGGTGCGCGCGCCGACGACGCAGATCTCCGGCCGCCCCGCGCGCAGGTCCTCGGTGCGGCTGACGCCCCGGACGGGGCCGATCGCCCGCGCGACCGGGGCGACGTCGCTCCCCGCGAGCTGGATGATCGCGATGTCCTGCCCGCGCGTGCTGCGGGTGGCCTTGATGTACTCGCCGAACGGGGTGCTGCCGCCGTCCGGGGTCAGGTAGCGGGCGACGGGATTGCGGCCCGGCCGGGCCTTCCCGGCCAGCTCGGCGCAGTGCCCGGCGGTGAAGGCCACGACCTGGCCGCCGGGGTAGCGGGCGAGGAAGCCCAGGGTGCAGACGCTCGCGTACACGCCGAACGGGTCGGCGTACGTGGTGATCCCGGACCCGGTGGTGGGTTTCGGCGCCGTCGCGGGCTTGAGGCCGGGCGCCACCACGTCGTAGGGCTGCACGACGGGCGTCGTGATCACGACGGTGGGGCTCGACGGTGCCTCGGGTGCGGCGACCTCGTCGCGCTGGACCACCGCGCACCCGCCGAGCAGGAGGAGCGACACCGCGCACGACACGGCCCGCAGCGGGCGGCGGGCGACGGTCATCGACTCAGCGTAGGTCGTCAGGCGCGCGAGCGGATGGCCTCGGAGACGGCGGAGATCGCCAGCGCCCGCACCACGTCGACCTTGGCGTCCACCTCGCCGGTCGCGGCGGAGATGAAGGCGTCGCCGTCGTACCGGGTGTGCGGCGGGTCGATCGCGCGGGCCAGCCCGTCGTGCGCGCCCTGCGCCAGGATGAGGCACTCGATCTTGGTGAGCTTCGCGTTGGTGATCACCACGCCGATGGTTGTGTTCTGCCGGTTGCCGCCGAAGGGCTCGTAGCCGCCGAAGTCGGGGGTCCCGGCCTTGCCGGTGAGGATGTCGCCGAAGGCGTTCACGGCGCACAGCGCGCCCACGACCACGTCGCCCGCGCGGACCTCGGCGTACGCGAGGCCGGCGTCGTGCAGGTTCTCCAGGCCGCGGGCCTTGCCGGTAGTGGCGCCGGTGCCGGCGCCGATCAGGCCGTGGAGCTCGGTGTCGGTGCTCGCGGAAGCCGCTGCCGCGTAGCCGTTCTCGGCGGTCGGGCGGACCGTCGGATCGCCGACCATGAGGTCGAACAGGCCCAGGGTGGGCACGATCGGCACGCGGCCCGCCACGGTCTCGACGCCCCGGCCCTCCTCCTCGAGGCGGCGCATCACCCCGTCGGCGGAGGCCAGGCCGAAGGCGGAGCCCCCGGTGAGGACTGCGGCGTGGATCTCCTCGACGGAGCGCTCGGGGGAGAGCAGGTCGAACTCGCGGGAGGCGGGGGCGCCGCCGCGGACCTCCCCGGAGCCGACGGTGCCGTCGGGGAAGGTCACGACGGTGCAGCCGGTGCGGGCCGCCGCGTCGGTGAAGTGGCCGACGCGGACGCCGGGGACGGTGACGCTCGGGACGACGGGCATGCTCCCAGGCTACGACGGTGCCGTCGCGCGCGGGTGGCGGCGGGTCCGGCGCGTGGTGTCAGGCGCGGGCGGGGGCGTACGCGGCCTCGTAGGCGGCGCGGGTCGCATCGCGGCGCTCGGCCACGGCGGGGTTCTCGAGCTCGGGATCGAGGCCGTTCTTCTCCAGCCGGCGCGCGCGGTTGGGGCGCATGTAGGCGGCGTTGTAGAAGACCGCGAGCAGCGCGCCGAGCAGCACCGTGGCGCCGCGCAGCGCCAGCGGGCCGGGCAGCAGCATGAGCAGCGCGTACACCGGGAGCACGGCGAGCTGGCCGCGGATCAGATGGCGGAACGCCCAGCTGCGGCGGGTGAGGTTGCGGCGCACCCACTCCCGGTTCCGCTCCGGCAGCGAGCCGGTGTAGACCCAGGCGAGGTAGTGCAGGGGATCGGGGCGGTGGACGGCGTTCATCGGGACTCCTTCAGTGCGCCCGCGGCGAGCGCTTTGGCGTTGACGGTGGTGAGCACGCGGTGCAGGTCCTCGAGCTCGGCGAGGCTGGCGCCCAGGGCGTCGATCACGGCGGGCGGCACCGCGAGGGCCTGCTCGCGCAGCGCGTGGCCGGCCTCGGTGAGCTCGACGTCGATCCGGCGCTCGTCGTCCGCGGAGCGGCCGCGGGTGAGCAGGCCCTGCGCCTCGAGCCGCTTGAGCAGCGGGCTCAGGGTGGGCGAATCCAGCTGCAGCGCCTCGGCGATCTCCTTCACCGACCGCGGCGACGCCTCCCACAGCGCGAGCATCACGAGGTACTGGGGGTGGGTGAGCCCCATCGGCGCCAGGATCGGCCGATACACCGAGAGCACCGCGCGGTTGGCGACGGCCAGCGCGAAGCACACCTGGCGTTCCAGGGCGAGAGGGTCGGGATCTGTCATGTCCCGACGGTAGCAGAAGAGTAGTGCACGAATCAATAGTGCACTAACTATTCCTCGGGGCCCTCCCACGGCGCCTCGTCGGCGGAGGGCAGGTCGCCGGGGAGCAGGTCACGACGGAAGCCCCGCCAGCTGGGTTGCCGCAGGTGACCGCCCCGGCGCAGCGACGAGTACCGCACGTCGCCGATCACCTTCGGCAGCACCCAGACCGCGTCGCGGGCCTCCGGATCGTCGATCGGGGCCGTGAACGGGGAGCGGCGCATGCGCAGCGGCTCCAGCTCCTCGGCGAGCGCCGCCAGGTCGCGGTCGCTGAACCCCGACCCCACCGACCCCAGGTAGACGAGCCCCGTCTCCGCGGGCAGGCCCACCAGCACCGAGCCGATCCCGTTCGCCCGCGAGCCCTTCCCCGGCTTCCAGCCGCCGATCGCGACCTGCAGATCGCGCCAGTTCTTGTGCTTGAGCCACGCGCGCACCCGCTGCCCGGGCAGGTACGGCGAGTCCCGCCGCTTCGCGATGATCCCCTCCCAGCCGAGCTCCGCGCTGAGCGCCGCGGCCTCCGCGCCGGTCGCCGCGTCGACGAGCGGCGGCACGCTCACCGCCGTGTCGTGCTCGAGCAGCGGCGCAAGGCCTTCCAGTACCTGGCGGCGCACCGTCCACGGGCGCTTCGTCAGGTCGACGCCGTTCAGGGACAGGACGTCGAAGAGGTACAGCTGCACCGCGCCGGCCCGGGTGTCGCCGCCCGCCATCAGGTGGAACGACGGGACGCCGTCCGGGTCGAGCACGACCGCCTCGCCGTCGAGCACCACGTCCATCCCGTCGAGATCGGCCGCCAGCGACTCGAACTCGGGGAACTCGCCGGTCACGGTGCGGCCCGACCGGGTGCGCAGGGAGACGGTGCCGCCGCGCACCGTCGCGATCATGCGGTAGCCGTCCCACTTGCCCTCGAAGGCCCAGTCCGCGGCGGCGAGCCCGTCGATCGCGGAGTCCGTGGGCAGCATCGGATCCGGTGCGAGCGCGGCCGTCGGCTTGGCGGGCGCGGACTTGTCCTTGGTGAGGTGCGCGAGCCAGTTCTTCTCGCCAGTGCGGATCAGCGCGTACCGCTTGCCCTGCAGGCGATTCCCGTGCAGTGTCACGATCACCTCGCTCGAGCGCCACTTCTCCAGCTCGTAGGTGCCGTGGTCCCAGATGCTCACGTCGCCACCGCCGTACTCGCCCTTGGGGATGCTGCCCTCGAAGGCCGCGTAGTCCATCGGGTGGTCCTCGGTGCGGACGGCGAGGTGGTTGATCTCCGGGTCGTCGGGCAGGTTCTTCGGCACGGCCCAGGAAGCGAGCACGCCGTCGTGCTCCAGTCGGAAGTCGTAGTGCAGGCGCCGCGCGTGGTGCTCCTGGATGACGAAGATCGGATCGCCGGTCGACGGTGCGCCGCCGAAGGGCTCGGGCGTATTGCGTGCGTCGCGCTTGGCGCGGTACTCGCCGAGGTCGACGGGTTCCGGCGGCGGCGCCGACGGTCCCGACGGCGCGGCCCCGGCACCGTCGGAACCGGAGACGTCGGCACCGTCGAGGCCGGCGAGGAGGTCGCCCTCGGCCAGTGCCCGCGCGAGTACCTCCCCGAACTCCAGCTGGCGCAGGCCGGGCCGGGCGAGCTCGTCCCAGGTGCGCGGCGCGGCGACCCACGGATGGTCCCGCCCCCGCAGGGAGTAGGGCGCGACGGTGGTCTTGGACGCGCTGTTCTGCGACCAGTCGACGAAGACGCGGCCGCCGCGCTGGTCCTTCGCCATCGACGCGGTGACCAGCCCGGGCGACTCGGCCTCCAGCTGCGACGCGATCGCGTGCGCGACCTTGCGGGCGCCCTGCGCGGAGATGCCGCCGGGCAGGGGCGCGTAGATGTGCAGCCCCTTGGACCCGCTCGTCACCGGGTAGCCTTCCATGCCCATCGCGGCGAGCAGCTCGCGGATGCGCAGCGCGAGGGCGGCGCACTCGTCGAGGGTGACGTCGGGGCCGGGGTCCAGGTCCAGCACGAGGCGGTTCGGCGGCCCGGGCACCTCCGGGCGGTCGGGGTCGGCACCGTCGGAAGCGGCACCGTCGGGCACGAAAGCCCACTGCGGGACGTGCAGTTCCAGCGCCGCCTGCTGGCCGAGCCAGACCATGCCGGCGGCGTTCTCGATGATCGGGTACTGGGACTCGCCGTCGGAGTGGAACTGGCTGCCGCGGCGGATCCAGGCGGGCGCGTGGCTCGGCAGCCGCTTCTCGAAGAAGGCGGTCTTGTCCACCCCGTTGGGCCAGCGCTTGCGGGTGAGCGGGCGATCGCGGAGGTGCGGCAGCGCGAACGGCGCGATGGCCTGGAAGTAGTCGATGACCTCGGCCTTCGTGGTGCCCGTGGCGGGATAGAGCACCTTGTCGAGGTTGGTCAGCTGCACGCCGACGCCGTCGACCTCGCGGTTCTCCCGGATCTGCGCCACGGCCCCATTATCGAACCCGCCGCGCCGAAACGGGGGAGCTGTGTCGCTGAAACGGTGATGCGCCGGACGCATCGCCTCTGACCTGGGGCGATAACGTCCGGTGATGCGGCCGGTGCATCGCCCCCTCGCCGCGGGAAGCGGGCGGCCGAAGTCCGATCGGTAGGGCGCCGGAGAGGCAAACGCGACCGGCGATGCGCCACCCGCATCGCCCCGCCCGCCGAAGGGCGCTCGACCTGCAGGGTCTCGGTGATGCGCAGCGCGCATCACCTTCTCGGGCGAGAAGCGACCCGTTCGGAGCCCGGAGACGGCTGCGGGATCTCCCCTCGCCATATGACTCCTCACCAGTCACAATGGTCACATGCGCGCGATATGGACGGGTGAGCTGTCGTTCGGGCTCGTGAACGTGCCCGTGAAGGTGTACTCCGCGATCGAGAGCCACGATGCGAAGTCGCACCAGGTGGACTCGAAGGACGGGGTCCGCATCCGGTACAAGCGTGTGCGCGAGGGCACCGACGAGGAGATCGAGTTCGCGAACATCGCGAACGCCTACGAGTCCGACGGCGGCGACACGGTGGTGCTGTCCAAGGAGGACATCAAGTCGATGCCGGTGGAGAAGCACCGGGAGATCGCGGTGACGGAGTTCGTGCCGCGCGAGGACGTCGACCCGATCATGTTCGACAAGCCCTACTTCCTCGAGCCCTCGTCGAAGTCGCCCAAGGCGTACGTGCTGCTGCGGCAGGCGCTGCAGGAGACGGACCGGCTCGCGATCTGCACCTTCACGCTCCGCAACCGCACGCGGCTGTGCGCGCTGCGCGTGGTCGGCAACGTGATGGTGCTGCAGACGCTGCTCTGGCCCGACGAGGTGCGCACGCCCGAGTTCCCGGCCCTCACCGAGGACGTGAAGATCCGCCCGCAGGAGCTGGCGATGGCCGCCTCGCTCATCGACTCGATGGCGACGGAGTTCGACCCGGAGCAGTACGAGGACGACTACCAGGTGCAGCTGCGCCAGCTGATCGAGGCCAAGGCCACCGGCGGCACCGCGTTCCCCGAGGCGCCCGAGGAGGAGGCCGAGGACGACGAGGTCGCCGACCTGCTCGCCGCCCTCAAGGCGTCGGTGAAGAACCGGGAGGCGCAGCCGGAGCGGCCGGCCCGCAAGCGCGCCGCGGGCTGAGGCGCTCGGGTCAGAGCGTGCGCTTGAGTCCCACGTGCTCGGAGCGATACCCGAGCCGGGTGTAGAAGGCGCGGGCCCGGTCGCGGGAGACGTCGGTGGTGAGCTGCGAGAGCACGGCGCCGTGGGTCCGGCCGTGGTGGTGCGCCCACTCGATCATCGCGGTGCCCAGCCCCTGCGATCGGTGTTCGCGGGCCACCCGGACGCCCTCGATCTGCAGCCGCGTCGCGCCGCTGCGGGACAGGCCCGGGATCACCGTGAGGTGCATCGTCCCCACGACGTCGCCGGCGGCGTCGCGGATCACGGCGAGGTACTGCGAGCGGTCGCGCGTCACCAGCTCGAAGGCGCTGTCGTACTCGGCGGCGTCGCCCACCTCGCGGGTCGCGCCGAGCTCGTCGTCGGCGAGCAGCGCGACGATCGCGGGGACGTCGTCGCGGCGCGCGCGCTCGATCCGGTAGGTGCCGCCGACGCCGCGGAGCACCCCGCCGACGGAGGCGCGGGCCTGCAGCTCGCGGACCACCCCGTCGAGCCAGGCCCCGACGTTCGCGCGCGCCTCGAGGGTGTCGGGGTAGCGGCAGCGCAGGTGCAGCCCCGCCTCGTCGAGGATGAACCAGAGCATCACCCCGTCGGTGCGGATGGTGGCGCCGACGTACTGTGCGTCGAGCCGGGTCGCGTCCACCCGGACCGGCAGCCGTCGCAGGTCCAGCCACGAGATCGCGAACATGCCCGGCGTCTCGGGCATCCCGCCCCACTGCTCGAGCACGTCGGCGAGCGGCCACGACCCGAGCCGCACCGCCTCCTTCACCGCCTCGGCCGCCGCGGCCGGCTCCGCGGAGGGGGAGTCGAGCACCGAGTTCGTGATGAACCAGCCCACCGAGTCGTGCCACGTCTCGTCGTACCGGCTGTGCACGGGGAACACGGCGCGCAACGGAGCCCCGGCGAGGTCCAGTGTCACGCGGGTCAGCGCCGCCACCGTGGCCGAGAGGGTGGAGACGCCCGCCTCCCGCGCCGCCGCGGCGAACGCGGCGACCTCGTCGGTGCCGAAGACGTCGCGGACCTCGACGCGCTCGCGGTGCGCCTCGGGGGTGCCCAGCGGCAGGGGGAACAGGGGCATGACTCCGCCGCTGGCGGTGATGATCTCGGCCCAGCGACGCCGCACGTCGTCGGGCGCGGACGGGCGGTCCGCCAGGGCCCGGGTGTGGTCGACGAAGGGCGGCACGGCCTCCGTCGACGGTGCCCGCCCCGCCCGGACGTCCTCGAGCGCGGCGAGCAGATCGCGCGCGATCACGAGCATCGACCACATGTCGGTGTGCGAGTGGTCGGCGGCCACGATCACCGTCGGACCGGCGGCGGTCTCGAGGACGCAGAGCCGGTGTGCCGGACGACGATACGGGGAACAGGCGTCGTCGAGCACGTCGCGCAGGGCGTCGTTGACGGCCTGACCCGGGCCGATCGCGTGCTCCACCCAGTTCCCCGGCCGGACCGAGATCTCGTGCAGGGTGGGCCCGTCGGGTCCGGGGAGGAAGGCGGTCCGCAGCGTGCCGTGCCGGGCGATCACCGCCAGCCAGGCGGCGGCCAGCTGCTCGCGCGGCACCGGGTCGGGGAGCCGGAAGGACAGCGCCATCCACGACCCGGGCCGGTCCCCGCCGCCCACGTGCCGTGCCTGGTCGAAGGACACCGGCAGCGTCGCGCCCGGCTCCGACACCGCGACGTCGTAGCCGTACAGCCGGCCGAAGGGCAGGCGCAGGTGGGCGACGTTGGTCAGGCGCATGGGCGGTACCCTAGCCCTCCGACGACCCCTTTGCGCGGCGAGAGAAGGCCGGATGACCAGCTTCGACGTCCCCGGGGCGCGGCTCGCCGCCGAGTACAGCGACGAGCACGGCCGCCCCGTCGTGCAGCTGCACGGCCTCACCTCCAGCCGCGCCCGCGACCGGGTGCTGGACCTCGACCTCGGCCGCGGCCTCAGCGGCACGCGCCTGCTGCGTTACGACGCGCGCGGCCACGGCTTCTCCACGGGCCGCGCCGTTCCCGACGACTACCGCTGGCCGAACCTCGCCGACGACCTGCTGCGGCTCCTGGACCACTGGTTCCCCGGGGAACAGGTGCACGGCGTCGGCCCGTCGATGGGGACCGGCACGCTGCTGCACGCCGCGGTCCGCGAACCGGAGAGGTTCAGCGGGCTCACGCTCATGGTGCCGCCCACCGCCTGGGCGACGCGTGTCGCGAAGGCCGCCGAGTACCGCGCCGCCGCAACGCTGATCGAGGAGCGCGGGCTGGAGGAGTTCCTCGCCGCGGGCGAGGGTGCGGTCGCGCCGCCGGCCACCGTCGAACATCCGCCGACGCGACCCGACGTCCCCGAGGCGCTCCTGCCGTCGCTCTTCCGGGGCGCCGCGGCGAGCGATCTCCCCGCGGTCGGGGAGATCGCCCGCATCGACGTGCCGGTCACCGTCCTGGCCTGGATCGACGATCCGTCGCACCCGGTCTCGACCGCCGAGGAGCTCAGCAGGACGCTCCCGCGGGCGACGCTGTCGGTCGCTCGGACTCCGCGGGACGTGCAGGAGTGGCCGTCGGTCCTGCTCCGGGACGTCGCGGGCTGAGCCGGGACACCGCGACGCCGACCAGGCAAAGGACCCCGCCCAGCAGGCCCCACGCGGTGGGCGTCTCCGCCAGGAACGCCCAGCTCAGCAGGATCGACAGGCCCGGCACCGCGTAGGACGACGAGGCCGTGACCCCGGCGGGGGTGTGCGCCAGCGCGTAGGCCCACAACAGGAAGGCGAGCGCCGTGGGCACGAGGCCCAGGTAGATCACGCCGACGGTGCTCGACATCGGGGCGGCCGCGAGCTCGTCGAAGAGTCGGGGCGCCCAGGGCAGCAGCACGATCGCGCCGACGCCCGCGCCCAGCGCGGTCGCGGTGAGCGGGTCGACGGTGCGCAGCACCAGCTTCTGCGCCACCACGCTGATGCCGTAGAGCAGGGCGGCCGCGACCGCGAGGGCGACGCCGGCACCGTCGCGCCGGCCGTCGCCGGTGAACGCGATGACCGCGGCCCCGGCGAAGCTGATCGCGATGCCCACCACGAGCAGCGGCGGGAAGCCCTCCTGCAGGAAGGCGCCGGCCAGCACCGCGACGATGATCGGCGCGATGTTCACCAGCAGCGCCGTGGTGCCGGCGTCGAGGTGCTGCTCCGCCGCGTTGACCAGCACGGTGTACAGCGCGAACCACAGCGCGCCGTATCCGATCGTGAGCGCGAGCGTCCGGCCGCGCGGCAGCCGGACACCGCCGTTGTACAGGGCGTTCATCCCCCAGATCACGCCGAGCACGGCGGCGCCCACCAGCAGGCGGCCCTCCGCCATGGCGATGGGGGAGACGTGCGGGCCGATCCCGCGGATCACCACGAAGGCCGAGGCCCACGCGAACATCACGGCCACCAGGGCCAGGGCGGGGAGTCGTTTCGTCATGACTTCACTCTGCGACCGCACCCGAGTAAGCACAAGCGCATATTTCTGCATTATCATTCAGTAGGACTGAATGGAGGGCGCCATGCTCGACGCACACCGGCTCATGATCTTCCGCTCCGTGGCGGCCACGGGCTCCGTGGCCGCCGCCGCGGCCAGCCTCGGCTACACACCGTCGGCCGTCTCGCAGCACGTCGCCGCCCTGCAGCGCGAGACGGGGCTCAAGCTGCTGGAACGGGTCGGACGGGGCGTCGAGCTCACCCCCGCCGGACGGGTGCTGGCCACCGAGGCCGACGGGGTGCTCAGCAGCCTCAACGACCTCGGCGCCACCGTCGACGACCTGCGGGCCGGCAAGGCCAACCGGATCACCATGAACGTCTTCGCCACCGCGGGCACGCACTGGATGCCCTCGGTGGTGCAGACGCTCAGCGCCGAGTTCCCCGACACCCGGCTGCGCCTGCGCATCGAGGACGAGGTCACCGAGATCGCAGCCCGTCGACCGGATCTCGCCGTCGCGGTCCGGCAGGAGCACGGGCAGACCACCGCGGTGCAGGGCTTCTCGCACGAGGACCTCGTGGTGGAGTCCTACGTCGCCGTCGTGCCCGAGCAGCACGAGTTCGCGGGCCGCGAGCTGGTGGACATGGCCGAGCTCGAGCACGAGCGCTGGATCGACAACGACGTGCGGCGCGGCGCCTGCCGTCAGGCCGTGCTCGACGCCTGCGCCGCAGCGGGATTCACGCCGCGGTTCGTGGTCGAGACCACCGACTACCCGTCCGCGCTGCGGTTCGTCGCGCGGGGCGTCGGCGTCACCGTCCTGCCGCGGCTGGGCGCCACCGAGCTGCCGCCCGGCACCGTCGCCGTCGACGTCTGCAACCCCGCGCCGCGACGCACCATCGTCGCCTACGTCAAGGACTCCGAGTGCCGGAACCCCGTGGTGCGCAGGGCCATGCACCTGCTCCGCGAGGCCGCGGCCACCGCTAGTCGGCCGTGAGCCGCGAGGCGACCGCCACCATCGCGAGGCCGGAGGCGAGCGGCACCAGCAGGGTGACTGCGAACCCGGTGTGGCCCCACGCCAGCACCTGCGCGAAGACCGCACCGGCGCAGGCGATCGCGAGCGCGGTGCCCACGGCGTCGGAGAGCTTGAGCGCACTGGAGTTGGTGCCCTGCTCGTCGTCGGCGCTGCGCGCGAGCATGAGGATCGACAGCGTCGGGTAGGTCAGGCCCATGCCGAACCCGCCGATCGCCCAGGTCGCGAAGATCACCGGCCACGGGGCGTCGAGCGCGAAGGACGCGGCGACCGCCGTGAGCGCGACGACCAGCAGGCTCGACCCGATGAGCGGCAGCCGGTCGCGCACCGGGCCCGTCGCGGGGATGCGCGCCTGGACCTGCGAGGCGAGTGCCCACAGCAGGGCGGCGCCCGTCATCACCGAGCCCGCGGCGAAGGGGGAGAGCCGGTCGATGTGCACGAGGTACAGCGGCACGTAGATCTCCGCGGCGAAGAAGGCACCGGCCATGAGCAGGTTCGCGAGCATGAGGCGCGGGATGCCCGGCCGCGCCGTCAGCGCGCCCGCGGGCAGCATCCGCCGGGTGGCGAGGAGCCCGATCGCGAGCCCGGCCGCCGCGATCGCGAGGAAGACCGCTCCGCCCTTCGGCGCCGCGAACTGCGCGACCGCCGTGCCCGCGCCCGCCGCCAGCGCGGCCAGCAGCAGCCCGCGGTCCGGCGGATCGTCGTTCCGGTAGGGAGATTCGTCGAGGCCGACGGTGGCCCGCAGCGTCGCCACCAGGGCCAGCAGGGACGGACCGGCCAGCCCGAGGAACACCCAGCGCCAGCCGACCGTGTCGGCCGCGAGGCCCGCAATGGCCGGGCCGATGAGCGACGGGACCACCCACGCCGTCGAGTACGCGGCGAAGACCCGTGGCCGCCCCTCCGGCGGCACCAGTCGGCCGACCATCGCGTAGAGCACCACGCTGATCAGGCCGGACCCCAGGCCCTGCACGCCGCGGCCCAGCGCGAGCACGCTCATGCCCGGCGCGGCGCCCACGATCACCAGGCCCGCCGCGAAGAGCAGGGCGCCCGCGATCAGCGGCGGCTTCACGCCGCTGCGGTCCACCCACGGCCCCACCCAGGCGATCGCGACGATCATCGCGGCGAAGGCGGCGCCGAACGCCACGGAGTACTCGGCGGTGGCGCCGAACTCCTCCGCGGCGCGCGGCAGCACGGTGCCCACGGCCAGGGACTCGAAGGCGGAGAAGGAGATCAGCGCGACGGACCCGATCAGGAACCAGCGGAGCCGGCCCCGATCGGAGACGGTCCGCACGCTCTCGTCGATGGTCATTGCTGGGACGCTAATACGTCGACCATGGTTGAGGTCAACCGAGAATCCGCGCACGGCCCGCGATGTCAGGGAAGGACGATCCGCTCCTCGGTGTAGAAGATCGGGGACTCGGCGAGGTCGATGAACCGTCGCTCGTCCTCCAGTAGCGCGCGCCCCGCGTCGCGCCCCTCGTTCGAAGCGCCTACCGCGACCAGGTCGTCGATGCTGTCCCAGTACAGTTCGGCGACGCCGTCGTACGGCGCGACGGTGCTCCCGCGCGCCTGGAGGGTGGCGGCGATCCGCGGATCCGAGAACGGCGCGCTCTGCGTGTACCTCCGAATCCGGAGGGCCGCGCTGTGCCGCCGCACGAGGGCCGCATGGTCCTCACGCCAGTAGCGGTCGAACTCCTCGGGCGACAACGACGAGACCCGTCGCAGGCAGAACACCAGCTTGATCATCGGCCGCGGCTCCTTTCGCTCGTGGTTCCCCCGACGTTTAGCACCCGCGGGCGCCGAGCGCGGCCGGCCGGGCAAAACCGGTTGATCGCCAAGGCTCGGAGCGGCATCGTAGAAAGGTGCATACCGACCCCGGCCCCCGCAGCCGCATGCCCCGCATGCTGCGGCCGCTGCTGCGCCGGGACTACCGCCTCCTCTTCGTCACCCTGCTCTGCGCGCTGACCACCGACGGCATGTGGCTGGTCTCCGTGGTGTGGCAGGTGATCGACATGGGCGGCTCCGCCACCAGCGTCTCGCTGGTCTCCGGCGCCGCCTCCATCGGCCTGCTCGTTTCCACCCTCGCAGGCGGCGTGCTCGCGGACCGGGTGTCGCAGCAGCGGATCCTGTTCGTGCTGGAGCTGCTCAAGGTCGCGGTGATCGGCGGCGTCGGCGCGCTGATCGTCGCCGACGCGATCACCGTGCCGATCCTCATGGCCGGCTCCCTCGCCCTGGGCCTGGTGTCCGGCTTCTACTTCCCCGCCTACTCCGCGCTGGTGCCCCGGCTCGTGCCGGCCGCCGAGCTGCTGGCCGTCAACGGCTACGAGTCCGCGGTCCGTCCCGCCGCGGCGATGGCGGTCGGCCCGGCGGTCGCGGCGTGGATCATCGCCGTCGCCGACCCCGGCGCGGCGCTGCTGGTCGCCGGCGCGATCTGCCTGTTCGCCGCGCTCTGGGTGGTCCGCATCCGGGTGCCGGAGCCCGACGGTGCCGACGAGGCCGAGGAGCCCGGCTCGCCGCTGCGCGATCTGTGGGAGGGCATCCAGTATGTGCGGCGGACCCCCTGGCTGCTCGCGACCCTGCTCTTCGCGAGCCTGATGGTGCTGGTCACCGTCGGCCCGATCGACGTGCTGCTGCCCTTCGCGATCAAGGACCAGGCGCACGGCGCCGCGAGCGAGCACTCGATGATCCTGGCCGCCTACGGCTTCGGCGGCGTGGCCGGCGCGTTGCTCATGGCGGCGCGGAGGATGCCCCGCCGCTATCTGACGGTGATGATGGGTTTCTGGGGCGTCGCCTCACTGCCGATGCTGGTCTTCGGCATCGCCGAGAGCGTGTGGCCCATGGTGATCGCCGGCTTCGTGCTGGGCGTGCTGTTCGAGGCGCCGGTGGTGATCTGGGGGACCCTGCTGCAGCGGCGGGTGCCGCGGCGGCTACTGGGGCGCGTCTCCAGCCTGGACTTCTTCGTCTCGCTGGTGTTCATGCCGCTGTCCTTCGCGCTGGCGGGCCCGGTGAGCCAGGCGATCGGCCTGACCGCCACCTTCACGCTGGCGGCGCTGATCCCGGTGCCGCTCGCCGTGATCGCGATCCTCGCCGCCCGGATGCCGAGCGACGAGCTGGAGCACCCGCTGCGCGACGACGACGCCGACGACCTCGACGAGGATGCCGACGGGGCGGAGCCTGCGCTCGCCGCCGACGCGGGGGCACACGGCGACGCGCCGGTTTCGCCGACCGTGAACGCTCCGCCCGGCGGGCGCACCATCGGATAGGGTCGGACGTATGACGAGTGGGGTGACGAGCATCGAGACGCACGACTCGGCGGAGGCCGAGCGCCCCCCGCTGCTGCGCGAGGTGTTCGGTCGCGTGCTGCGGCAGGAGCGCACCCGCCAGGGGCGCACGCTCGCCGAGGTCGCGCGCGACGCCGGCGTCTCCACGCAGTACCTCTCCGAGGTCGAGCGCGGGCGCAAGGAGGCCTCGTCGGAGGTCCTCGCCAGCGTCTGCGATGCGCTCGGCGGCTCCATGATCGAGTTCGTCGGGGGCGTGCACCGCGAGCTGCTCGGCGCCCGCTCGCGCCCCGTGGCGCTCGCCGCCGCCTGAGCTACTTCTTCTCGGCCGGCTGGTCCGCCGCGTCGGTCTCGGTGGGCTCGGCCTGGGCCGCGGCTTCGGCCGCCTCGGCCTCCATCGTGGCGACGGCGTCCTTGCTGTAGCGCAGCAGGTGCGGGTGCACGGCCCGGAAGCCGCGGGCGCGGTAGGCGCGCAGGCTGCGGGTGTCGAGGTCCGGATCGTCGGCGATGGCCTGGGTGAAGTTGTCGTCGATGAGCACGGTGCCGGGCCGGGCGGCGCTGGTGAGCCGGGCGGCCAGGTTGACCACGCTGCCGAAGAGGTCGCCGTAGCGCTGCAGCACCTCGCCGTACGCCAGGCCCACCCGCAGCTGGGGGAACTCGATCTCGATCACGTCGAGCTCGGGGTACTCGTGCGGGGCCTGCAGCTCCAGCGCGATGCGTGCGGCGGCCGACGGGTCGTCGGCCGCGAACATGACCTCGTCGCCGACGCCTTTGATGATGTGCCCGCCGCCGCCGTAGATCACCGCCTGCATCCGCGCCTCGAACGTCGAGACCAGCGTGTTCAGCTCCTCGACGGCGAGGCCGCGGCTCAGCCGGGTGTAGCCGACCATGTCGGCGAAGCCGACCGCCATCCGCGCGGTCAGCGCGTCCGCGTCCTCCAGGGTCACGAGCCGCTGCGTCGCGGTGGACAGGTGCCGCCGCCACACGTGCGACTGCAGGTTCTCCATCTTGTCGATGACCTGCGCGACCCCCGCCGACGGATCCTTCACGCCCGCGTCGTGGGCGCTGTCGAGGTACATCTTCACGATGCCCGCCTGCCACTCGGCGAGGCGGTACATCGCCTGGCCGAGCGACTGCGCGCCGGGCAGCACGGCCTCGCGGTCGATAACGTCGAGGGTGAACAGGTCGGACAGGTCTTGGACGATGGCCACGTCGTCCTGCGTGAAGGCCTTCTGGTCGTCGTCGCGCAGGTCCGCGAAGCCCGCGGAGGTCCACCAGACCCGCAGGTCCTCCACGTCGATGCCGCCCTGCTCGGCGAGCTCACGGAAGGTGTACTTGCGTTCGCCCGGGAGGAGCAGACCGTCGATGTCCAGATCTTCGGCGTCGCCCATGAGTCCACTGTATGGGGCATAGGGTGGAAGGGTGACGATCAGTGTGTTCGAGCTGTTCTCGGTGGGCATCGGCCCGTCGAGTTCCCACACCGTGGGCCCCATGCGGGCGGGCGCGGACTTCGCGGACGAGCTGCGGTCCGCCCCGTCGACGGTGCGCGCCGTCCACGTCGATCTGTACGGCTCACTGGCCGCGACCGGGCGCGGGCACGGGACCTTCGCCGCGGTGCTGCTGGGGCTCGAGGGCAACCGCCCCGAGACCGTGGACCCCGACTACGTGGAGAAGCGCGGCGCCGAGATCGAGGCCACCCGCCGGATCGCCTTCGGCGGGCGCGACGAGGTGTCGCTGTGCGCCGAGGAGATCGTGCTGCACCCGCTCACCGTGCTGCCGCGGCACACCAACGGCATCCGGTTCCGGGCCGAGCTCGCCGACGGGATGGAGCACGAGGCCGTCTACTACTCCGTGGGCGGCGGCTTCGTCGAGCGCGAGTCCGGCGCCGACACTGTGAACCCGCTCGCCGGGACCCCCGGCGTGCCCCACGACTTCGACACCGCCGCCGCTCTGCTCGAGACCTGCCCGCGCACCGGCCGCACTGTGCCGCAGCTGATGCTGGAGAACGAGATCGCGCTGCACGGCGGACCGTCGGACGTGGCGGAACGCGAGGTGCGCGCCGGGCTGCTGCACATCTGGGAGGTCATGGAGGCCTGCATCGAGCGGGGCTTCCGCGCCGAGGGCATGCTGCCCGGCGGGCTCGGGGTCAAGCGGCGCGCGCCGGGGCTGTACCGCCGGCTCGTCGATTCCGACGGTGCCGACGCCATGGACTGGCTCAACGTCGCGGCCATGGCCGTCAACGAGGAGAACGCCTGCGGCGGCCGCATCGTCACGGCGCCGACGAACGGCGCGGCGGGAATCGTGCCGTCGGTGCTGTACTACGCGCTGAAGTTCCGCTCGTCGCTGGCCGCCCGACGGGAGCAGGTGGTGTGCGACTACCTGCTGACCGCTGCCGCGATCGCGGTGCTCTACAAGCGGCGCGCCTCGATCTCCGGCGCCGAGGTGGGCTGCCAGGGCGAGGTCGGCTCCGCCTGCTCCATGGCCGCCGGCGCGCTCGCGCAGGTCATGGGCGCGACGCCCGCGCAGGTGGAGAACGCCGCCGAGATCGGCATCGAGCACAACCTGGGCCTGACCTGCGACCCCATCGGCGGACTCGTGCAGATCCCGTGCATCGAGCGCAACGCCATCGCCTCCGTGAAGGCCGTGAACGCCGCCCGCATCGCCCTGCACGGCGACGGGACGCACCGCGTCTCGCTCGATCAGGCCATCGAGACCATGCGCCAGACCGGCGCCGACATGCTGTCGAAGTACAAGGAGACCTCCCTCGGCGGCCTCGCCGTCAACGTGCCGGAGTGCTGAACGAAGAACCTGTCGGTGGCCGTCGCTAGGGTGGCGGCATGGACGTGCTGACGGTGGCGGCGGTGTGTTTCCGGGACGAGGCCGGGCGGGTGCTCACGGTGCGCAAACGGGGCACCGACGCCTTCATGCTGCCCGGCGGCAAGCTGGAGCCGGGGGAGGCCGCGATCGATTGTGCGGTCCGCGAGATCGACGAGGAGCTGGGCGTCGCGCTGACGACGGAGGACCTCACCCACCTGGTCTCGTGGCGCGGCCCCGCCGCGAACGAGGCGAACACCGACATCGAGTCCACCGTCTTCGCCACGGAGCTGAGGGTGGAGCCGCGGGCCGCGGCGGAGATCGCCGAGGCGCGCTGGCTGGACCCGGCCGACCACGGCGACGTGACCATCGCGCCCATGCTGGAGCAGTACCTCTTCCCGCGGCTGGCGGGCACGCCGGGCGCATGAGGGTCACCCAGCCGCAGGCCCGCCGGATCGCCCTCGCCGCCCAGGGCTTCGAACCCGGCTTCGCCGGCACGTCCGCGCCCACGATGCGGCAGGTCCAGAAGACCATCGACCGCCTCAAGCTGATCCAGATCGACAGCGTCAACGTGGTCGCGCGCAGCCAGTACCTGCCGGTCTTCGCTCGCCTCGGCGACTACGACACCACCCTGCTCGACCGCGCCCGCGACAAGAACCCGCGGCGGCTCGTCGAGGCGTGGGCGCACGAGGCCTCGCTCGTCCCGCCCGCGACCTGGCCGCTGCTGCGGCACCGTCGGACCGCGGACCGGGTATCGCAGCGGTTCGCGAGCTACGACGCGCGGCACCCCGGCCAGCTGGACCGCCTTCGCGGCGCGCTCGCCGAGCTGCCGCCGCTGACCGCCCGTGCGCTCGAGGCGCACCTGGAGCACGAGCAGGTGGTCGAGAAGACGCACTGGGGCTGGAACTGGTCGTCGGTGAAGGAGGGGCTGGAGGTGCTCTTCCACGCCGGCGAGGTCACCAGCGCGGGCCGCACCAGCCAGTTCGAGCGGCTGTACGCCCCCACGTCGACGGTGCTCGGCCCGCTCGCGGAGCACGACGTCTCCGACGAGGAGGCCTTCGTGGAGCTCCTGCGGCAGTCGGCGAAGGCCCACGGCATCGGGACGCTGCGCTGCCTGCGCGACTACTTCCGGCTGTCCACGGCGCAGGCCGCGCCCGCCGTCGAGAAGCTCGTGGAGACGGGCGAACTCCTGCCGGTGGAGGCCGACTGGTGGCCCGGCACCGTCTACCTGCACGCGGAGGCCAAGCGGCCCCGTGCGATGGCGGCGCGGGCGCTGCTCTCGCCCTTCGACCCCGTCGTGTGGCAGCGCGAGCGGGCCGAGGCGCTGTTCGACTTCTTCTACCGGATCGAGATCTACACGCCCAAGGAGAAGCGGGTGCACGGCTATTACGTGCTGCCCTTCCTGTTCGGCGACCGGATCGTCGCACGGTGTGACGTCAAGGCCGACCGTGCGGCGGGGGAGCTGCTGATCCACGCGACCACCTGGGAGCCCGGCGGCCGCGACGCCGCGTCCGAGGCCGCGCTGGAACAGACCGTCGCCGAGATGGCCGGCTGGCTGGGGCTGGAGTCCTACCGCCTCTGATCCGCGCGCACCGTGATCGTGGTGAAGACGCGGTAGAGGGCGTGTGCGTCGGGCCGGTAGTGGCCCGGGTCGGGCGCCGACCGGCGGGAGGCGCCGTCCCACATCTTCTTCGTGACGGCGGCGTAGTCGAACCGGTACCCGGCCCGCGCGGCGACGAGCTGCAGCAGAGTCTTCGCGGCGCGGCCGTTGCCCTCGCGGAAGGGGTGCGCGCAGTTGAGGTAGGCGTACGCGGTGGCGGCGCGATGCGCGTAGGCCCGTCGGTCGCGCTCGCGCGGCGTCGCCGCCGCGGCGAACGCCTCGGAGGGGAGCTGCAGGATCACGGTCGCGTCCGCGAGGTAGCGGTCGATCAGCGCCGCCCCGAAGGTCTGGTCCCGCAGCCCCATGTCGTAGCGGCGGAACTCGCCCGCCCACGGGTAGATCGCGCCGAACAGGGCGCGGTGGATCGCGACCAGATGCGCACCGTCGAAGGTGGCGGGCACCGCGACGAGCCCGGTCTCGATGCCGTACTGCCGGGCGGTCCCGACCTCGAACTCCAGCTGCCGCAGCACGTGCGGATCGCGGATCCCGAAGCGGTTGCGCAGGATCCGCGTGTCCGGGTAGAAGGTGTCCGGGAAATCGAGCGGCACGTCGATGCAGTCCGGCGGGCCGATCTCGGCGCCGGCGAGTGCGCGGTCGATCGCGGCGGCGACGTACCCGTCGAGGGTGACGGCGCCGTCCGCCAGCGCGAGCAGCCGTTCGGTGTCCAGGGGCGTCGGCGCCCAGCCCTCGAGCACGCTGTTGGCGATCGCCCCCATCATCGTCGCCCGATCCATCCCCGCAGCTTATCGAGCCTCGGTCGTCGAGGATTCCGCCGATTTCGGCGCGGCGCCGCTATATGTGAGTGCCACGCCGAAATCGACCGATTCTCCGAGCGATCAGCGGGTGATCTCGACCTCGCGGGTCAACCCCAGCAGGTCGAGGAAGGCGCGGTCGTGCGAGACGACGACCAGCGCCCCCTCCCACGACTTCAGGGCCTCCACCAGCAGCTCCACCGACGGGACGTCGAGGTTGTTGGTCGGCTCGTCGAGCGCCAGTAGCGACGGTGCCGGGTCCCCGAGCAGGGCGATCGCCAGGGCGAGCCGCAGGCGTTCGCCGCCGCTGAGCGTGCCGACGATCCGCTCCGACTGCCGCCCCCGGAACAGCATCCGCGCGAGCGCGGCGTGGGCGTGCTGCGCGTCGAGGTCGGGATGGGCGTCCCGCACCGCGTCGAGCAGCGAGCCCTCCTCGGCGGGCCCGAAGCGCACGTCCTGCGGGACGTAGCCGATCACCGTCGGCGGCTCCGCGGCCCGGGCGGCCGCGATGGCGCGGCGCAGCACCGTCGTCTTGCCCGCCCCGTTGGGGCCGACGAGCGCGATCCGCTCCGGGCCCACGACCTGCAGCGGGCCGTCATCGAGCTGGAGTCGGTGCAGGCCAGGGCCGGGCTCGGGCATGGCGATGCGGACGGAGCGGTCGTCGCGGACGCCCTCCCGCGCCTGGTCGAGCGCGTCCCTCGCGGAGTCGACGCGGTCCTCGTGCAGCCCTCGGTGCTTGCCGGCGGAGACCTCGGCGGCGTTCTTCCGCAGGCCCGCGATGATCTTCGGCACCCGCTTCTCGGCCTCGGCCTTCGCGGCGAACCGCGCGCGACGATCCAGCTTGATCTGCGCCTCCACCAGGTCGCGACGCTGGGCCTTGAGGTCGACCTTCGCCGACGTCACGGCCTGCTCCGCCGCCGCCTGCTCGGCGTCGAGCACCTCGCGGTAGTGCGAGTACGGCCCGCCGAAGACGCGGGCGGACCCGCGGTAGAGCTCCACCGTCGAATCCATGTGCTCGAGCAGCGTCAGGTCGTGGCTGACCACCACGGCGGTGCCGCCGAACCGCTCCAGCGCGTCGGTGAGCAGGCCGCGGGCACGCTCGTCGAGGTTGTTGGTCGGCTCGTCGAGCAGCAGGGTGTCGGGCCGCAGCAGTAGCTGGCCGGCGATGGCGAGCAGGGTGGCCTCGCCGCCGGACAGCGTCCCGACCGCGCGGTCCAGGGCACCGAGCCGCAGGCCCAGGCCGTCGAGAACCGCCGTCGCGCGCTCCTCGACGTCCCAGTCGTCGCCGACGGCCTCGAAGTCCTCGGGTTCGGCCGAGCCGCCCTCGATGCGCCGCAGCGCGGCGACGGCGCCGCCGATGCCGAGCGCGTCGGCGAGGGTGTCCTCGGGCCGCGCCTGCGGGTGCTGCGGCACGTAGCCGACGACGCCCGCGCCGCTCACAGAGCCCGCCGTGGGGGCGATCCGACCTGCGAGGATGCGAAGCAGGGTGCTCTTGCCGGCGCCGTTGGCGCCGACCAGGGCGGCACGCCCGGCGGGGATGGTGAAGCTCAGGTCGTCGAAGACGACGGTGCCGTCGGGCCAGCGGAGGGAGAGTGCGGAGACAGCGAGAGAGGTAGCCATGAATGCTCCTTGAGGTCGTCAGGGGCCGCGACGGGTGGAGTGGTCACACCAGGGCGTGCGGCAGGGCCGAGGACGTCTCAGGACAGCATGGCGCCGAGTATAGGAGCCGCCGAGTCGGCGCGCCACCGGTTTTCCGCGGGACGTGTTCTGAACCGGCGTCGTGGCTGGTCTCGACGCGAATACATCGCCGAGACCCCGGAATGGGACGGTTTCGGACGAAGACGGGCGCCCGGGGTGTGACGTGCGTCGCAGTTCGGCTCGTTGCGCTTGTGCGGTCGGCGGTGCGTGGTGCTACTTTCAACACATGTCCGGGAGTCTTGAGGCCCATCTGCGCGTCGGTTATGAGACCGTCGCGCTGGGTTGCCGTCTCCCCATGGTTCGCGTGCACTGTCGAATGTGTTGCTGCTGAGCGTTCCCGCTCGCATTCCGTAGGCCCCGTCATCGGGCCGATGCCATTCGACAACTCCATCTCCACGTCTGCGCCCGGGATCACCCCGGAGGTCGCGGCGTACGCACACTCTTCGAGGAACCATGACCGTCGTTGATCTCCCCGCCGTTTCCGCCAACCGCGCCCCGCAGGCCCGCCCCGCACAGGCCCGCGTCGCCCGACCGCGCAACCCCCTCGCCAGGCCCGCCGCCGGCGAGCGCCAGGTCCGCTCCGCCGCTCCCGCCCGCGTCTTCGCCCCGCAGCTGCGGGTCTCGGAGAAGCCCGCGGCAGCCGTGCTGCGCGTCATCCGCCGCGGCGGCCTCGTGCTCCGCGACGAGATCGTCCGCGAGACGCAGCTGTCGGCCGCCACCGTGAACCGCCAGGTCACGGCCCTGATCGAAGCCGGTCTGGTGCGCGAACGCGCCGACCGCGCGGCCAGCGGCGTCGTCGGCCGGCCGCGGCTGCCGCTCGAAGTGGATCCGAACGGCCCCGTCGCCCTGGGCATCCACATCGGCTTCCGGGTGAGCACGGTGACCATGCACGACGTCGCCGGCAAGGTCATCGGTGCCATCCAGATCCCCACCCCCGAGAGCGGCGAGCCCGGCGAGGTGCTGTCGGTGATCGCCACCAGCGCGCGGCGGTTCCTCGCTCGCTGGGACGGCCGTACCGTTCTGGGCGCCGGCGTCGCCATCGGCGGCCGCGTGGACGACCGCGGTGTGGTCGCCGACCATCCGCGCCTCGGCTGGAAGGACGTCGCTCTGGGCGAACGCCTTTCGGGCGCTATCGGCCTGCCCGTGACGGTGGCCCCGCACGTCGAGGCGATGGCCGCCGCTGAGCTGCACCTCTCGGAGGAGTACGAGTCGCAGGGCTCCACGCTGTACTTCTACGGTCGCGAGACCGTGGGCGTCGCGCTGGCGCTGCACGGCGCCGTGCACTCGCCGAAGTCGGGCCCGCACACCATCGGCCACCTGCCCACCCGCAACGTCGAGCTGCTCGATCCGAAGCGCACGGGCCGCCTCGAGGACGCCGTCACCGACACCGCCGTCGTGGATGCCGCACGCGCGCAGAAGCTGCAGGTCCGGACCATCGCCGATCTGCACAAGCTGGCCGACGGCGGCAACGAGACCGCACGGGCCATCGTCGCCGAGCGCGGCCGGGTGCTGGGCGAGGCCGCCGCGCTGGTCGCCGACATCTTCAACCCGGACCGGCTGATCCTGGGCGGCCAGGCCTTCACCGACCACACCGCGATCCTCCCGCACGTCTCCGCCGCGCTGAAGGCCACTTCGGCCGAGCCCGGCCGGGCCGTCCGGGTGAGCGGTGCGGGTGGGCGCGTGCAGCAGCAGGCCGCCGGCGCCGCCGCGCTCGACGGTGTCTACACCGATCCGCTCGGCGCCGTCTCCCGCGCGATCGCCTGATCGCTCACTTCGCGTCCTTGACCAGCAGGTAGCTCGCGGCCGCCTGTTGCTGGGCCTGGGTGAGTGTGCTCACCAGGTCTGTCTGGATGTAGTAGCGGCCCACGATCAACGCGCACGAGTAGGCCTTCCTGGGATCGCCCGTCACGCGGGTCGTGCTCGACGAGCACCGCGCGTCCGGTACGCCCGACGGTGCCGCGGCCACCACTTGGTCGTCGGTCTCGTTGCTCAGTTCGATGCCGGGTTGCGGGGTGTTCAAGGCATCGCTCAGGTAGCGCGCGCCTGCGGCGTCCCGGGTGCGGTAGACGATCGATGCCGCGCTGCCGATGAGGTCGACCCCGGCGCGCTCGAACAGCGCAGCCTTCGTGCTCCAGCGACCGTTGGCGGAATTGCCCCAGGCACGAGGCGTCAGGTATCCGAGCGTGAGTTGTGTGCCGTCCTGGAATCGCGTGGTCCCGGGCACGGTCAGGCTCATGACCCCGTCCCGGTCGGGAGGGAGCTCCAGCAGCTGCTGGGCGGACTCGGTGATCTTCGCCAGTTCCGGCACCTGACGGTCCATCCAGCGGGTCGCGAGGCCGCGGGCGTCGGCGTCGGGCACCGAGGCGAAACCGACCCCCAGGAGGTAGTCGCCCACGGCCGCCCACCACACCGTCGTCAGTCCGACGGTGTCGATCGCCGGCCCGATGAACGACTCCGGGGGCCCGACCAGAGGGCTGCCGGTCCCTGCGGGCAGCGACTTCAGCCCGCGGACGGCGCCGGCAGCGTTCTCCGCGGAGCGATAGCGGAACAGCATCGTCGACATCCGGGGGGTGTCGGCCTTCGCCGTGCCGTGCGCCTCCGTCTGGCGGGCGGAGATCGCGCCCCCGACGAAGGTGTCCCCGGCGGAGAGCGCCGTAGCGGGGAAGTCCCCGAACTGGAGGGTCAACCCGATCAGGGACGGGAAGACCGGGGTGCGCGCGTCGGAGGCCAGCCAGTCGTAGGCCGCGTCGATCTCCGTCGGTGCGATGAGGTGTCCGGACAGCTCGTAGCTCGCCTGCACGCGCCGGTCGTTGGGATCAGTCCGCTCCGGGACCTGGCGCGGGGCCGTCGGGTAGCCGCCGGTGTCGAGGCGGACGGCCGCACTCGGGTCCGGCTGTGCGGTGCCGTCGACGACGGTCGCGCAGCCGGTCACGGTCAGGGCGGTGGTCAGTAGCACCGCGAGGCGGCTCCCCCGGAATCTCCTCATGTGGACAGCTTCGCACAGCCCCGGGGTAGCGGAGCCCGTGGTGGAGTCGCCGCCTTCCCGCCCGGCGCTGCACCCGACGAAAATTGCCGAAACTGAATTCTCGGGGTCGGTGTAAATGCTCACGAAGCATTCGCGCGACGGGGCCGGGTGGCGTCACGCTCGACGGCGGCCGAGGGGCTGACTCCCCCTCGGACCAGGTCGCTCCTCGCAAACCCGATTCCGGTGCAACGCGTTCTAGTCGATTCGTGCGGCGGCGCCCCGACGAAACGCGAAGGCGCGGGATCGCGCCGCACGGCGGCGACTCGTGACCATGCACAACGTGATCGACAACCGGAATTGTCGATCACGATCCTGTGGGGCCTGACCTGGTCGTCTTGTGACAGAACAAGGGCGACTTCAAAGAAGTGCAGTTGCAATACGGGTGGTACATTCTTTTGCGACAACGAAATCAGTCGGTACGTGTGTGCCGTCTGGCTGGGCAGGACGGGAGGGTGGCATTGAGTTCCGACAAGGACGCCGGTGCGAACCTCGGCCAGAGCGCCGGTTCGCGGGCCATCGAGGCACGCGCAGCTATCGCGACGGCGCAGTTGCGATCGACCGTGACATCGATCAGTTCCTCGGTGGGCTGCACCAGCTCGCACGGCGAACGGATCGTCGAGACGATCGAAGACCTCGTCGACGACGTCATGCCCGAGCTCGAGGCCGCCGAGGCCCTCACCGCGGCCGGGAGGTCCGGCCGGGGGGCCGCGAGCGGCTCCGCGCCTCGCTCGTCGCTGTGGGTCGAGAACCCGTCGACAGTGAGTGCTTCGTCGTGAGCACGTCGTTCGCCGCGGCCGCTGCGCCGCGCCCGGCATGAAGTGAGGTGTCGAAGTGATCGATCGCCCTGATACCCCCCACGCCGACGTCCTCCTGGAAGGAATCTGGGAGGACGAGGTGACGCCCGACGACCTCGCGTCGCGGGCGCTGTCCGCCGCTCAGGCGTCGTCCTACGCCTTCCGCGTCGCCAGCGAGGGCACCACCGCCACCGCGCAGCTGGAAGAGGTCGACGTCTCCGAGTTCCTCGAGTCCGAGACCGGTAAATGGGCGCAGAGCTTCATCGGCATCGTCCGCGTGGGCGAGTCGCTGGTCCACGTCTCGCACGCGCTCGGCGAGCTCGCCCGGAGCCTGCAACAGGTGAACCTCGAGCAGTCGGAGATCGTGTACCAGGTCGAGGCCGAGATCGAGGCCGCGCAGCTCCAGTCCGCGCAGGCGGGCGTCGACCCCGCCGACCGGATCGCCGAGCTGATCGCCAGTGCCCGGGCTCGCGCCGCCGAGGTGGCGGAGAAGATGGTCACGCCGGAGACCGCGAGTTCGGCGAAGAAGCCCGCGGCCGGGTTGGTCAGCGGGTTCATGGCCTTCGGTCGAGTGCCCGGCGCCAGCGCCGAGGCCACGGAGCGCAACGGCCGGGTGGCCCGGAACGGGCACGCGCGCAACGGATACTCGATCCGCAACACCCGAGCCGACCAGAACGGTCATGCCGTCGCGAACGGCCACGACGCCGCCCACGGTCACGAGGTCGCGAACGGCCACGATGCGGTCAACGGCCGTGACGCCGTCGAGGGTCCTTCGGGAACGAACGGCCACGACTCCGCCAATGCGTCCGCCGGCCGTGCTGTCCCGGGCTGGAAGGAGGCCGCCGCCGCGGCACAGGACGCGTTCGCCGACTCGGGCGATGAGACCACGATGGACCTCGGTTTCATGGCCTTCGGCCGCACCCCCGCGAGCGCGGTTCCCCACGCCGGGGAGACCGCGCCCGCCGCAGACGAGGCCGTCGCAGACGAGGCCGTCACGGACGAGCCCGTCGAGGACGCCACCCCCGTGGCGGAGCCGGTCGCCGAGGTGACCGAGGAGCACGCCGACGTCGATGCGCCGGTGATCGCGAACGGCTTCCTCGGCCTGGGGCGCGCACCGTCGATGAGCATGCCCGCCGAAGACGCCGCGGTCCCCGTGGTGCCGCAGCCCCTCGTCAACGGTTTCCTCGCGCTCGGGCGGACGCCCGGCGCGGGCGAGGCCGCCGCGGTGCAGGGGCCCAGTAGCGGTCCGATTCCCGTCGCCGCGCCGACCCAGTTCCTACCCCTCCCCACGACGCCCGCCGAGATCGTGGCCGGCGAATCGGGCGAGGCCCCGGGCGCCGAGTTCGGCGCCCCGATGACGCTGTCCGGGGCGGTCGACGGCCCGGTGCCCGATCGTGAGGACACCCGTGCGGATGCGATGGACGACGGCTTCCTCTCCTTCGGGCGCGTACCCGGTAGTGGGTGGGGCGGCTCAGGCGTCCTGCCGACGGTGCCCACCGCGTCCGAGGTCGCTCCGGTGACGGCGAGCAGCCACGAGCCCGTCGATGACGAGCCCGTCGCCGAGCTGGAGGACTCCGCGGAGGTCGAGACCGCGGAGGCCTTCGATCCCGCCGACGTCGGTGACGACGCGACCGGCGAGGCCGAGGACGCGGCGGACGAGCGCGGCGATGCCGACGTGCCCTCGGCGACAGACGATGTCGACGGCGTCGAGGATGCAGCGACGGACGATCTAGATGATTCCGTCGAGCTCGTCGCGGACGAGCTCGACGAGCTCGCCGTCGATGAACTCGACGAGCTCGCGGTCGACGAACTCGGCGATGCCGACGACGGGGACCTGGCGGGCGACGACGAGACGGCCGACGCCGAGGTCGACTTCGCCGACGAGCTGGACGCCGAGGCGGACGAGCTCCTGGCCCCGGACGAGCAGGACGAGGACGTGATCGCCGACGCCGAGACCGACGACCTCTCCGACGAGACGCCTGCGGGCGAGGGGCCCGTCGACGAGACCCCTGCCGGCGAGCCCTCCTCCGACGAGAGCCCGACCGCCGTGGACGCGGAGGACGCGACCGAGGAGCCCGCCGCCGCGGACCCCACCGCGGACGAGTCCGCGGCGCAGGAGCCCGCGGGCGTCGACGAGCCGGACGCGGACGCCGCGGCAGGCGTGACCGCCGGCCGGCAACCCGCCGCCGACGACCTCGCAGTCGAGGTACCCGAGGACGTCGACGAGGCCGACGACGAGGACACCGACGAGGCCGTCGACGAGGCCGTCGACGACGCGCCGGAGGCGGAATCCGTCGCGACGGACGACGCGGTCGGCGAGAACCCCGTCGCCGCATCGGCCGAGGCTGCGCAGGACGAGTCCGCACCGGCGGAGGCCGCGGACGCGGCGGAGCCCGCAGCGGAGCCCGCCGAGCCGGTCAGGACACTCGCTGCTGCGGCGGCGCGGCCGGTGCGGAAGTCCGGCCCCGTCAAGTTCTCTGACCTGCTCAAGGCCGCGAACGCCGCCAAGGTGGAACCCGCCCACATGGCGCCCGCCGCGGTCGTCGCGGCGGCGGAGATCCCCGCCGTGGCATCGGAGGGCGGGTCCGTCGCGGACGCGCCGGCCGCGCTCGCGGACGAGTCCCCGACGTCCGCGGAGCCCGCGGAGGCCGCCGCGCCGCAGGGCGCGGAGCAGGCGGACGAGCCCGCGGCCCCCGCCAGGCCCGCGCCGGTGCTCGCCACCGGACCGGCCATTCTCGGCCGCACGGAGCCGCTGGTGCTGCGGAAGAAGGTGTCGCCCGTCGTGCAGCAGGTGCACGACGCGGTGGCGTCCATCCTCGGGTCGCTGCGCGGCGGCCCGCACGGTCCCGAGTCGGGACTGCACTGGGCAGCCGGCCTTCTGGTCAACGACGCGGAGACGATCATGGCCGTCACCACGTCGGACGCCGGCTGGCTGCCGCCCGGAGTCGTGATCCCCGCCGGGGTCCGCGTGCTCTGGAACGTGCCCACGGGCTACCGCTGGGCGTCGATCGACGACCCGGTGCGCCAGCTCATCGAGTACGCCGAGCAGGACGGGTACACGCTCACCGCGGTCGCGACCACGCACCCGAGCCGCGCGTACGCCTCCGTCGTGGGCGAGGAGAACGTCGTCGGCGTGCTCCGGCCCGGCGCGGTCCTCCCCGGAGGCCGCAGCCGGTTCGAGGCCACGGTCTCGCCCGCACGCCTGCAGCACATCAGGTCGCTCGATCGCGAGCAGGCCGAGCGGCAGGCACGGGCGCTGATCCGCGACCTGGAGACGCAGCCGATCGCGCCCGAGCACGCGATCGGGATCGAGGCCGCGCGCATCGACGCCCGCTGCTTCCTCGACGAGCGCGACGACGTGCCGCCCGCGGTCCTCGAGCAGCTGCACGCCGACGAGCGTGCGCTCGGCGATGCGCTCACCCTGGACCGCACTCCCGCCTCCGCCGAGGACCTCGCGGCGCCCGCACCGGACGCGGCCCGCCTGCGCGATCGGATGCTGGAGCGGGCGATCCTCGTCGCCACCCTCGCCGCGGCGTACCACGACATCGAGTCGGCCGTGTACGCCTGGACCTACGCACGGTTCCTCTCGAGCCAGGATCAGGACACCGAGCAAGCACGATGACGACCTCGAATCCCACTGCCCAGCGGTACTTCTCGCTCGGGCTGCGATCGCTCGCGGCCCGAACCGACACCCGCGAACCGGCCCAGGCCTTCCGCCTGGCCGTCGAAGCCGATCCCACGATGTGCGATGCGTGGATCGGCCTGATGGCCGTCGACCGATCGCAGCTCAGCGACCCCGCCGCGGCCCGCGGCCTCCTCAACTCGGCCCGCAACTTCGGCGCCGAACTCCGCCGCAACGGCATGGTCGTCGACCCCGCCGAAGGCGCTCTCGGACTGAAGATCCCCGTGCAGATGGGGGTCGTCGAGCTCGGCATGCCCGTCACCGACGTGACCTATGCGCGCGCGGGCGCCGCCGTGATCCTCGCGCAGGCCGGCCTGCTCAGCGAGGCCGCCGACGAGCTGACCAGGCTGCAGCGCGAGGTGAGCGCGGACTCGCCCGCGCAGCGGAACTACCTGCGGTACCTGTGGATCTGCCTGCTCGGGCTGGCGCATCGCTGGCCCGAGGTGCTCTCGACGGTGGCCGACAGCCGCGAGCCTCTCTGGGTGTCCGCCGAATCCGACGGTGCCGTCCGCTTCTGGCAGCTGGGCGTCACGGCGCTGACCGCGCGCGCCCTCGTCGGCACCGGCGACGCCCACCAGGCGCTCTCCGCGACCAAGACCGCGCTCGCGTCGGAGGACTTCAAGCTGGTGCAGGCCAGCCTCCTGGTGACCCAGGCCTACGCGCTGCGGGCGACGGGCGACGAGGACGGCGCGGCCAAGCTGCTGCGCGACGCCCGCGCCTGGATCTCCTCGCGCCCGGACCTCGACCACGCCGCCGCGGGCGGCTCGCTCGAGGTGGTCACCGCGCAGTCGATGAACACCCGCACCGACCCGTGGGACCCGACGTCGGGCACCACCGCGCAGGAGATCGAGCAGGAGAGCCTCGACCGGCAGCGCGACGTTGTGCTCGCCGACGCGTGGCGCGAGCTCGACGCCCTCGTCGGCAGCCCGGACGTGAAGTCGCAGATCCGCCGCCTCGCCTCGAAGGTGGAGATGGACCGCGAGCGCCAGGAACTCAGCGAGGAGCTCGGTGAGGAGTACAGCGAGGAGGAGATGCGCCTCTCCGCGATCATCACCGGCCCGCCCGGCACCGGTAAGACGACCGGCGTGCGGATCCTCGCGAAGCTGTACTACGGCCTGGGCGTGATCGCCAAGCCCGAGGTCTACGAGCACCAGCCCAGCGACATGATGACCGGCTACGTGGGCCAGGCGGGCATCCGCACCAACAAGCTCGTCGACGAGTCCCGCGGCGGCCTGTTCTTCCTCGACGAGGCGTACGGCCTCGTCGCCGGCGACGGCGAGGACCAGGCCTCCCGGTTCGGCCGCGAGGCGCTCGAGGCGCTGCTGGCCCGGATCGAGAACGAGGGCGACAAGCCCCTGCGCGACAAGGTGGTCGTGGTGCTCGCGGGCTACGACGACGACATGAACCGCCTGCTGCAGGTGAACGCCGGCCTCCCGCTGCGCTTCCCGACGCGGATCTCGTTCAGCTCGTTCACGGCGGAGGAGTTGGTGGAGATCGCCGAGTCCGTCGCCGCCAAGAGCCGGGAGAACCTCGGCGTGGGGGTGCGCGGATATCTGGAGGAGCACAACAAGCGGCTCGCCGAGGTCAGCGCCCTCGACCTCAAGGGCCGCCTGTGTTCCGGCATCGACCTGATGTCGAACGCCCGCTTCATGCGCACCGTGATCTCCTCCGCGCGGGGCTTCCGCGACTTCCGGGTCAGCGCCATCGACCGGTCGTCGCTCTCGTCGGAGGAGAAGCGGACGCTGCTGCGCACCCTCGAGTTCGAGGACGTGCGCCTGGCCTACGAGGAGACCCTGCGGGTGTCGCCGAACTTCCCGTGGTCGCAATGGCATCTCCTGGAGACGAGTTGGCACGAGGAATCGAATGGCTGAGATGACTCCGGATCCGTCGAACCCGAAATCGGGCCTGCAGGAGCGGGTCCGAGGGTTCCGGCTGACCTCGAAGTACCAGAAGTCGGGTGAGGCCTACCTGCAGCGGCGCAACGAGGAGGCGCTGGTGCGCCGCGATACGCGCTGGATCGACGACGTCAAGAAGTTCCAGGGCTCGCCCCTGTACATGGCGCTCGCCGTCGGCCTGGTCGTCGTCCTCGGCTGCGTGATCGGCGCCGTCATCTTCCCCGCGGGCAAGGTCGGCGACGGCGACATCATCCAGGACAGCCAGACCGGCGCCCTTTACGTCAAGGTCGGCGACGCGCTGAGCCCGATCCCCAACGTGGTCTCCGGCCAGCTCATCATCGGCTCGCCCGCCAAGCCGGTGCTGGCGAAGTCCGGGGAGATCGAGAAGCTGCCGCGCGGCCCGATGGTGGGTATCCCATACGCCCCCACAGTGATCCGCAACTCCACCAGCCGGATGTCGCAGTGGGCCGTGTGCGACAGCACGGCCACCGGCTCGGCCGTTCCGCTCGACCCGTCGACGGGGCTGCCGACCACTGCCACCGCCGCGGTGAAGGTCACGGTCATCGGCGGCGCCGTGACGCCCGCCGACGGCACGGACGAGCTGACCGGTGACCGCGCCCGCGTCGTCGCCTTCGACAACCAGACCTGGCTCGTCTACTCCGACGACGGGGTCGTGGCCCGCTCGCGGTTGGACCTGGGCAATTCCGCGATCCGCGAGGCCCTGGGCATCGGCATCGACCAGCGGGTCATCCCGATGTCGTCGGGCCTGTTCAACGCGCTCGCCGCCCGGGAACCGATCGACGTCCCGCAGATCACGGATCTCGGTAAGCCCGTGCGCTTCCCGAACACCGAGAAGCTGCTCGTCGGCACCACGCTGCGCGTCGCCACCGTCGACGGCGGCTGGACCTACTACGTGGTCGCGGCCGACGGCATCCAGCAGGTGAGCCAGACCGCCGCGGCGGTCCTGCAGACCGTCTCGCCCGTCAAGAGCGGCGTGGTCGAGACCGAGGCGTCGAAGGCGAACCAGTGGCCCAAGGTGGGTGGGCGAATCGCCGTCGACCACTTCCCGACGGGCAAGATGCGGATCGAGGACGCGACGAGCGACCCCGTGACCTGCATGACCTGGTCGCACGACGGGGACGCGCCGACCGCCGAGCAGAAGGTCCTGGTCGCCGGCACCCTGCCGTTGACCGCTCAGCAGAGCGCGGCCCGGATCCCGTTGATCGGCGCGACCGGTTCGGCCGGCACCATCGCCGACGACGTGTACCTCCCGGCGAACAGCGGGCGGTACGTCTACGCCACCGGCTCCGCGAAGGACTCGCGCGAGCACAGCGGCGAGTTCTGGATCGCCGACACCGGCATCAGGTACGGCATCGACGACCAGGGCTCGAACGAGCCGGGCTCGTCCGCGAAGGCCCTGGGCCTGAGCAACCCGGTGCCCGCGCCGTGGACGATCATCAGCCTGTTCGCGCAGGGCCCCACGCTCTCGCAGGCGAGCGCGTCCATCAAGCACGACGGTGGCGCGCAGGACCCCGTCGTCGCGAAGTTCGACCCGAAGGGGAAGTAGTGAGTAGGCAGGTCTTCGAGCCCCCGCTCCACCCGAAGAAGGAGCCCCGGGTCGTCAAGAAGGAGGTGGAGGTCCGCACCCCGGACACCATCGACGAGGTCGACCCGCCCGGCAAGTGGCGCACCGTGATGATGCCGGTCATCATGGTGGTCGCCGTGCTCGGCATGCTGTTCATGATGATCCGCATGAACCGCGGCTTCAACCCGGTCATGCTGCTCATGCCGATGATGCTGCTGTTCGGCATGTTCGCGTACATGGGCGGGGGCCCCGGCGGCAGCGGCAACAAGTCGAAGGCGCAGCTGCTGCACGACCGCAAGCAGGCCAGCCGCTCGATCGGGACCTCGCGCGAGAAGGCGCTCTCCCGCGGCCGCAACTACTTCGACGCCCTCGCCCACGCCTACCCCGATCCGTCGGTCGTGGCGTCGCTCATCGGTACCGAGCGGATGTGGGAGGTGAACGGCGGCGACGCCGAGCGCAAGAGCCGGTTCACCGCGGCCCGCTACGGCCGCGGCCGCATCGTGCCGAAGGCCAAGCTGCTCACGCCCGAGGCGCCCGACGGGGAGTTCCTCGACCCCGTGCAGTGGACCGAGACCGTGAAGTTCCTGCACACCCACTCCACCATCGCCGACATGCCGCTGGCCTTCACCCTGCGCACCGTGCCCGTGCTGGGCGTGGGCGGCGATCCGGAGCGCTCCGCGGGCATGGTGCGCGCGATGCTGAACCACCTCGCCATCACGCACGGTCCGGACCGGCTGCGCTTCGCCGTGGTGGCCGACACCCCCGACGGCGGACGGTGGGAGTACCTGAAATGGCTTCCGCAGGTGCAGCATCCGTCGCTGATCGACGCGCTGGGATCGCGCCGGATGATCTACGGCAACTGGACCGACTTCCTCGAGGAGCTCGCCGGCGGCGACGAGCAGCCGGCCGCCGAGGCCGACCGCATCGTCGACTACTCCCGGCCCTTCACCACCGAGTCCGAGGCGACCGGACGCAGCCGGCACACCGTCGTGATCGTGGATTCCGCCGAGCGCGCGCGGATGACCGACCAGGCGATCGCCTCGCTGGCCGACGTCACGTGGATCCTGATGTCGCCGCCCGACGGCGTGATCGACTCGTTCCCGCACGCGGTGCTGCTCGACGTGGACTCGGCGGGCATCGTGACCAGGTGGGACTCGGACCTCCCGCTGGAGGCGCCCAAGGAGATCGCGCGCGCCGACCACCTCGACGTCATCGACGCGCACACCAATGCGCGCAAGCTGGCCCGGTGGGAGCTCGAGACCACGGCCTCGCTGCTGTCGAAGGAACGCCAGGACACCGGCCGGGACTGGGCCAACCTGGTGCAGGTCGACGATCCCGGCGCGATCGAGGTGGTCGACTTCTGGCAGCGGATCAAGCGGTTCGACGATCCGCGGCGCCTCAACTTCCCGATCGGCTTCGGGCCGGACGGCACGCGCATCTTCCTCAACATGCGCGAGGCCAGCCAGGGCGGCACCGGCCCGCACGGCGAGATGATCGGGACCTCGGGCTCCGGCAAGTCGGAGTTCCTGCGCTGCCTGGTCCTCGACGCCTGCCTCTTCCATCCGCCGTCGATGCTCAACCTGCTGCTCGTCGACTTCAAGGGCGGCGCGACCTATCAGGGCATGGAGGACATCCCGCACGTCGCCGCGGTGGTCACCAACCTCGAGAAGTCCGAGAGCATGGTCGACCGCATGATGGAGGTCATCACCGGCGAGCTCAAGCGGCGCCAGCAGCTCTTCGACAGCGCCGCGGCCCGCTACCCCTCCTTCAACATCATCGGCCTGACCGAGTACGAGAAGGCCCGCGAGTCCGGACACTGCCCGGACCTCGAGCCCATGCCGGCGCTGCTCGTGCTCATCGACGAGTACACCGAGCTCCTCGAGGCCAAGCCCGAGTTCGTGAACATCTTCAGCCAGATCGGCCGCGTCGGCCGGTCCGTGGGCGTGCACCTGCTGCTCGCCTCGCAGAACGCGGAGATGGCGCGTTCGCGCGGCCTCGAGTCGAACATCCACTACCACATCGCTCTTCGCACCGGCACCGCCGGCGACTCGCGCGCGGTGATCGGCGTCCCGGACGCCAAGAACCTGCCCGGCAAGCCCGGCAACGGCCTCATCAAGACGCTCCACGAGGACGACCTGATCCGGTTCTACGCCGGATTCACGGGCAAGCCCTACTTCGCGCCCGAGGCGGCGCCGGAGCCCGTCGTGCGGGAGATCGTGCAGCCCACCGCCGACGACCTCTCCTCCCGCGGCTTCACCGCGCGCCGGGTGGACATCCCGGACCTCGAGGCCGAGATCGTCGAGGACGACGAGATCGTCCGCAGCGAGGAGGAACTGCTCGCCGCGCCGACCGTCTTCACCGTCGTCAAGGAACTGCTCACCAAGGCTCCGGCGCGCCCCGCGTACAAGCCGTGGCTCCCCGAGCTCACCTCCACCACCCTGGACATCCTGGCACCGTCGCTGGGGGCCGAGGAGTGGGTGGCGCCCGCGGTGACCACCCCCGCGACCCTGAAGACGCCCTTCGGCGTCTTCGACGACCCGGCCAAGCACCAGCAGCCGGTGTGGGAGCTGGACCTCTCGGGCGGCCAGGGCAACGTGCTCATCTACGGCGCGCCGCAGAAGGGCAAGACGACCGCGGCGATGACCCTGGTGACCTCCCTCGCGCTCACCCACTCGCCCGAGCAGGTGCAGTTCTTCGTCGTGGACTACACGGGCGGCGGCTGGATGCGTCTCGAGGACCTGCCGCACGTTTCCCGGATCGCGACGCGGTCCGAGGAGGACGCGATCAACCGGATCGTCTCCCAGATGTCAGACCTGATCGACCAGCGCGTCAAGCTGTTCCGCAAGTACCGCGTCAACTCGATGGCGGAGTACCGGCGGCTGCGCAGCGACCCCGGGGCCGAGGTGATCACCGAGGACGCCTTCGGCGACGTCTTCATCGTGATCGACGGCTTCGACGCCGCCGTCACCGAGGGCGGGGTCTTCGAGGACAAGGTGGCCGTGCTCGAGGCGCTCGCGTCGGGCGCCCTGAACTACGGCATCCACTTCGTGATCACCACCGCCCGCAACACCGTGCTCCGCGGTCTCGCGAGCCACATGCACACGATCATCGAGGGCCGCGTCTCCACCGCCAGCTACGACATGTCCGTGGTGAACTCGCAGCGGAACAAGGCGGTCCCCGACAAGGCCGGCCACGTCATCACCACCGACCGGGAGCTGCTGGCCCTCGTCGCGCTGCCCCGCGCCGACGGGGACGCCTCGCCGGCGACCCTCAGCGACGGCATCGAGGAGGTCGTGGACCGGATCCGTCGGGCCAACACCTCCGGCGCGGAGGCGCCGAAGCTGCTGGCACTGCCCGAGGTGGTGCTCCAGAGCGACCTGTTCTCGGTGCTGCCCGCGGAGGCGAGCGCGCGCGAGCGCGTCCGGCTGCCCTTCGGCGTCCGCGAGACCGACGCGGGCCCCGCGGTCGCGGACTTCGGCCGCGAGGCGCACATGTACGTGGTCGGCGAGAGCGGATCCGGACGGTCCGCCTTCGTGCACACCCTCATCGAGGCGATCAGCCGCCGGTACCCGACGATCGACGACGGTGCCATCGCCCTGCTCGACCCCAAGCGCGTGCACCGCGGCGCCTTCGCGCCCAACCCGAAGAACCTCGGGCTGCACGGCTCGGACCTCTACGACTTCCTGCGCCGCTGGCAGGACAAGCTCGTGGACTGGATGGGCGAGGGCGAGACGGACCCCGAGAAGGTGACCTACCGCAAGGTGCCGGACGCCGCCGACAGCTCGGCGCTCGCGCGCCGCGACTGGTGGACCGGCCCCGAGGTCTTCCTCATCATCGACGACTACGACGCGGTCGTCGCGCGCGGGGACCGCACCAACCCGATCACCCAGACCGCGAAGCTGATGAACGACGGTGTCATTCGCGGCTTCCACGTCATCGTGATCCTCAACGACGCCGAGTACCTCTACAAGGCCAGCTCGGACCCGCTGATCCAGTACCTCGACACCCACAGCTCCATGGCACTGGCCCTGTCCGCGGACAAGTTCAACGTGAACATCGCAGGTGAGCGCGGACAGCGCTTCGGCATCCCCGGCCGCGGCCGATTCCATCCCGGACGCGGGGCACCGTCGGACATCGTCCAGGTGGCCTGGAACGGCGTGCGCAGGGACGAAGCGGAGGCCGACGACGAGGTTTGGGGCTGAGAATTTCGGACAACCAGGGATTGACGAAATTTGACAATTCTGTTTTAGTTGCAACTTGAAAATCAAGTAAAGGGGATAGCAGGTGGGCCTTAACGTGGCGCCTATACAACTCTTGGCGGGAACCAACGAGGTCATGGCGAATGTCGCCACCACCTCGGGCTTGATCGGGGGCGCAGCCGGCGCCATCGGAGCGATCGTGCCGGCAGGCGCCGATGACGTATCGCTGCTGGTCTCGGCCAGTTCTGCGGCGCACGCGGCGAACTTCCTGGCGACGTCCATCGTCGATCACGCCGAGGTCGCGCAGTACGCGGTGAGCCTCTCGGCGGTCGCCTCCACGTACATCATGGCCGACAACGCCGTGCAGTTCTGACGAGCGTGACGTCGTGACTTTCCCAGCGCTTCCCCCCGAGGTCAACGTGGGGCGCCTCATGTCGGGAGCGGGCCCCGCGCCGGCGACCGCTGCGGCCGCGGCCTGGGCCTCGGTCGCGGCCTCCGTCAGCGCACGGTCGTTCTTCCTGCAGTCGCTGCTCCCGCGGCTCGCGGCGTCGTGGCAGGCGCCGGAGACGGCGCTGATGACGCGCAACGTCGCGATCTACCTCGCCCACAACGAGGCGCTGCGCACGCAGGCGCTCCTCGCCTCGACCCGGCACACGAAGCAGGCGGCCGACTACTCGGCGGCCCTGGCGGGCATGGCCCAGTTGCCCGAGATCGCGCTGAACCACATCACCAACGCGGTGCTCAATGCCACCAACTTCCTCGGGGTGAACACCGGCGCGATCGCGGCCAACGAGGCGCAGTACGCGGCGATGTGGGCGCAGAACGCCGGAATGATGTTGACCTACCTCGCGAACTCCACGGCCAACATGACCTTCGAGCCCTTCGTCCCGCCGAAGCCCATGGCCACCTCCATCGGCGTGCCGATCCCCGCGGCCGCCGCGGGCGCCGCCTCGGTCGGCGACGCCGTGGTCACCAAGATGACCCTCGCCGCGCAGGGTGCGCAGGCCGTCGCCAGCATGCTGTGGATGCGCACCGCCGGCGGCGTGCTCTCCACCACGAAGCTCGGCCAGACCCTGCTCGTCAACGCCCAGCGGTTCGAGCAGGCCGCCTCGAACGCGGCGACCGCCGGATCCCAGTCGCGCGAGAACAGCCTCATCCGCCCCACCACCGGGCAGCAGCTCGGCGCGAGCCTGGTGCAGCAGCTCGGCGGGGCGGGCGGCGCGGCGGCCGGTGTCGCCGGTGGCGCGGTCGGCGTCGCCCTGTCCGGCGGCGGGCAAGCGCTGCAGACCGGCGTCAGCGCGGGAACCGTCGCCACCGGCGGCGGCGTGGTCTACCAGCCGATGAGCGCACTGCTCTCCGGCGTCGACCCCGAGAACCGGACCGGCTCCGTCGGCTACTTCGGCGCGCGCCCCGGTTCGCCCAACCTGGAGCGGATGTCGCGCGGCGAGCAGGCGGTGCGGTCGGCTTCGGCGCTCCGGGTCGAGCCCGGCACGGCTGCGCTGCCGCAGGTGGTCGCGCCCGCGAACTGGTCGACCGACGGCCTCGCGGTGGCGCCCCCGCCCCCGCCGGTTCCGCGCGTCGCGGCCGAGCCGCTGCGGCCGATCCTCCCGACCGGGACCAGCGCGCCCGTCGCGCGGTCGAAGGGCAAGCAGCGCGAGCGCATCGTCGTGCCCGACACCGCAGCGATGCCCATCTACCAGGACTCGGTGCCCGAGTACGAGTCCGTTCCCGTCGACGTCCCGTCGAGTGGGGAGGGGCGCTGATCCCCACCACCCGCTCGGCCCACCACGACCACCACTGAACTGGAGGAACACTCATGCCCCCGCAGATCTACGAACTCAACACCGGTGCGCACGCCGCCGGTACCGCGAAGACCCACGACGTGGCCGCGACGACCCTCGCCAACATCAAGTTCGTCCGCACCACGGCCGAGGCCTACCGCGCCGCGAACGCCGGTGACACGACGAACAAGGCGAGCGCCCACATGGAGGAGCTCATCGCCGTGTGCAACGCCGAGCAGCAGAAGCTCGAGGCCGTCGCCGAGGCACTGGGCCGCAACGGCGGACTCATCACCAGCACCGACGGCGACGCCGGCGGCCTGTTCACCGGCTACGTCGTCTAGACCGCCGCCATCTACGAAGGGTCACGAACATGACTTCCCCGCTGATCAAGGTCGACTACGCGAGCTACGACATCACGTCGGCGAGCCTGGGCAAGGCCTCCGCCGTCGCGGACGCGAACATCGCCGAGCTGACGGCCAACAACACCGCGAACCTCAACGCCGGCAACTGGGTGGGCGTCGATCAGGAGAGCTACCAGCACGTCCACGAGATCTGTCTCAAGGCCAACGAGAACCTGTCCATGGCGATCCGCAAGACCGGCGTGAACCTGCAGACGGCCGCCACGATCCACCAGGCCGGCCAGGCGCAGGCCGCGGGTCTCTACGGAGTCTGACAACGACGAGGACGAGGCCCGGCCACCGCACGCGCGGGGGCCGGGCCGCGTCGGAAGAGGAGGGGCGCATGGCGGTGCTGCGCGAGGAATCGGTGGCGAAGCTGTCCGCCTTCGCCGCGGACGTCGACGAGCTGCTGCTGCTGATGCGGCTCTCGGACGTCAGCGAGCTGGCGCCCGTGGTGCTGGCCGTGCACCCCAACGTGTACCGGCCCGACGATCAGCTGGTGGTGGACCTGGCGGTCCTGCCCGGGCTGGTCGACGCCGGGCTGGTCGACGCGAACGGATCGGTCGATCCGCAGGTCAAACAGTGGCTGCGCGCACTCCAGGATCCGGCCGCGGAGGTCGCGATCCGCGTCTTCGACGGTGACGCCGTGCTCCGCGGGGCGATCGTGCGCCGCGACGACCTGGTCGCCGTCGCCTTCCGCAACGACGACCAGTTCACGGTCCAGGGCTTCCGCACCGATCGCGAGGATTTCGAATCGACCGTGGTCGAACCCCTCTGGCGGGTCCTCGGCGCCCGCGATCCCGCGGATTTCGAGTCCCTCACCCTGGAGGCCGGCGAGCTGGCGGAGATCGTCGCGAGCTTCGATCCGCAGGTCAGCGGGGCCCGCGGTGAGCGGGAGGTGCGCAGCCGGCTGCGCGAGCACGATCTGTCCCAGCAGACCGTCGACGTTCTGCTCGACGCCGCGCGGTACACCGGTCGGCGCGCCGAAATCGTCTATCACCGTTCGGATTCCGGCAGTGTTCGGATGCAGGCCGCGTGGGCGGTCGGCGTCATGGACACCGCCGCCGGCCGCGTGCTGTCGACCACTGACCGCGGCTCGCGGGGCGTGGTGGACGTGACCCTCAGTCCCGGTACCCGGCGGCGATTCTCCGAGGGGATCACCGCGCTCGTCGAGCGAGGCGGTTGCCGCGGATGGTTCGATACAACAAACTGATAGCTCACCCCCACTGGTCGTCTGACCTGGGTGTGTATTAGTCTGCAAAAGATTCTTCCAGCAAGAGAGGTGCAGTCCATGAGCGACGCAGCTACTAACGTTCGGGTGCCTTTCGTACCGCAAAACAGTCACGAGAGTGACCCCGCGGCGGCGATCCTGCCCTCGACCGACTCTGCCGTCCCGGTGGTCCGACCGTCCGTCCCCACGGGTGGCCCGCTGTCCGAGCCCGTGAGCGGCGAATGGGAGGAGCCGGAGCTCCCCGGGGTCGACGACCTCGACGCATCCGCCGCGGTGCCGACGGCCCCCGTCACCCCGCCCGTGGTCGTCGCCGCGGACGAGCGCCCCACCGCTGAGCAGCCCGCCATCGTCGACGACGCGGCCGACACCGCGAAGGCGGACGGCCCCAAGTCCGGCCTGCCGAAGGTCGACGCGTCGAAGGCGGACGCACCGAAGGGCGAGGCGCCGAAGACGGACGCCCCGACCAACGGCACGCCCAAGGCCGACACACCCAAGGTCGACGGCCCGAAGGCGGATGCCGCCAAGGGCGACGCGCCGAAGACGGACGCCCCGAAGGCCGAGCCCGCCGCACCGTCGACCCCGCAGGCGGCCAAGCCCGTGCCCGCTCCGGCGCCCGTGCCGCAGCCGCAGCAGACGCAGCAGCAGTGGCAGGGCGGCCAGAACGGCTTCGTCCCCGCCGCCGCGCAAGCCGGCCAGGCCCAGCAGGCCCCGTTCCAGGGAGTCCCGCCGACCGGCCAGTTCCAGTCGGCGCAAGCCTCCGGCCAGATCCACCGCCCCGCCTCCCCCCAGCCCTTCGGCCAGGCGCCCGCACCCGTGCAGGGTGCGCCCGCGCCGATGGTGCCGCAGCACCAGCAGGCCCCGATGCGCCCGATGGGCGAGTCGCTGTCGGCGCCGATGTCGACCGCCTCGTCGTCCTTCAACCAGCAGATCCGGTTCTCGGACGCCGCGGTGCGGGTCTCGGGCTGGCGCGCCTGGCTGCGCAAGATGGGCCTCGACGTGGGCCCCAGCGCGAACGATCAGGAGCACGCGGAGCTGGTGCACCGCATCCGCGTCCCGAAGAACAAGTTCCACGTGACCAGCGTGTTCGCCGACAACGCCGGCGGCACCCTGCTCGTGGGCGTGCTCGGCCAGATCCTCGAGCGCACCCGCGCCGACAACGTGGTCGCGCTCGACCTCGACCCCGACGGTGGCGATCTCGACCAGGTGACCGCGTGGCACCAGGGCGGCTCGACCGCGCGCACGCTGATCCAGCAGAGCGACCTCTCGGACCGCAACCAGGTGGACAAGCACCTCGCGGTGACGCCCACCAACCTGCACGTGCTGCCCACGCCGTGGCGCTTCAACGGCCGCGACGTCACCGACTACGACGACGTGCTGGACCTGTACTCGATCTTCCGCCCGCACTACAGCCTCGCGCTGGTCGACGCCGGCCGAGGCCTGCAGACCCAGACGGGCACCGGCGTGCTGGAGATCTCCTCCGCGCTGATCCTGCCCGCCTCGGCCACCACCCGCGGCGTGCGCAAGGTGGCCGCGACCATCGACTGGCTGCGGCATCACGGCTGGCACGGCCTGCTGGCGAACACGATCGTGGTCATCAACCACACCAAGCGCCGGGGCAGCGTCTCCGTGGAGCAGTTCGACGAGCTCTTCCGCGCCGGGCAGAAGCTGCGCGTGCACGAGATCCCGTACGACCCGCACCTCGACTCGGACCAGCCGATCGACATCGATCTGCTCCGCCGACGCACCGTGCGTGCGTTCGAGGAGCTGGCGGCGGACCTGGCGGACGGCTTCAACTCCGGTTACGAGCCGCCGGCCGCCCAGAAGCTCGCCGAGCTGCAGGTGCGCACGACAGAGGGACGCTGACGCAAGATGGTCTTCCCGATCACCCCGGAGCCCGCCGGAACCGACAACGCGGGCCCCGGGCGATCCGCCGTCCCCGAACAGGTGCGCGTCCTGGTCGAGGTCGGCGAGAACTCCGTCGAGCGGAGCCTGCTGGCCCGCCGGCGGCTGTCCGTCGTGATGGACTCCGTGGTCCCAGGGCTGGAGCAGATCTTCCCGGACCACGACTTCTCGACCACCGGAGCCTGGACCTTCGCCCGGGAGGGCGGCACGCCGCTGGCCCGCGACAAGTCGCTCGCCGACGCGGGGGTGCTCGACGGTGACCGCCTGATCCTGGCCGAGACCTTTTCGACCCAGACCTTCCGGCCGCTCATCGAGAGCACCGCCGACGCGATCCAGGAGTTCTGCCGCCAGCGCTTCCGCCGGTTCGAATCGGCGACGGCGCGGGCGCTGGGACTGCTCGCGCTGGTGCTCGGCGCGACGGTCTTCGCCGCGCTCGTGCTCATCGCCTGGTTCGCGCACTCCAGCGTGCTGTGGTGGTTCCCGGTGGCGGCCCTGGCCTCGATCGCCGTGGTGCTCGCCGCGCTCTCCGCGGACCGGCAGTACGGCGCCCCGCAGGTGGCGTACGCGCTGCAGCTCGCGGCCTTCCCGGTGCTCTTCTCGGCCGGGTTCGTGCTCATCCCCCCGGACGGCGGGGTCGACGGTGCGTTCACCGCCGCGAACGTCCTCACGGGATCGATCTTCGCCCTCATCGGCGTGGTCGTGCTCGGCCGCGCGAGCGGCCTGGGCGCGACGGTGCTCGCCGCGCTGGGGCTCACCGCGGCCGCGGTCGTCGTCGCGAGCGCGCTGTTCGCGTACACCCCGCTCGGCCGGCCCGCGATCCCCGCGATCGGCGTGATCGGCGGCCTGTTGCTGGCGAACTGGGCGCAGGGCTGGGCCCTCATGCTCGCCCGCGTCCGGCCGGACCCGCTCCCGCCGCCCGGCGAGGACATCGACCGCACCGAGCTCGACGCGGCGTACCACGTCGACACCTTCGACGACGAGATGACCACCGAGCTGGCGCGCGCCGAGGAGAACACCGGCCTCGAGCGCAAGGCCCGTACCGCGGCCAAGCTGCTCACCGGCTTCTACGTCGCGATCGCCGGGATCCTCGTGGTCTCCGCGCTCACCGTGATCGTCCCGCACAGCCACTACTTCTGGGGCGAGGTGGCGATCGCCGCCCTGACCTCCGTGATCTGCGTGCTGCGTGGCCGCACCCTCGACGACCGGGTGCACGCCACGGTCTTCTTCGTGGCGGGCTTCGTCATCGCGGCGGGCCTCGCGATCGTCCTCGTCGGGGCGCTCGACTCGGACCTCGGCCGGCTCGTCGTGATCGTGCTCAGCGCCGCCGTGCTGGCGGGCTTCGGCGCGGGCGGCGTGCTGCTCGCGGACCGCGTCTCCACCGACCGCGGCGGCCACGGCCGCCCGCTCTCGGCGCGACTCCTCGGCCGCATCGAGGCCGGCGAGAAGCTGGCGATCTTCGCTGTCGTCCTGCTCGCTCTCTGGTGCACCCGCCTGTTCGCCGCGATGCGCGAACTCGACCTGTCGTTCCTGAAGTAGAGGGACCGTGCGCCGATTCCCGAAGACGGTCGCTGCGGCGGCCGCGACCGTCACCGTCGTCGTCGCCGGAAGTTGGGCTCCGGCCGTCTCCGGCGCCGTGGTGCCGCCCGTCGCAGACATCGGCGGCGCGCCGCCCGACACCGACGGCCCGGAGCGCCCGCTGCGCAACAACAATCCGCGCTGCGTCGAGCCCGGCGTCCTGCCGAACTCCAACCTGGCCGCGGCCCCCGCGCCGGCCACCACCCTGCGGATCGACGAGGCGCACAAGTTCTCGACGGGCGCCGGCGTCACCGTCGCGGTGCTGAGCACCGGCGTCCGGCCCCAGGCCCGCCTCCGCGGCCTCGACGGCGCCGGCGACAACATGGTGGCGGGCGACCGCGGCCTGCTGGACTGCGACTCCACCGGCACGTTGGTCGCGGGCGTCATCGGCGCGCAGCCCGCGGCGGGCGACGGCGTCGTGGGCGTGGCCCCGGACGCGCGGATCCTGTCGATCCGCGTCGACTCCGCCGGCTTCTCCCTGCAGAACACCCCCGCGGACGACGCGGACCCCAACCTCGGCCGCGCCGCGGTGAACGCGCGCAGCATCGCCCGCGCCATCGTGCGCGCCGCCAACCGCGGCGCCAAGGTGATCGTCGTGCCCGAGCCCGTCTGCATGGCGGCCGACAACCAGTTCCGCCAGCGCGAGATCGGCGGCGCCGTCGCCTACGCCCTGCGCGCCAAGGACGCGCTGGTCGTGGCCGGCGCGGGCGCGACGGACCGCCAGGGCGGCACCGTCGGGACCAACGACTGCAAGGACAATCCCGACCCGGACCCCGGCCAGCCCGACGACCCGCGCGGCTGGCGGCAGGTGACCACCGTCGCGACCCCGAACTGGTTCGACGGGCAGGTCCTGTCGGTGGGCGCCACCACCGCGGAGGGCACGCCCCTGCCCGGATCGCTCAACGGCCCCTGGCTCGACGTGGCCGCGCCGGGCGCGGGCATCGTCTCGCTGAACTCGCGCGGCGGCGACGGCGTGGTCAACGGCGCCCCCGTCGAGCGCAACCTGGTGCCCTTCGCCGGGCCCGAGTTCGCGGCGGCCTACGCCGCGGGCGCGGCGGCCCTGGTCCGCGCGCGGTACCCGCAGCTCTCGGCGACCCAGGCGGCCGCGCGGCTCGTGGCCACGGCGCACGCGCCCGGCCGCGGCACGGACAACAAGGTGGGCCGCGGGCTCATCGATCCGGTGGCGGCCCTCACTGCGAAGGTGCCCGACATCGACGCGGACATCGACCCGCAGTCGGTGGAGAAGTTGCTGGTCCCGCCGCCCCCGCCCGACCCCGATACGCGGCCGCGGCGGACCGCGGCGATCGTGGCGGGCGCCGGGGCGGTGGCGCTGCTGGTGATCGGCGGCGTGGTCGCGCTGACGCGCCCCGGCCGGAAGCGGAGGTCGTGATGACCGAGACCGTGACGACGGGGGCGTCGGCGGCGGCCGCCGAGGTCCCCACGCACCCCGAGGTCGCGCGCCTGCGGCGGCCCGTCGGCATCCGGATCTCGCTGCGCCGCGCGCTGGTCTGGGCCGTCCTCTCGGTGAGCCTGTTCGCGCTCGTCGGCGGCGTCTGGCCGCTGTGGTCGGTGATCGCGCTCATCGTGCTGGGCGCCCTGATCGCCTTCGTCTCGGTGCACGGCACCGTGCTCAGCGAGAAGATCGGCGCCCGCGCGCGGTACCTGCGTCGTCGGCGCCGCGCGACCGGGGGCATCCCCGGCCGGGTCATCGACGTCGACGGCGTCGGCGTGCGGCAGGGCGACGGCTTCGAGCTGGTCTCGGCGATCGAGCTCACCGCCGACCCGGCGGAGACCCGGCTGCGCGAGGGCCGCGCCTTCGCTGCGGAGACGGTGCCGCTGGACCTGCTCGCGACGATGATGACGCAGTACGGCCTCGACGTGGACATCGACGTGGCCTCCGTCGGCCGCCGCGTGCCGCCCGGCCCGGCCTACCGCGCCTCCTACTCGCAGGGCGTCCGGTTCTACGCGGCGATGGCCGAGCGCTCCACCTGGCTCATCCTGCGCGTCAACACCCGCCGCAACCTGGCGGGGATCGTGCGCCGCGGACCGTCGCGCACGGCGGGCCCCAAGGCCCTCATGGCCGCGACCCGGCGGCTCGAGCAGCGGCTGCAGGAGCGCCTGATCCGCGCCCGCGTGCTGCCGGCCGCGGAGCTCGCCGGCCTGGACGCCCGCATGACCTTCGGCGCGGATCCCCTCGGCGGCACCGAGACCTGGCAGAACATCGAGCACGGCGCCGAGTTCGCCACCACCTACCTGATCGACCCGGTCCGCACCTCCACCGAGAAGCTCGACCGCTGGTGGGGCCTCGACAGCGACAGCACCTCCGTCGTGCTGCGGATGCGCAAGGCCGACGCGCAGGCGCCCGTGGAGATCAGCGGACTCGTCCGCTACGACACCGCCGTGCCGATCGTCGACAACCTCGACGACGCGCTCGTCCCGATGCCGGGCCGCCAGATGGAGCTCGCCCGCGGCACGCTGCCGGGCGGCGGGTCCAGCGTCGTCGACCTGCCCTCCGCGCCCCTGGACGGCCTCGGCGCCGTGGAGATCCCCGTCGGCCCAGCGGGTCCCGTGTGGGGCGTCTCCGGGACCGACGCGGTGGCACTGCCCCTGTTCGACGGTTCGCCCGTCCCCGAGACGCTCGTCGTGGAGTTCGCGACCGAGCTGATCCCGCTGCAACTCGTGCTGCTCCGCTCCGTCGGCGCCGGCGCGTCCGTCGCGGTGCACACCGACCGGCCGACCCAGTGGGCCACCCTCGCCGCGACCCTGGCGGACCCGGCGCGCTTCCGGATCGCCGACGGTCCCGGGGGCCGCCCGGCCGACATCACCGTCTTCGACGGTGCCCCCGCCGACGCGGTACCCGAGCGCACCATGCTCACCCTGCGCGCGCCCGGCAGCGCCCCGCAGCGGGCGAACGCCGACCTCGTCGTCGCGCAGGTCTCGCCGTCGGTGGTGGGGGTGCGCATCGGTCGTCGCGCGCCGTTCGAGGTGGTCCTCAACCCGACCGACGAGGAGCTGCGCTACTGCGACATGCAGGCGCAGCCGATCGCGGCCGTCGCGCCGCAGCAGCCGGCGCAGCGCCAGCCGCGCCAGGTGCCCGCGCCGCCGCGCCTGGCGCCGGGGGCGGCCGCGCCGGTGCCGCCCGTGGCGCCGCAGGCACCGGTTCCGCCGCGCGTCCCCGCGCCGCCGGCCGGGCGGCACGCGCAGCCCGCGGTCCCGCCGCAGGGCGTGCCCTACCCGGCCCCCGCGGCGCAGGCCCCGGGCGCCCCGGCGCCCGGTGCCCCGGTTCCGCCGCGGCAGCCCGTCCCGCAGTACCAGGCGCCTCCGCCGCCCGTGCCGCCGCAGCGGTCGCCGCGCCCGGTGCGGCCGCTGCCCCCGCCGCCCTACGAGCGGGGCACCGGCGCCCAGCGCAAGCAGGGCGGGGACCGCTGGGTGCGGCCCTCGCAGGGCCACGACGAGCACGGCCCGCGCCGCCGCCCGGTGCAGCCGCCGAGCGCGCCCCGGTGGGGCAAGACGGGCGAGCGCGGCCCCTCCGACGAGCCGCCAACCTCGCGTTAAGCAGCGGACAACCTCCGTCGCGGTAGATTCTTACCGCTGTACACGTACAGGAGCGGAGGTGTGTTCGTGGCGTCGGAACCCGGTGAATCGATCGCGGGGTACGTGATCGAGTCGATCCTCGGTACCGGAGGCATGGGCACGGTGTACCGCGTGCGGCACCGCACGCTGCCCCGGTCCGTCGCGCTCAAGGTGCTGCAGACCCAGCTCTCCGCCGATCCGTCGGTGCGCGCGCGGTTCGACCGCGAGGCCGACCTGATCGCCGGGCTCAAGCACCCGCACATCGTGGACGTCTACGACCGCGGCGAGTCCGACGGGCACCTGTGGATCGCGATGGAGCTGGTCGAGGGCGGCAACCTCGCCTCGACGGTGCAGCGGGAGGGCCCGTTCAGCCTGGACCGCACCGTCGCCGTGATCGAGCAGGTCGCGGACGCGCTGGACTACGCGCATCAGCACGGCATCCTCCACCGGGACGTCAAGCCCGCCAACTTCCTCGTCGACCGCGGCCGCCGCGGCGAACAGGTCAAGCTCGCGGACTTCGGGATCGGCGCCGCCCAGACCGAGGTCGGGCAGAACACGCAGGCGGGCACCGTCGTCGGCACCCTGGCGTACACCGCCCCCGAGGCGCTGCTCGGGCACCCCGTCGACCACCGCGCCGACGTCTACTCCCTGGCCTGCGCGACGGTGGTCCTGCTCACCGGCGCGCCGCCCTTCACCACCACCATCTCGGGCCAGCTGATGCTGGCGCACATCAGCCAGAATCCGCCGAGCATCCGGCTCAAGCGGCCCGACCTCTCGCCGGAGGTCGACCACGTGCTCGGCCGCGCCATGGCGAAGAACCCCGCGGACCGGTTCAACACCGCCGGCGAGTTCTCCGACGCCCTAGCCGCCGCGTCGCGCCGCATGTCGGGCGCCGCGGGCATGGCGCCGCCCACCGCGCCGCAGGGCGTGAATTGGCAGGGGACGCCGTCGAACCCGGCGCTCGCGACCGGCTACAACCAGCCGGGCCCGATGTCGCCGGTCCCCGGCGGGCCGGGCCTGCCCCCGGGCGCGCCGACGGGGCTGCTCGGCCCCGTCGGGCCGCGGGGACCGGGCGGTCCGATGGGACAGGGCGGCCCGATGGGGCCGAGCTCGCCGTCGATGCCCGTGCTCGGCGGGGCGGGATCGCCGTCGTCGAATCGGAAGAAGCTGCTGATCGGCGGCGCGGCCGCGCTCGTCGTGGTGCTGGCGGTGGTGCTCGGCATCGTCCTCGTCGGCGGCGGTGGCGACGACGACGGCCAGCCGGCCCTGGACGCGTGGAGCGCCCGCACGGTGACGGACGTCAACGGCACGACGGAGCTGAGCGACCGGCCGCAGCGGATCGTCGCGCTGGGAGCCGGCGACGCGGAACTGGTCTCCGCCTTGGGCTTCGAGGTGGTCGCCGGGGCGAACGGCCCGAAGTCGGAGCTGCCCGCGTGGGTCTCGGCGCTGTCCGGCGTGCCGAGCGCCGGCACCTCGACCAACCCCGACACGTCCGTGATCGAGAAGGCGAAACCGGACCTGATCCTGGACACCGACCCGGATGCGTCCGACAAGGTCAAGGACCTCAAGTCGCTCGCGGGCGGCCGCGCGATCGCGGTCTCCGCGGAGGGCAAGGCCGGGTGGACCTGGCAGCAGCAGCTGGCCTTCATCGCGGAGGCGCTCGGTGCCAAGGACCGCGCGGATGCCGTGACGAAGACGTATGAGGGTCGGATCACCGCGCTGCGCTCCGCGCACCCCGAGTTCTCGGGGAAGAAGGTGGACGTCGTGCACTTCGACGGCAAGGCGACGAAGCTCGCTTCGCGGTCGGCGAACGCCCTCCAGCTGTTGGGCCTGCTGGGTTTCTCCACGCAGACCCCGGTCGACGGGGCCGGATCCTGGCTGACCCTGGCGTCGGGCGACATCTACAAGGCCGTGAACTCGAGCGAGGTGGACCGCACCGTCGTGGCGCGCACCGACGCCGCGGGCGGCAACGGCGGCTTCGACGGCGTCCCGTCGTCGTTGACCTACGGCGTGCCGATCATCATCCTGGACAAGACGAACGGCGTGGACGCGCTCCTGTACGGGGGGCCGCTCGCCATCGACACGATCGAGCAGTCGGTGGTGCCCGCACTGGTGAAGGGAGTCAAGTGATGGCCGAGCAGACCCTGACCGCCGAGGACCTCGGGCGGTACGCCACGGCGCTCGCCGAGGGCAAGAAGCCGCTGGTCTACCTCGTCGAGGGGGTGCCGAGCCTCGGGCTCGCCGCCGGCGCATCCGCCCGGGTGGTCGCGGTCGACGGCGTCGTCGTCACCGTCAAGCCGACCGGCGTCGACGACCAGTTGCCCTACGAGGCAAGGGAACTGCGGGCCACCAAGCAGCCGAAGGCGGTGAAGCGCGCGCCCAAGTCCGCGACCGCCAAGGCCGCGACCACCAAGCCCGCACCGTCGAAGCCGGCGGGTGCCGCGGCGCCCGCGCGGGCCGCCCGGTCCGTCGCGATCACGGTGTACGTGGGCGCCGACAACACCGCTTCGCTCAAGGTGACGCGAAACGCGCAGAAACCCGCGGGCGCGCAGGAGTTCCCGCTGCCCGCGCTGCACAAGGCGCTGGCCGGGCTGGGCGACAAGGAGGCGCAGGCCGCCGTTGACGAGGTGCTCTCCGCGGCCCGTGACGCCGCCGCCGACCGCGTCGCGGCGCTGCAGGAGGAGCTCTCCGCGGCCAAGAAGTCCCTCGCGACGTTGGATCGGGCCAAGCGGGGGAGCGGCTCGGCCCGCGCGCGCTAGGTTCTCTGGCTAGGGTCGAGGCATGGCACTCGACTTCCCCCACCTGGACCTCTCCGCCGATGAGGTGTTGACCACCACGCGATCGGTGCGCAAGCGCCTCGACCTCGAGCGGCCCGTGCCGCTCGAGGTGATCACCGACGCGCTCGAGGTGGCGCTGCAGGCCCCGTCGGGCAGCAACGCCCAGGGCTGGCACTGGATCGTGCTCACCGCCCCGGAGCCCAAGAAGATCGTCGCCGAGTACTACCGCAAGTCCTACTTCGCGTACGCCGAGGCGGGCGCGGCGGCGCGGGCCGCGAAGCCGCCGGCGGACCTCGAGACCGCCGAGAAGGTGGCCTCCAGCGCCACCTACCTCGCCGAGGTCATGGAGCAGGTGCCCGCGCTGGTCATCGGCGCGATCCACGTGCCCGGCGGCGAGCTGCCGGAGGGCAATCAGGCCGGGCTGTGGGGCTCGCTGCTGCCCGCGGCGTGGAGCCTGGCCCTCGCGCTCCGCGAGCGCGGCCTCGGCTCCGCGTGGACGACGCTGCACCTCGGGTACGAGCGCGAGGTCGCCGAGGCGCTCGGCATCCCCGCCACCGTTCGCCAGGGCGTGCTGCTGCCCGTCGCCTACACCAAGGGCACCGACTTCAAGCTCGCCAAGCGCGCCCCGCTCGACACGGTGCTGCACGTCAACGGCTGGTAGCCCGACGGTCCGCCGCGCGGACGCCGGGCGGTTGCTCACTCTGCGGAGTCATGCGTGCCACGCATGACATGAAAGCCGCAGGCTGCAGCACCGGCCGGACCCGCCGCAGCGTCGCGGCGTGGGGGACGTCGACGCCGCGTGTGGGGGACGGCTGGTCCCCCACGAGGGGAGCGGCTTCCGGTGGGGGAGGAAACGTCCCCCGCGCCCCGTCGACGCCGCGTGGGGGAAGTCGTGCGTGGGATGCATGCGGCGCGCGTTGGGACCCGCGACAAATGTGACTGACCTGGGGGTTCATGGGCCATGCGTGGCACGCATGACTCCGCGGAGCGATAGCCCCACCGCCCGCCGGCGCTCGGGCTGAACGCCGGGATTCAGATGCCCAGCGCGGCGTCGACGAGGTGGACCAGCTCGTCGTGGAAGCGCGGACGGCCGCGGAGGCGGCGGGTGCGGGCGAAGTCGTTGGCGATGGTCATGGCGGCGCCGACGGCGATGCGGGCCCCGGCCGCGTCGAGCGCCGCCCCGGACTCGGGCGTGTCGCCGTCGGATCCCGCGGCGAGCAGGGCCACCCAGCGCGCGACGTAGGCCTTCTGCGCGGCGAGCAGCGCCTCGCCGCCCGACTCGATGACCACCTCGCGGCCGACGGTGAAGGCCACGGCGAGGTCGGTCGACGAGACGAGGTTGGCCGCGTAGGAGCGCACCAGCGCGCGCAGCTCGGCGAGGGGGTCACCGTCGGACAGACTGGCCGCGCCGACGACGCCGATCTCGAGCGCGGCGCGCGCCCGGGCGACGATGCCCACCAGGATCGACCCCTTCGAGGGGAAATGCCCGTAGACGCTGGGGCCCGAGATGCCCACGGCCGCACCGATGTCGTCCATGCTGACGGCGCTGTAGCCGCGGGAGAAGAAGAGCTCCGACGCGGCGTCGAGGATCTCGTCGCTGCGCACCACGGGGGCGCGGTGCGGTGGGGGCGCCGGCAGCTCCGGCGCGGTCGACGGTGCCGCGCGCAGCACCCGCCGGGCGATCACCTCGAGGTCGGCGCGGTACCGGCGGATGCCGATGCGGCCGCGGCTGGGTGGCACGGAACCGCCGACGGCGAGCACGGCCCAGGTGAGGACGCGGGCGTCGTCGTCGGTGAGCTCGGGGTGGTCCCGACGGAGCACCTCGGTCCACGAGCCGAGCACGCCCTCGCTGGCGGCGATCATCTCCCGGGCCTGCTCTGCCGTGAGGTGCCGCCGGTTCCACCGCCACAGGGCGAGCGGGCCGGGGCGGGAGACGGCCATGGCGAAGACGGCGGAGGAGAGGTCCTCGAAGGTGGCGCCGGGGCGGGCGAGCACCCGCGCGGTGGTCTCCGCCATCTCGTCGACGGCGGACCGCATGGCCGCCGCGAGGATGGCCTCCTTGTCCGGGAAGTGCCGGTAGACGCTGGGGCCGCTGATGCCGGCGGCGCGCGCGATGTCGGAGACCGAGACCTTGCCGTAGCCCTGCTCGAGGAACAGTGCGGTCGCGGCGTCGACCAGCTGTCGACGCCGCTCGGCGGGGCGCAGGCGCGTGCCCGTGGTGCGTGGTGCTGCTGCCATGATGAACATCACAATAGCCCATACTGGGCGTAGTAGACGAGCCCTCACCTGGAGGTCTTTCCAAATAAGCTACAGACGGTTAGCCTGTAGCTGTGCCGGTCTTCGTGGTATCCGCGAGGGCCGGGAACACCTTCTTCGAAAGGACGGGAAGACCAAGTGTCTGACGCATTCATCTACGAGGCGATCCGCACGCCCCGTGGCAAGCTCAAGAACGGCTCGCTGACCGCGATCAAGCCCACCGACCTGGTGGTCGGCCTGATCGACGAGATCAAGGACCGGAACGAGAACCTCGACCCGGCTGCCATCGACGACATCGTGCTCGGTGTGGTTTCGCCCGTGGGTGAGCAGGGTGCCGACATCGCCCGCACCGCCTCCATCGTGGCCGGCCTGCCGGACACCGTCGCGGGTGTGCAGATCAACCGCTTCTGCGCCTCGGGCCTCGAGGCCACCAACATGGCCGCGCAGAAGGTCGGCTCGGCCCTCGGCGACGACCTGGTCCTCGCCGGCGGCGTGGAGTCGATGTCCCGCGTGCCCATGGGCTCGGACTTCGGCGCGCTCTTCTACGACCCGCAGTACAGCTACGACAACTACATCGCGCCCCAGGGCATCGGTGCCGACCTCATCGCCACCATCGAGGGCTTCTCGCGCGACGACGTCGACGAGTACTCCGCGCAGTCGCAGGACCTCGCCGCGAAGGCGTGGGACGAGGGCCGGTTCGCCAAGTCCGTCGTGCCCGTCAAGGACCAGAACGGCCTCGTCGTGCTCGACAACGACGAGCACCGCCGCCCCGGCACCAGCGCCGCCGACCTCGGCAAGCTGCGCCCCGCGTTCACCGTGATCGGCGAGATGGGCGGCTTCGACGCCGTGGCGCTGCAGAAGTACACCACCGTCGAGAAGATCAACCACGTCCACACGGGCGGCAACAGCTCGGGCATCGTCGACGGTGCCGCGCTGGTCCTGGTGGGCAACGAGGCCGGCGGCAAGAAGGCCGGCCTGACCCCCCGCGGCCGCATCGTCGCCACCGCGTCGACCGGCGCCGACCCCACGATCATGCTGACCGGCCCGACGCCGGCCACCGAGAAGGTGCTCGCCAAGGCCGGCCTGACCAAGGACGACATCGACGTCTGGGAGCTCAACGAGGCGTTCGCCTCCGTCGTGCTCAAGTGGATGAAGGACTTCAAGCTCGATCGCGAGCAGGTCAACGTCAACGGCGGCGCCATCGCGCTGGGCCACCCCCTCGGCGCCACCGGCGCCATGCTGGTGGGCACCGTGCTCGACGAGCTCGAGCGCACCGGGGGCCGCTACGGCCTCATCACGCTCTGCATCGCCGGCGGCATGGGCTCGGCCACCATCATCGAGCGCGTCTGACGCCCGCCGGAACAACAGGAGACTGAAGAAACATGTCTGACAACATGATCCGCTGGGAGCAGGACGCCGACGGCATCGTCACCCTGACGATGGACGACCCGACCAGCTCCGCGAACACCATGAACGAGCTGTACGGCACGTCCATGCGCGCCACCGTCGACCGCCTCGAGGCCGAGGTCGAGTCCATCACCGGTGTCGTCATCACCTCCGCGAAGAAGACCTTCTTCGCGGGCGGCAACCTGACCGAGATCCGCAAGGCCACCCCGGCCGAGGCGCAGCAGGTCTTCGACAACGTCCAGGAGATCAAGAAGGACCTCCGTCGTATCGAGAAGCTGCCCAAGCCCGTCGTGGCCGCCATCAACGGCGCCGCGCTCGGCGGCGGCCTCGAGATCGCCCTCGCCGCCAACCACCGCATCGCGGCGGACGCGCGCGGCAGCAAGATCGGCCTCCCCGAGGTCTCGCTCGGCCTGCTCCCCGGCGGCGGCGGCGTGACCCGCACCGTCCGGATGCTCGGCCTGCAGGGCGCGCTCATGGGCGTCCTGCTCCAGGGCACCCAGATGAACCCGACCAAGGCTCAGAAGACCGGCCTGGTCAACGACGTCGTCGCCACCGTCGACGAGCTGCTCCCCGCCGCCAAGGCGTGGATCAAGGCCAACCCCGAGGGCGGCGTGCAGCCCTGGGACGTCAAGGGGCACCGCATCCCCGGCGGCTCGCCGATCGACAAGACCCTGGCCCCGAACGCCCCGGCGTTCCCGGCCAACCTGCGCAAGCAGCTCAAGGGCGCGCCCATGCCGGCGCCGGAGGCCATCATGGCCGCCGCGTTCGAGGGCACCTACGTCGACTTCGACACCGCCCTCGAGATCGAGTCGCGCTACTTCACCAAGCTGGCCACGGGCAGCGTCTCGAAGAACATGATCAAGGCGTTCTTCTTCGACCTGCAGCACATCAACGGCGGCGGCTCGCGCCCCGACGGCTTCGAGAAGTACCAGGCCAAGAAGGTCGGCGTCATCGGCGCCGGCATGATGGGCGCGGCGATCGCGTACGTCTCGGCGAAGGCCGGCATCGAGGTCGTCCTCAAGGACATCGACCTCGACGCCGCCAAGCGGGGCAAGGCGTACTCGGAGCAGCTCGAGGCGAAGGCGCTGGCCAAGGGCCGCACCACGCAGGAGAAGTCCGACGAGCTGCTCGGCCGCATCACGCCGACCATCGACCCGCAGGACTTCGCGGGCGTCGACCTCGTCATCGAGGCCGCGTTCGAGTCGGTCGAGGTGAAGAACAAGGTGTTCCAGGAGATCGAGGACATCGTCGAGCCCGACGCCATCCTCGGCTCCAACACGTCGACCCTGCCGATCACCATCCTCGCCGAGGGCGTCAAGCGCTCCGAGGACTTCATCGGCATCCACTTCTTCAGCCCCGTCGACAAGATGCCGCTGGTGGAGATCATCAAGGGCGAGAAGACCTCCGACGCCGTCCTGGCGAAGGTGATCGACTACACCCTGCAGATCAAGAAGACCCCGATCGTCGTCCACGACAGCCGCGGCTTCTTCACCTCCCGCGTCATCGGCACGTTCATCAACGAGGCCCTCGCGGCCATCGGCGAGGGCGTCGACCCGGTGTACCTGGAGCAGGCGGGCCAGCAGGCCGGCTACCCGGCCGCGCCGCTGCAGCTGACGGATGAGCTCACGCTCACCCTGATGCAGAAGATCCGCCTCGCGACCGAGACCGCCCTCAAGGCGGAGGGCAAGGACGTGCCGCAGCACGGCGCCTTCGCCGTGGTCGACTGGATGGTCGAGAACGGCCGCACCTCCAAGAAGGACGGCGCCGGCTTCTACGACTACGCCGACGGCAAGCGCACCGGCCTGTGGCAGGGCTTCCAGGAGCACTTCAAGTCGGGCAGCGTCACGCCGGACTTCCACGAGCTCCAGGAGCGCATGCTCTTCATCGAGTCCATCGAGACCGTCCGCTGCTTCGACGAGGGCGTGCTCACCTCGGTGGCCGACGCCAACATCGGCTCGATCTTCGGCATCGGCTTCCCCGCCTGGACCGGTGGCGTGCTGCAGTACATCAACACCTACGAGGGCCGCCCGGGCACGCCCGCCGAGGGCCTCGCGGGTCCGAAGGCGTTCATCGCGCAGGCGAACTTCCTGGCCGGCAAGTACGGCGAGCAGTTCACCCCGCCCGCCTCGCTGGTCGCCAAGGCCGAGGCCGGCGAGACCTACGAGTAGGACTCACCGCCGCACGGTCTGAACGACGAAAGGGGCCGGCACCGTCGAGAAGACGGTGCCGGCCCCTTGTCGGTCTGCCGGGGTGAGGCCGGCAGTTCCGCGGGTGCGGACTAGACCTGCGGGCGGATGCGGTTGATGTTCGACCGGATCTGGATGCCGTGGAAGATCTCGACCAGGCCGAGCACGATCAGGACGATGCCGGTGGCCAGCACCAGCGACGGGATCGAGTCGTACGGGTAGATCACGACGAAGGCACCGGCGGCGATGGAGATGATGGCCAGGATGATGCCCCACACCTTGCCGGGCGCGCCCTTCGGGAAGTCGGCGTAGAGCGACAGGCCCGCGATGCCGCGGAAGATCCAGCCCACGCCGATCCAGATGGCGAGCATCACCAGCGACTCGACGACGTTGCGGAATGCGACGACGGCCAGCACGATCGAGACCGCACCGGTCAGGAAGGTGAGCAGGCGCCACCAGAAGCTCTGCGAGGAGAGCACGCCGAAGGTCGCGACGATCTGGAGCACGCCGGTGATGAGCAGGTAGAGCGCGAACAGGATCGCCACGACGTGCAGCGTCGGCTGCGGCCAGGCGAGCAGCACGATGCCGAGGATCGCGGCGATGGCGCCGATGGCGATGGCCGTCTGCCAGGTGCGCTTGGCGACATCCGCGGCGAACCCGCGCACCTCGTTGACGAACTGCTGGCCGGCACCGAGCGGGTTGCTCGGGGGGTTCGGGTTGTTCGTGGGACTAGCGGTCATGATCTCCCTCTTCTCGTGAGACGTTCCCGGCGATGAATCGAGGTGAACCCGTGTTCGTCTCTCGCCGACGACAGACAATCACACCAGAGGACCTTTTGCGATACGAACAGCGGGTGGGAATCGTCGCAGTTCGAACCCGTGACTACACTCGTCGTCCCCAGGCCGTCAGAAGATCGAGGTCACGGTGCCCGGGCGGGCCGAGGATCGCGATGTCGCCCTCGCCGGTGAAGGGCGCCCAGCCAGGGGAGCCCGTGGCACAGAATCGGACCCAGGCGCCGTGCACGGCCGCGGCGAGTTCCCGCGGGGGCCGCGGCCCGGCGTGCCGGGCGAAGGCGGGATCGTCGAGGTTGTCCAGCGCGAAGCCGACGTCGAGGGCGTGGAACGCGGTGCGGGTCAGGAGCGGCGACGGCCAGGTGAACAGGTACGCGTGGCAGTTGCGCCCCTGCCCCCGCTGCGCCCGTAGTGACGGCGCGCAGAACAGGCCGTCCGAGACGAGCTCGACGAAGGCGTCGGCACCGTCGAACCGCTGCCGGTAGGCGCGCACGACGGCCTCGTCGGCCCCGAGCAGGGCCAGTTCGGCGGCGACCCGCGCGTCCGGCGCGGCGCCGGCCCACGCGGGCGGGAAGACCCCGGGCGTGCGCCACAGGTCGGCCTCGGCGGCGTTGTGCCCGATGATCATCGGCACGGCGGCCGGGCCGCGGGACAGGACGTCGACGGGGCTCTCGGGCACCAGATCGCCGTCCCGCGCGAGGGTGAACATCGTGGCCTGCCGGTGCGGGGGCAGTCCCGCCATCACGTCCGCGACCGCCCGCCCGACTGTCCGCGGGGCGACGGTGCGCAGGTCGGCGGCGGTCGGGGTGAGGTGAGCCGCTCCGCGGCGATCCGCGCGGGCCTGGCGGCGGTCTCGGCGTCGTACGCGAGCGCGATGCCGGACTGGCAGATCGCGCCCGCGAACAGGCGCCCGGCGTGCGGTGACGCGGCCAGCGCCGAGGCGCTCATCGCGCCCGCGGACTCGCCCGCGATCGTCACCGGGCGCGCGCGGCGGCTTCCTCGGGCTCTCGCTCGAGCACGACCGCGGCGACATGGCCCGTGCGGTGCTCGAGGGCATCGCCCAATCCGCCGCCGAGGCGCTGCGCGCCTACGAGGCGGAGTCCCTGGCGCCCAGCCGGATCCGCGCGGTGGGCGGCGGCACCAAGAACGCCGTCTGGCTGCAGGCGATCTCCGACATCAGCGGCTACCCGCAGGAGGTCGTCGGCGGATCGGGCGCCGCGCAGGGCGACGCCATGCTCGCGGCGTGCGCCGTCGGGATGACCCGGCCGGACCTGCTCGACGACTGGGTCGACGTGCAGCGGTCCGTGGCGCCCCGCACCGAACTCGCCCCGCTCTACGCCCGGCAGAGCGCCGCCTACCGGGCCTTCTACCGCGCCACGCGCGACATCGTCAGCGACCTGAACGAACTGAGGAGCCATGACCAGTGACGACCCCCGGTGGGCCCGCCTCGCCGAGCACATCGCCCACCGCCTGGAGATCGCCGCCGATTCGCGCGTGAGCGTCTTCCTCAACGATGCGGCCGCCACCCCCGCGGCGCACGCCCTGATCCGCGAGGCCACGCGCCGCGGCGCCGCGGTGCAGACGGTCTACACCAGCGAGTTCGCCGACGCGGACGCGCTCGCCACGCGGACCGTCGACGAGCTGCGGGAGCCCGCGCCGGTGGAGGTCGCGGCGATGGAGTGGTCGACCGTGCACGTCTCCTTCCGCGCGATGCTGTGGCCGGAGCACGAGTCGGAGCTGCCCGACCTGCCGGCGAAGCTCGCGGCGCAGCGCACCGCCAAGGGCGTCGTGTCGTCGCTGCGCTGGCGCGGCACCCGCTGGGCCGTGGTGCGGATCCCCACCGCGGATTGGGCGGAGCGCATCGCGGTGCCCTTCCCGACGCTGCTCGACGAGTTCTTCGCGGGCGCGCTCGACGACTGGGACGCGCACCGTCGCCGCTGGCAGCCGCTCGCCGACGCCGTGAGCGCCGCCGACACCATCACCGTGATCTCACCCGACACCCACCTCACGATGCGCGTCGCCGGCCGGCTCGGGGTGCTCTTCGCCGGCGAGGCGAACCTCCCCGATGGCGAGGTCGCCACGGCGCCGCTCGACGACGGGGTGAACGGGCACATCACCTTCCCCGGCGTCTTCGTCTTCGCCGGCCGTTCCTTCGAGGACCTGCGGCTCGAGTTCCGCGACGGGCTCGTCACCGGGGTCTCCGCGACGCGCGGCGCGGAGGTGGCGCGCGCGCTCATCGCCACCGACGGCGGCTCCGCCCGGATCGGTGAGCTCGGGATCGGCACCAGCGACAAGGTGCAGACCTGGACCGGCGACCTGTTCATCGACGAGAAGATCCTCGGCAGCGTGCACATCGCCTTGGGCCGGGCGTACGCGGAGTGCAACGGCACCAACGACTCCTCGCTGCACTGGGACATCGTCAAGGACCTCCGCACCGGCGCTCCCGGCGGCGCGGGCAGCCTGATCATCGACGGCAGGCCCCTCATCGCCGACGGGGTTGTGCTCGAGCCGTAGGGCTGCCGGTGGGTGGGGCCGTGGTCGCTCGGAGAATCCATGCGCCCCACACATGTCTGCATCCGCGCTGGTCAGTGGGTATGTCTGCGACAAAGGGGTATGCGCATCGCGCATACCCCTCCACACCGTCGGGCTACTCCGGCCCGGCGTCGATGACCTGCTCGGCGACCTCGGCGAGGCGGATGTTGCTGTCCTGGGAGAGGCGCGCGAGGAGCCGGAAGGCGGCGTCGGAGTCCAGCTTGTAGCGCTCCATGATCATGCCCTTGGCCTGCCCGATCACGTCGCGCGTGGTGAGCGCCGCGCGGATCTGCTCCTTCTCGCGCACCGCGGAGAAGGCGACGGCCGCGTGCACGGCGTACAGCGAGCCGATCGAGATGGATTCGGCGTCGAAGGCGTGCGGCTCGCGGGCCATGAGGTCGAGCGTGCCGTAGGCCTCGTTCTGCACGTACAGGCAGAACGAGAGGATCGAACCGACGCCGGCCTCGTGTGCGGCGGCGGCGAAGCGGGGCCACCGCTCGTCGGTGGCCGTGTCCTCCAGCAGCAGGATCGTGGTCGACTCGAAGGTCGCCCCGACGCTGGGGCCCTCCTCCAGGTCGCGCTGCACGTCGGCGACGCGCTGCGCCTCCTCGCCGATCACCACGGGGTGCGAGATGCCGCCCTTGGGGTCGACGAGGGTGACGCACGCGAAGTCGGCGCCGGGGACCTGATCGACGGCGAACTGCGTGGCCGCCGTCAGGAGGGACTCGGAATCCCCGGACTGCTCGCGCAGCAGCCTCGCGATCTCGCCCATCCGCTCGCCGAGGGTCAGTTCCTCGAGCGGGACCTCGGGTGATTCGTGGACGACACCGAGGACGGAGGGGAGTTGTTCGCTGGTCTGTTTGCGTGAGTGCACGGCCACCCGTTCTCCGTGCCGGTTCGGCACGGGGTCACTGCATGGGTATCCGCCGGTTGCTGGACGGGTCGTTCGAAAAGTCGCTACTGATCGGTTCTCACCATATCGAGACGCGGCGGTCGCGGTCCAAAAACAGGCGATCCCCGGCATCGACGCCGAACGCGGCGTAGAACTCGTCGAGGTTCGAGACGATGGCATTGCAACGGAATTCGGCCGGCGAATGCGGGTCGATCGCGAGCCTCCGGATCGCCTCCTCGGGGCGGGACTTCCCGCGCCAGACGACGCCCCAGCTGTAGAACATCCGCTGCAGGCCGGTCAGGCCGTCGACGCGCGTGGACTCGTCGTCGACGGTGCCGCCCGCGCGCTCCCGGGCGATCGCGTAGGCGACCAGGGCGATGCCGAGGCCCCCGAGGTCGCCGATGTTCTCGCCCACGGTGAAGCCGCCGTTGACGTGGTGCTCGGAGCCGCCGGGCTCGCCGGCCAGCTCGCGCGGCACGAGCGCGTCGTACTGCGCGATGAGGGCCGTGGTGCGCTTGCCGAACTCCTCGCGGTCGGCGTCGGTCCACCAGTCCTCGAGGTTGCCGTCGCCGTCGTACTTGGCGCCCTGGTCGTCGAAGCCGTGGCCGATCTCGTGCCCGATCACGGCGCCGATGCCGCCGTAGTTCACGGCGTCGTCGGCCGTGGGCGAGAAGAACGGCGGCTGCAGGATCGCCGCGGGGAAGACGATCTCGTTCATGCCGGGGTTGTAGTAGGCGTTGACCGTCTGCGGCGTCATGAACCACTCGTCGCGGTCGACGGGCGCGCCGATCTTCGCGAACTCGCGGTCGTGCTCGAAGGCCTCGCCGCGGCGCAGGTTCCCGATCAGGTCGTCCCGGCGGATCTCCAGCGCGGAGTAGTCGCGGGAGACGTCCGGGTAGCCGATCTTCGGGGTGAACTTGCCCAGCTTCTCCAGCGCGCGCTCGCGCGTCGCGGGGGTCATCCAGGGCAGCTCGGTGATCCGGCGGCGGTAGGCCTCCACCAGGTCGGCGACGAGCGCCTGCATGCGCTCCTTGGAATCGGCGGGGAAGTGCTGCGCGGTGTACAGCTCGCCCACCGCGAAGCCCAGGTACTGCTCGACCAGGGTGACGCCGCGCTTCCAGCGGTCCCGGATCTCCGGCGTGCCGGTGAGCGCCGTGCCGTAGAAGGCGAAGTGCTCGTCGACGAGGGCATCGGTGAGGAAGGGGCTGCGCGCGTGCAGCACCCGCCAGGCGAGCCACGTGCGCCACTGCGCGAGCGGACGGTCGGTGAGCAGGTCGGCGGCGTGCGTTGCGAACGACGGCTGCCGCACGTTCACCTCGGCGAACGCCGGGCTCGCCTCCGTGCCGGTGACGGCGGCGACCCAGGCGGCGGGGGCGAGCCCCGGCGCCTCGGCGGAGAACTCGGCGAAGGTGCGCAGGTTGTAGCCCTTGTCGGCGTCGCGCCGGGCGACCACGTCCCAGTGTCCGGCCGCGATCGCGGTCTCCAGCTCGAGGACCTGCGCGGCGGCCGCGTCCTCCTCGCCCGGCGCCACGACGCCCTCGAGCACCTCCGCGGCCAGGCGGAAGGTCGCGGCGACGTGCGCCACGAACTTCTCCCGGATCGGCGCGTACTGCTCCTCGCGGTAGTAGGCCTCGTCTGGCAGGGAGATCCCGCTCTGCACCACGTTCACCAGGTAGCGGTCCGAGCGCTTGGCGTCGGTGTCCACGTAGTAGCCGAGCAGCCCGCTCACGCCCGTCCGCTGCAGCCGGCCGAGGACCGTCACCAGGTCCGACGGCGACTGCGCCCGCCGGACCTCCGTCAGCTCGTCGGCCAGGGGCGCGAGGCCCGCGGCGGCGATGGCGCCGGTGTCCATGAAGCTCGCGTACAGGTCGCCGATCCGCGCGGCGTCGCCGGTCGCCCCGGCGTCGGCGGCACAGGCCTCGATGATCGTGCGGACGGTCTCCTCAGCGGCGTCGCGGAGGGCGTAGAAAGCGCCGTCGGTCGAGCGGTCGGCGGGGATCTCGTGCGTGTCCAGCCAGGCGCCGTTGACGTGCCCGAACAGGTCGTCCTGCACGCGGATGCCGGCGTCGACGTGGCTGAGGTCAAGAGCGGGAGAAGTCGTCACCCGTCCATCCTGCCAGCCGACCTCAGGAATCTCACATGGTGGGAGAAGTGACTCGTCAGTATTCCCTATGGCGCAGCACACCGTTAGCGTGCGGTGTGACGCAAACCGCTATCAGGGTTGGCCTGGGGCGGGGTGGAGAAGTTAAAGGGGATTCTTCGATGAGGCTGATACGTCCGCGACTGCGGCTGACTCTGGCCGCCCTGCTCACGGCGTTCGTGCTGATCGGAACGTCGATCACCGTGCCCGGACTCGTCGCGCGGGCAGGCGCGGAGCCGTGGAAGCCGGGGCCGGGTGTCGCGGGCATGATCAACCCCGAGTGGATCGCCTCCCACGACGGCCCGACGCAGTACCCGAAGATGGCCACGGAGTGGGACGTTCCGATCCGCATGTCGGACGGCACCGTCCTGCGGGCCAACATCTTCCGGCCCGCGGACGCGTCCGGCAGGGCGATCGAGACCAAGACCCCGACGATCGTCAACGTCACGCCCTACACCAAGTTCGTCAGCACCATCGCCACCGTGATGACCAACGTCCCCGTGCTCTTCCCGACGCTCGTGGGCGTGCTCAACATGTTCAACTTCTCCGGCACGCCGATCGGCGGCGTCGACGACCTCCGCAACGTGCTCAACGGTGGCCTGATCAACACCTTCACGGTCGACCAGAAGCTGGTGCAGAGCGGGTACACGCAGGTCGTCGTCGATGTGCGCGGCACCGGCAACTCGCAGGGCGTCTGGGACGTCTTCGGTGCGCGCGAGCAGACGGACACCGTCGAGGTGCTGGACTGGGTGCGTCAGCAGAACTGGACGAACGGCCGCCTCGGCATGTCCGGCGTCTCGTACTCCGCGATCAATCAGCTCCAGGCGGCGTCGAAGAACCCCGCCGGCCTGCAGGCCCTGTTCCCCGTCGTCCCCGGTGCCGACATCGCCGCCGACATCGTCGCCCCCGGCGGCGGCCTCGGCGTCGGCTTCCTCGGTCCCTGGCTCGCCATCGTCAACATCCTCAAGTTCATCCCCGACCTGCGCTCGCTGCTCAACGGCACCTTCGACTGGAAGTGGTTGCAGGACCGGCTGCAGAACCCGGCGGTGTTCTTCCCGGAGCTGCTCTCCGGCGTCTTCTCGCCGACGGTCGAGGGGCTCACCCCCACTACCAAGCAGCTCATCGATAAGAACTCGCCGCTGCGCGCCGCCTACCGCACGGCGCTGGACAAGATCACCACGCCGACCTTCGCGCTCGGCGCCTGGAACGACCTGTTCACCAACACCGAGTGGCGCCTTCCCAAGGACCTGAGCGCCCTGCCCACGAGCAAGAAGAAGCTCATCATGGGCGACGCGGCGCACGCCACCGTCACCAACGACCTGGGCGGGGTGAACCAGCCGACGCGCGCCGACGTGCTGCAGAAGGCGTGGTTCGACAAGTGGCTCAAGGACGCCGACAACGGCATCGACAACTACGCACCGGTCACCGTGCACCGCATGGGCGGCGGCTGGTGGCAAGGTGACACCTTCCCCGAGCCCGGCCAGAAGTACCAGCGCATGTACCTCTCCAGCCTGCCCTCGGGCACCGCGCCGACCGCGCTGTCGGACAACAGCCTCCAGACCGCGCCGCCGAAGATCGCGGCGCGGCGCACCGTCGGCCCCGGCCTCTCGACGCTGTGCTCGAACGACACCGGGCAGGCGATGTTCGGGCTCCTCGTCTTCACCGGCTGCACCAAGGACACCCGGGTCGCGGAGATGAACGCGCTCACCTTCACGTCCAAACCGGTGGGGAAGCCGACGGTGATCTCGGGCCCGATCAACCTGCGTCTCAACACCACACAGGACGCCCGCGACGCGTACTGGAGCGTGATCGTGACCGACGTCGGTCCCGACGGACGGTCCGAGAAGATCAGCTCCGGCCAGCTCACCACGTCGCTGCGGCAGATCGACGAGTCCCGCAGCATCCGCACGGCGAGCGGCGATCTCGCGTCCCCGTACTACCAGCTCAACATCGACGACCGCGAGCTGGTCAAGCCCGGCCAGGTAGTGCCGCTCGACATCGGTACCCACGCCGTGAGCGCCGTCCTCAAGCCCGGGCACCGGCTGCGGGTCGACGTCTTCGCGCTCAACCTGATCAAGTCGATGACCGTCGGGCCCGTCACCGCGGAGACGCAGTTCCGGCCGCAGCACGTGCTGATCGACCCGAAACAGCCGAGCTACCTCGTCGTCCCCTCCGACCGGCCGCTGCCGTAGCCGGACTCCGGCGTGCCGTTCAGCCGCCCAGGCGGTTCCGCATGCGCCAGAACAGGAGCTCGGCACCGTCGGGCCCGGCGGTCACGCGCCGCCCGTCCGCGACGGTGCGCAGCGAGTCGCCGTCGGACAGACCGACCGGACCGCCGGACGACTCGGCGACCACCGCACCGTCGGCCAGGTAGAGGTGCCCGAAGGGCGCGTCCGGCAGGTCGAGGGCGCGGCCGGGCGCCAGGCGCGCCGCGAACAGGGTGGCGCCGCGGTTGCCGATCCGGATCGCCGCGTCCTGCGCGGGGTCGCCCGACGCGACGGCGACCAGGCCGCCCGCCGCGAGATCGGCGTCGACCTCCCGCTGCTCGTACGACGGTGCGCCGCCCGGCTCGTCGGGCAGCACCCACATCTGGACGAACCGGACGTCGGCGCCCGCGGGGTCGGGGCGATCGTTGCGCTCGGAGTGCAGGACGCCGGTGCCCGCGCTCATCCGCTGGGCGAGGCCCGGATGGACCAGCCCGGCGTGTCCCTCGCTGTCCTGGTGGACGAGGGAACCGGACAGCACCCAGGTGACGATCTCGACGGCGCGGTGCGGGTGCGTGTCGAAGCCCGTACCCGCTGCGACCTGCTCCGCGTTGCACGCGAGCAGGACGCCGTGGTGCGTATTGTCCGGATCGTAGTGGTCCCCGAAGGAGAAGCAGTGGCGCGACTGCACGCCCGGCATCGACGACGCGGCGCGGTCGTCTGAGCGCAGCAACCGTTCCATATCCCAAGGATGCCATGTGAGGACCGGTAAACTCCGCGGCCAGGGGTGCCGAACGCACCATGAGCAGCGAGGAGACCACGTGAGACGCAGCGGCCGGGCACGGTACGGCGCCGCCGCGGTGGTCTCCGCACTCCTCCTCACGCTGGGCTCCGGGCTGGCCGCGTGCGGCGACAGCGCCGTTGCCGAGGTGCAGAAGATGCTCGACGGCTACGGCTCGGCGCTGGGCGAGGGCAAGGCCGTCGCGGCCGCCGCCTTCACCTCCTCGCCCGACGCGGCGGGCGGTGTCATCGGCCGCACGCTGCGCGACATGAACGCGAAGTCCGTCGAGGTCACGGCGTCCAACGTGCAGCGCTACTCCGGCGGCAACGCCACCTTCGACGTGAAGACGCACTGGAACTTCGGCGACGGCCGCGACTGGGACTACACCACCAAGGGCAGCGCCTCGCAGCTGTCGATCGGCTGGCGCATCTCCTGGGACCCCGCGGTGCTCGCGCCGGGCCTCACGCCCGACACCGCGATCCGGCAGATCCGCACCGACGCGAAGCCGCCGAAGGTCTTCGCCGCGGACAAGTCGGAACTGATGTTCGCCGGCACCGTGCACCGGCTCACCGTCGATCCGAACAAGACCAAGAACCTGACCGACAGCCTGAACCGGGTCGCGAAGATCGTCTCCCCGGTCGCGCCGCTGGTCACGCCCGAATCCCTCGCCGCGAAGGCGAAGGCGGACCCCGGCAAACCGGTCCCCGTCGTGGACCTGCGGGACGACGACTACGGGGTCCTCGGCGACGCGCTGACGGCCGTCCCGGGCCTGCAGGACACCACGGCGGGCGATCTGCTCATCGCCAACCGGCAGCTGTTCTCGCCCCTCTTCGACGGCATCAAGGGCGCCTGGCAGGCCAACCGCGACGCCACCGCCGGCTGGGAGGTGCAGCTGCTCACGAACGGGAAGCCGCCCACCAAGATCGTCGGCTTCCAGGGCCCGCCCGGGCCCGACCTGCGGACCGCGATGGATCCCAAGGTGCAGCTCGACGTCGAGAACGCCGTGGTCCAGCTGGGGCAGCCCGCCGCCATGGTCGTACTGTCCGTCTCCACCGGCGCCGTGCTGGCCGCCGCGCAGAACACGCAGGCCAGCGGCATCTCCATCGATTGGGCGCTCACCGGGCTCGCCACCACCGGCCCCGTGCTGGAGCCGCTCTACAGCGAGGTCAACGCCGCCGCGGGGAACGACGCAGGCAAGCAGGCGAAGCTGCTCGCCCCGCTCGGCGTGGGCACCGACTTCGCCATGCCGGGCGTGACGACGAAGACCGCGGAGCTGCCCGGCACCGGCGGCCGGGGCGCCGCCGAGCTCGGCGCCGACACCGTCAAGGCCAGCCCCTTCGGCATGGCCGTCTTCGCCTCCGCGATCGCCAAGGGTAGGACCACGGCGCCGTACGTGGTGCAGGGGCAGACCGCGAAGCCCAGCGCGCCGCTCGGCGACGTCGATGAGAAGATCCTCAAGGCGGTGCGGGCGAAGATGGACTCGACCGTGTCCCCGTCGGGCGACGGCAGCGACCTCGCCTCGACCAAGGCCAAGGGGCTCGTGGGCACCAACGGCCCCGAGGGACCGGGCTGGTTCATCGGCTACCGCGGCGACCAGGCCTTCGCGATCCTGGTCAGCGGCGAGCGTTCCGGCGCCGGGTCACTGCAGGTCGCGGGCGCGTATCTGAAGTAGCGCGCGGCTCAGGCGCCGGTCGCGGTGGTCGCCTTCGCGCGACGCGACAGGACCGCGCGGGCGATGGCGCGCCAGCCCAGGAGGAACACGCCGAGCGCGATGGTCGCGACGATGACGAAGCTGACCTCGACGCCCTTCGAGGTGAGCAGCCCGCGGGCCGTCATGCCGAAGGCCACCGTCGAGACCCAGATGATGACGCCGGCGGGAAAGACGCGCCCCGGGGCGAAGGTGGCGGCGCGGCCGGGCTCGTGACCGCGCAGGGCGGCCAGCACGTAGGTGAACGCCCAGCCCACCGCCAGCGCGAGCAGGAAGGGCCACGCGGTCTCGGCGAACCCGGCAGGCGAGAAGGCCTCGTTGTGATTGAACCGGCCGATCACCACGAACAGCAGGACGAAGACCACGTCGAGGGCGGCGATGACCGGGATGCGCATACGGCAACGGTAAATGATCTGCGGCTCCTGCCGGGAATCGGATCGCGGGGCCGTGACGGCACGCGGCCGGGGCGCGGTCCTCCCAACCGCGGCCCCGACCGGGCCTGACCCCCTCGCCCCCCTCCACTCCGGGGCGCCGTGAGCGTTGCGGGTCTCTCGCTCACAGGAACGACGATGCCCGCCGGCCCTTCACCGGCGGTTGGGGCGCGCTAAATTCGCTGGTCGGGGCCGGTTCCGGTCGACGGTGCGCCGTCGTCAGGCGGACCGTCGGGCTCCGGAGGGTCGGCGTGCGCGCCCTCGGTGGCGGCCTCCGCCGCCTTCGCGGCCTTCTCGGACGGCTTCTCGCCGTTCCTGTCCGGGGCGTCGGGATCGACGTCCATGGTGCTGCGGTACGAGACGAAGAACACGACCCAGCCGACCACGACCACGAGGACGTAGCTGACCAGGCGGTACAGCAGGGTCGCGGTGAGGGCCTGGCTCAGCGGCATCCCGGAGAGCGCGAGGGCCGGGACCAGTGCGCCCTCCACGAGACCGAGGCCGCCGGGGATCGGGCTGATGGTGTTGACCACCTTCGACGCCGCGTACGCGCCGGCGAGCGCGGCGAGGCCGGGCGCCTCGCCGACGGCGTAGCAGGCGAAGGCGAGGCAGGCCACGTCGGCGATCCAGTTGAACAGCGACCAGCCGAACGCCTCGGCGCCGTAGCGGCGGCCCATCTTCACGGATTGGAGCTGCTCGATCACCTCGCGCAAGCGGGCCAGCCCGGTGTCCTCGGGCTTGTTGCGCAGGTCGTTGGTCCAGCGGATCAGTCGGGCGCCCACCACGTACAGGCCGTCGGGGTGCGAGGCCACGTACTGCACGAGGACGATGAAGACGACGAGCATGCCGACCGAGAAGAGCACCGAGTACGGGCTCGTCTTCGCGCCGGCCAGCAGCGCGCCCGCGAGGCCGAGCACGGCGAGGCCCGCCGACATGAGCAGGCCGCTCATCACGATCTGCCAGGCCGCGACCACCCGCGACGCGCCCCACAGGCGGGTGCGCCGGTAGACGAGGGTCGGAGCGAGCACCTGCCCCCCGGGCATCGTCTGCGAGACGGAGTTGGAAGCGAGCTGCAGGCCCAGCGCCTGCCGCTGCGTGACCTTCACGCCCGCCGAGCGGAGCAGGACGCGGGTCACCTGGGCGAAGGAGTCCATGGAGAAGAAGACGGCGATCACGCAGGCCAGGACCCATTCCCAGCGGATGTGCTCGAGGTCCCGGATGGACTTCGACACCGTCGGGCCGAACAGGTACACCTCGACGCCGAGGACGATCGCGATGACGAGGAGCAGCGCCCGACGGACCCACCTCAGCCGCCGCCGGGTCACGGCGGTGTCCTTGGAGGGCGTGTCCTCGGGCGGCGGGCCGCCGGAGGGCTCGGCGCCGGGGGAGGGCGCGTCGTCGTCTGCCTGCATCGGCGCCAGCCTACTCAGCGGTTAACGTGGGCACATGGAAGGCCTCGCATCGCGGCTGCGGCGCGTCGAGCCCGCCGGCGACGCCGCCGGGGTGCGCGCGTCCGACGGCGACCCCCGCGCGCCGCTGTGGCGCGGTGCGCAGTGGTTCCGCGCGCTGTCCGTCGTGTACGCGGTGGGGCGGCAGATCGACGAGGCCGACCGGTACCAGCGGATCGGCTGGAGCTGGGTGATGATCGGCGCGGTGGTGGCGGTCAGCCTGATCGCCGGGATCGGCTACGTGCGCGGCTTTGGCCGCAACCGGTGGTTCGTGATCGGCGAGTTCGTGGGGGCCGCTGTGCTGGCCCTGGGCACCGTCTGGGTGGCCTCGCCCGAGTTCACCGCCCACAACCAGGCCCTGCCCACCACGTTGTGGTTGACCAATCCGGTGGTCTCGGCCGCGATCCTCGGCGGTCCCGTCGCGGGCATGGCCGGCGGCATCGCCATCGCCGTCGTCAACGCGATCTACCGCGGCACGTTCCCCGAGACCATCGTCCGCGACGCCAACTACCCCGTCTTCATGGCGGTCGGCCTGGGGCTCGGCGTCGCGGCGCGGGTCGCGATCCGCTCGCAGGAGCAGCTCCGCGAGGCCGAGCGCGTCGCCGCCGAGGCCCGGGCTCGGGAGCGCCTCGCCCGGGAGGTGCACGACGGGGTGCTGCAGGCCCTGGCCTTCCTCGCCCGACGGTGCGCCGCGCTCGGCGGGCCCGGCACGGAGCTGGGCGCGCTCGGCGAGCTGGCCGCGCAGCAGGAGCGGGCGCTGCGCCACCTGATCGCGGAGACGCCGTCGGCGGGCCCTACCGGGCCGGAGGACGAGGGCACCGTCGACCTGCGGGACCTGCTGCGGCCCCTCGCCTCGTCGACGGTGACGCTCGCGGAGCCGGGCGGCGCCGTGCTGCTCCCGGCCGGGCCCGCCGCCGAGGTGGCCGCGGCGGTGCGGAACGCGCTCGACAACACCGCGCTGCACGCCGGTCCCGGGGCGCGCTCGTACCTGCTGCTCGAGGACCTCGACGACGCCGTGCTGGTCACCGTGCGCGACGACGGCGCGGGAATCGCGCCGGGACGGCTCGACGCCGCACGCGCGGAGGGCAGACTGGGGGTGTCGGAGTCCATCGTCGGGCGGATGCGGGCGCTGGGCGGCCGCGCCGAACTGACGACGGGCGTCGGCGACGGGGTGGAATGGGAGTTGTCGGTGCCGCGGTCGACGCACGAGTCGTGACCGCCCTGGTGATGAGGAGACGAGTGCTGTGAACGTTGACCCGGCGGGTATTTCCGTGCTGGTGGTGGACGACCACCCGATGTGGCGCGAGGCGGTGGCCCGCGATCTCGAGGCGCGCGGTTTCGCCGTGGCCGGCACCGCCGATTCGGTGGCAGCGGCGGGGCGGATCGCCGGCGCGGTGCAGCCGTCGGTAGTGCTGATGGACATGTCGCTGCCCGACGGGAACGGCGCCGCCGGAACCGCGCTGGTGCTCGAGGCCGCGCCGAAGGCGCAGGTGCTGATCCTCTCCGCCTCCGACGAGCGCGACGACGTGGTCGAGGCCGTCAAGGCGGGCGCCTGCGGCTACCTGGTCAAGAGTGCCTCCGCGGAGGAGCTGGTGGCCGCCGTGCACGCCACCGCCGCGGGGCAGCCGGTGTTCACGCCGGGCCTCGCCGGGCTGGTGCTGGGCGAGTTCCGGCGCATGGCGTCGGCGCCCGAGCCCGCCGGTCCGGGGCTGACCGCGCGCGAGACCGAGGTGCTGCGGCTGGTGGCGAAGGGCCTGTCCGCCAAGCAGATCGCCACCCGCCTGCACCTGAGCCACCGCACCGTCGAGAACCACGTGCAGGCCACGCTGCGGAAGCTGCAGCTCGGCAACCGCGTCGAGCTGGCGCGCTACGCGTTGGAGAACGGGCTGGATTAGTGGCGCCCGGTTCCGGTCCCGGCGGGGCCGATCGGGAGCCGCGCCGTCGCGCCGGCGAACGGGGTCGCCCCCGCACGCCGGCGCCCCGGCACCGTGCTCGCCGGGCGCGGTGGATCAGGAGATCGGGACCTCCTTGATCTTGGTGTCCTCCTTGCCCGCGGTCTTGCAGTAGGCGATCGCCTCCGCTCGCAGTGCGGTCGCCGCACCAGCTGCCGGCTCCTCGCCGTGCTTGTCCTTGTACATCTTCTGGACCTGCTCGGTCTGGTCGGCCTCGGACATCGCCACGAAGTCCTTACAGGTGGTGTCGGCGCCGGCTTTCGCGCACCCGCCCAGCGCGAGTGCCGCTGCGAGAGCGGCGATCACTGCCACGGAATGAGTCGATTCCAGTCCTCTCATCGTCGCCCCCTCAGCCACGTCGTCCGGTGACCAGGCCCACGACGAACAGCAGGACGCACGACCCCGCGAGCGCGGTGAGCAGAGTGAGGATCCACCCGGCGCCGGCCGTGGAAACGCCGAGGAGCCTGAGGATGATCCCGCCGACGACACCGCCGACGATGCCCACCGCGATGTTGAGGAACAGGCCCTGCTGCGCATCGGTTCCCATGATCTTGCTCGCGAGCCACCCCGCGATGCCACCGATGATGATCCAGGCGATCCAGCCTATGCCGTCGAATCCGAGGTTCGCCTCGATCACCGTTGTCGAGAGTTGCATTGTCTCCTCCTTCTGTGCGGAAACCTCGTGGAGGCCACTCGCTGGGAGGACACGCAGGGAGACCGGCGATCCGTGATGCTCTGCGGGAGAAGCCGACGGCGCGCGTCCATACCGACGGGCGTCGACGACGCCGATCGGTTGAGCGGCCGCACCGTGGTCTCAATGCGAATGCACTCGAAGCGATCATCGCTTCGGTACGGCGGAAGACTAGCACGGATGCCGTACCGGGAGAGGCGTTCCCAGAGGCGGTGGAGGACCGGGCGGGATCACGCGGGCTCGCGGCTCGCGGACCCCTTCTCCACCACGCGTTCTGCGATCGTTGCCAGGGGAACGTTGCTGTCGCTGGAAACGCGGGACAGAAGTTCGAACGCCCGCACGGCGTCCACGTCGAAACGCTCCATGAGCATTCCCTTGGCCTGCCCGATGATGTCTCGGCTGGCCAGGGCGGAGCGGAATTGCAAAGCGCGATCGTTGGCGATGAGGGCCGTCGCGGCCTGCGTCGCCAACATCCCGCCGACGGTCTCGGATTCGTCGCCGAATGCATCGACCTTCTCGGAGAACAGGTTCAACGCGCCGACCCGGGAATCGAAGGTGAACAGCCGGAACGAGAGCATGCTGAGGATTCCCGCTTCCACCGCGGCGGGCGCGAATTCAGGCCAGCGGTCGTCGCCGCGGAGGTCGGGTGCGCGGGTGGCGGGGTTGGTGGTCGCCGCGTCCCAGCACGGGCCCTGCTGGAACCGGTGCTGGAGTGCGTCGAGCTTCTCGGTCAGTTCCGAGGTCGGCGCGAGGGAACCGTACTTCTCGGGCCCCTCGACGATCAGGATCGAGGCGCCCGCCACATCGGGAATCAGCTGGACGCATGCGGATGTGACGCTCTCGAGTGTGCTGTCGAGAGAACTCGTCTGCGCGATGTTGCGGGACATCTCCGCCATCGTCGTCAGCAGGCTTTCGAATCCCTCGTCAGTCATGCTCGTCCTCCGGTACCGGCAGTATTCGGTGTACCGCGAGAAAAGTAGCACGGTCGCCCGGGCTCTCCGCGCAGCCGACGAGGACCACCCGGATGCTCTAGTACGGAGCCGTATTCGGGTGGTCCTACGGTCGGCGTCCTACTCGCCGAGTCCGGCCGCCGGCGCGTCATCGGGCCGGGGCTGCAGAGCGTGGGGCGGATGCCCGGTGAGGTATTCGGGGCTGAGCAGGGAGTCGAGCACGGCATCGTCGAGTAGGGCGCGCTCGCGAACGATCTCGACGACCCCGCGCCCCGACTCCAGCGCCTCGGCGGCGACGGAGGTCGCGGCGGCGTAGCCGATGGTGGGGCTCAGCGCGGTCACGACGCCGATGGACTCGGCCACCATCTGCTCCAGGCGTTCCCGGTTCGCGGTGATCCCGGCGACGCAGCGCTCGCCGAGTACGCGGGCGCCGCGGGTGAGGTGCGCGATGGACTCGACCAGCGAGCGGGCGATGATCGGCTCGAAGGCGTTGAGCTGCAGCTGCCCGCCCTCGGCGGCCATGGTGATGGTGACGTCGTGGCCGATCACCTCGTAGGCGATCTGGTTCACCACCTCGGGGATGACGGGGTTGACCTTGCCCGGCATGATCGACGACCCCGCCTGCACCGCGGGCAGGTGGATCTCCGCGAGGCCGGCGCGCGGGCCCGAGGACAGCAGCCGCAGGTCGTTGCAGGTCTTCGACAGCTTCACCGCGATCCGCTTGAGCACGCCGGAGAGCTGGACGAAGACGCCGACGTCGGCGGTGGCCTCGATCAGGTCCGTCGCGCCGACCAGCTCGTGGATGCCCGTGACCTCGCGCAGCTGCTCGATGACCTTGCGCCGGTAGCCAGGGTGGGCGTTGAGGGCGGTGCCGATCGCGGTGCCGCCGATGTTGAGCTCGTGCAGCAGGCGCGTCGCCTCCTGCAGCCGCACGATGTCCTCGCCGAGCGTCGTGGCGAAGGCGCCGAACTCCTGCCCGAGTGTCATCGGGACCGCGTCCTGCAGCTGGGTGCGGCCCATCTTGAGGATGCCGGCGAACTCGTCGGACTTCGCGGCGAAGGTGCCGCGCAGCTCCGTGAGCACCTCGGCCAGCTCGGCGAGCTGGGTGATGAGGGCGATCTTGATCGCCGTCGGGTAGACGTCGTTCGTGCTCTGCCCCAGGTTCACGTGGTCGAGCGGGTGCAGCGCGGCGTAGTCGCCCTTGGGCCGGTCCAGGTGCTCCAGCGCGGCGTTGGCGATCACCTCGTTGGCGTTCATGTTCGTCGAGGTGCCCGCGCCGCCCGCGATGGTGTCGACGACGAACCACTCGTGCAGCCCACCGTCGCGGATCCGCTCGCACGCCGCGACGATCGCCGCTGACCGCTCCTCGTCGAGCAGGCCGAGCTGCCGGTTCGCCGACGCCGCGGCCTGTTTCACCGCTGCCAGCGCGTTCACCAGGTGGGTGTGGATCGCGATGGGGACGCCGGTGATCGGGAAGTTCAACAGCGCCCGGGCGGTGTGGGCGCCGTAGTAGGCGTCGGCGGGGACGTCGATGTCGCCGAGCAGGTCGTGCTCGCTGCGCGTCTGGGATGTGGTCATCGCACAATCGTTGCGCACCGCCGCCGCTCGCTCGGCGGTTCGGCGGATCAGATTGTGCGCCCGGCCTGTCCGGAGTCGGCCTCCGCGGTGAGGGGGACGCCCGACGTGGCGAAGACGTCGAGCACCTCGGCGTAGAGCTTCGGGCCGAGCGCGGCGCGGACCTCGTCGGCGTGGGTGAGGCGGAAGCCGAAGGGCTCCTCCTCGGGGGTGCCGAAGCCGCCGCGCAGGCAGTCGACGAGGGCGTCGAGGTTGCTGCCGAAGTAGCCGTCGGGGCCGTTCACGGCCCGGCCGAGCTCGGTGTAGAAGTCGGCCGCCCCGGTCACCCGGCGCCCGTCCACGGTGTAGGTCTTCACGATCAGGCTCCCGTCACGATGCAGAACGAGGCGTAGTGGTCGCCGGTGTAGTACCAGTTGGGCGGCGAGGTGAGCGGCGCTCCGCCGGTGACGATCCGGCGCGCGCCGCGCGTCGACGAGCCGGGCGTGGGCACCGTGTACTCGTGGTAGTAGCCCGAAGCCTGCGCGGGCAGGATGCCCTCGCGGTTCTGGAACACCACCCCGTCGTTCTTGGGATACGGGAAGGGCCCGCCCTGGTGGATGAGGTTCGCGGTGTCGGTCGCCTGTGCCGGGAGCGAGGAGAGGGCACAGGTCGGCAGGGCGGCGGAGGCGGGGGAGACGGTCGCGACGGTGACGCCGAGCGCCACGACGACCGATCCCGCGAGGCGGGTTGCGGTACGCATGCTCAGAAGTTAGCCGAACTAGATGATCGCGTGGTGGCGGCGGGGTGAACGTCCGGGCCGGGGTGCGGCGCAGCCCTACCGCTCGCGCGGGGTGTACGTCGCCAGGCCCAGGGCCACGACCGTGAGCTGGCGAGTGGTGCGGTCGATGAGCTCGTCCTCGTCGCGGGTGTTGCGGGCGTCGATGCGCACCAGCTCGGCGACGAAGCCCAGCATGATCGTGACGTAGAGGTCGGCGATCATGTCGAGGTCCTCGACGCTCCACTCGCCGAGCGCGGGGATCCGCGACAGGTCGTGCGTGAGCTCCTTGGCGAACAGCCGCAGTTCCACGTCGATCGCGCGCTGCAGCTCAGGGGAGCCGCCGTAGCGCTCGCGCACGAGGAACTGGAACTCCGCGTCGTTGGTGCGGGCCTGCTTGGCGACGACGCGGATCGCCTCCGCGCCGCTCGGCGCCACGCCCTCGCGCCGACCCTCGCGGAGCATGCGGCGCAGGACGCGCATCGCGTCCTCGACGAGGGTGACGCCGAGGTCGTCCATCGAGGCGAAGTGGCGGTAGAAGGCGGTGGGCACGACGCCCGCCGCCTTGGCGACCTCGCGCAGCGACAGGCTCGCGAACGAGCGTTCACCGGCCAGGGCCAGCGCCTCGTCGAGCAGGGTCTGCCGCGTGCGCTCCTTGGCCTCCGCCCGCGACGGCCCCGGGGTGTGCCGTTCGACGGCGCGCGGGGTCGGTCTGGGCATGGATCCGAGTCTATCCCGCCGGGGCGAACGCGCTGCGTGCGCGGCTCGCGCCGGGGTGGAGGTCGAACCCGGCGCGGGCTCTGTGGTGGACGTCACGGAACTGCTCCTTGACGGGGAGGCGACGACTGCGTGCATACTGTGAGTGTACAAGCGTGCACTGAACGGAGAAACACAGCCATGAGCCGCTTCACCCGATTCGCCGGATCCGTCATCGAGGCGGTGCTGACCCCCCACGCGGTGGACCGCTACCTCGAGCTCGTCGACCCGATGGTCACCTGGACCGACATCCGTGGCCGCGTCACCGCCGTCAGCCGGCGCAGCGACCGCACCGTGACCTTCAGTGTGACGCCCACCCGCCAGTTCGAGGGTTTCCAGGCGGGCCAGTTCATCCAGGTCAGCGTGGTGATCGACGGCGTCCGTCAGACCCGCTGCTTCTCGCCCGCCGGCTCGCAGCATCAGCCCGGCGACCTCGAGTTCACCGTGACCGCGGACGCCGACGGCCACGTCAGCAAGCACCTCCGCGAGAACCTCGCGGTGGGCGACGTGCTGGGCCTGACCCCGGCGGCCGGTACCTTCACCCTGCCCGGAACGCCCGGCGATCGCCCCGCGCGGATCCGCCTCATCAGCGGCGGCAGTGGCATCACACCCGTACTCTCGATCGTGCGCACGCTCGTGGACGAGGAGCACGACGGGGCGATCGACGTCCTGCACTTCTGCCGCGACTCCGGCGACAACCCGTACCGCGAGGAGCTCGACCGCCTCGCCCGCCGGCAGAACGTCTCGGTGACCTATGTGTACACCCGCGCCGGCGGCCGCCACCTCGGCCCCGAGCACCTCGAGGACCTCGGCGACATCGGCTTCGCCTGCGGGCCCGCCCCGCTCCTCGACACCGCGAAACAGCTGTACTCCGACGCCGGCGTCGAGCTCCGCGTCGAGGAGTTCACCCCGCCCGTGGTGGCGGCACCGTCGGGCGAGGCGACCGGCACCCTGCGCTTCACCGAGGCCGGCACCGAGGTCGACAACGACGGCCGCAGCATCCTCGACCAGGCCGAGTCGTCCGGCCTCTTCCCCGAGAGCGGCTGCCGCATGGGCATCTGCTTCTCCTGCACCGCGGTCCGCAAGACGGGCTGCACCACCAACATCCTCACGGGCGAGACGAACGACGAGCCCGACCAGCACATCCAGCTCTGCATCAGCGCGCCCGTCGGCGACGTCGTGATCGCGCTCTAGCCACCATCTTCGAAGGGGAGTCCATCATGACCGAGCACATCACCCTCACCGCCGAGCAGGTCGAGGCCATCGGCGAGCGCTTCGACGCCATCCGCACCCGCGTGGTGAACGACCTGGGCGCCAAGGACCGCGAGTACATCTACAAGATCGTGCGCGCGCAGCGCGGCTTCGAGATCGCCGGTCGCGCCATGATGTACCTGCCGCCGCTGTGGCCGCTGGCCGTGGGCTCCCTGGGCGTGTCGAAGATCCTCGACAACATGGAGATCGGCCACAACGTGATGCACGGCCAGTACGACTGGATGCGTGAGCCGGGCCTGAACTCCCGCGAGTTCGAGTGGGACACCGTGTGCCCCGCCGACCAGTGGAAGCACAGCCACAACTACCTGCACCACACGTTCACCAACGTGCTCGACATGGACCGCGACATCGGCTACGGCATCCTGCGCATGGCCCCCGAGCAGAAGTGGCACCCGTACTACCTGGGCAACCTCGCCTACGCGGGCGCGCTCATGGTGCTCTTCGAGTGGGGCGTCATGCTGCACGACCTCGAGGCCGAGCGGATCGTCAAGGGCGAGCGCAAGTGGGGCGACATCAAGGAGCTCGTCGCCGGGATGCGGAAGAAGGCGGGCAAGCAGGTCCTCAAGGACTACGTCATCTTCCCGGCGCTCACCGGGCCCCTGTTCCCGCTGACCTTCCTGGGCAACATGTCCGCGAACCTGATGCGCAACCTGTGGACCTTCTCCATCATCTTCTGCGGGCACTTCCCGTCGGGCGTGCAGACCTTCACCAAGGAGGAGACGGCCGACGAGACCCGCGGCGAGTGGTACGTCCGGCAGATGCTGGGCTCGGCGAACATCGACGGCGGCCGCCTCTTCCACATCCTCAGCGGCAACCTGAGCTTCCAGATCGAGCACCACCTGTTCCCCGACATCCCCGCCAACCGCTATCCGGAGATCGCCGCCGAGGTCCGTGCGACGTGCGAGGAGTTCGGCCTGCCCTACAACACGGGCTCGCTGCGCGCCCAGCTCGGCTCGACGTGGAAGAAGATCGCGAAGCTCTCGCTGCCGAACCGCTGGACCAAGCAGGAGCCCGAGCTCGCCGTCACCATCGAGCGTGCCCGGCACGAGGACGCCGCGTCGAAGGCCCTCGCCAAGGCGGGCTGGCAGCGCGCCGCAGAGCGTGAGATGGTGTCGGTCTAAGCCGGACTGCAGGAGGGCGCGGACGTGGGCAAACTGGAGCGGCGCAAGGACGCGGCGCAGGAGGCCGTCGAGTCGACGGCCATCCGCGTCGGCCGGATCGCGACGATCATCACCACCGCCGTCGCCGATGTCGCGCGGGAGGTCGGCGACGCCGTGAGCGATGCCCTGGAGATGCGGCAGGCGGCCAAGGCCGCCGCCGCGGACGAGGCCCGCACGGAGCAGCGGTCGGCGCCGGCCGCCCCCGCCGACCTGCCGGACCCGCCCACCGCCGGGCACGAGACCGCCTCCGACGCGGCCGCGTCCGAGGAGTCGTCATCCGACGCGAACGACTCCGGCGTGGCGTCACCCGACGCGACGGAATCCGACGCGACCGGGCCGGCCACGGACTCCTGACCCGCGCGATGGAGCCACCGTGAAGAGAACGGTGGCAGCGCGCCCCCGGCCGTGAGAAGGTTGCAATCCAACAGTCTTTCGGGAGAGGTGTGGTCGTGAGCGCAGTAGAGCAGGGCAAGGCCGTGGTGAAGACGATCCGCGGCATCATCGGCGGCCTGACGCAGGCGCGCGGCGCGGCCGGTCGCGCCGCGGACGAGAAGTCCGAGATCACCTCCGACGTCGCCGCCGTGAAGTCGGCCGGCAAGGAGGTCACCGAGGGCGTGACCAACCTCAAGTCCGCGGGCTCGAAGCTGGACGCGGACGTGAAGTCCACCGCGGCGAACGTCTCCGCCGACATCGCCGCCGTCAAGGGCGTCAAGACTCCCGCCGCGAAGCCCGGCGCCGCGGACAAGGGTGCCGCCGCGGCCGCGGCGAAGGCCGACGCGAAGCCGGCACCGAAGGCCGACACCAAGGCCGGGGAGAAGCCGGCGCCGAAGACCGAGGCCAAGCCGGCACCGAAGGCCGAGGCCCCCAAGGTCGAGGCCCCCAAAGCCGCTGCGCCGAAGCCGGCCCCGTCGGCCCCGAAGGCGAAGCCCTGATCGACGAAACGGCCGATTCTGGCCCGGGAATCCCCTGAGCGGATCGCCGGGCCGGAATCGGCCGATTTCTCGACGGATCAGGTCTCGTCGACCTCGACGCCGTAGGCGCTGACGAGGGCGGCGACGCCGTCGGTCCAGCCCTGCGCGACCGCGCGCAGCCGCAGCACCGGGCCCTCCGCGGTGTCGCGGTGGTACACCTCGCACAGCGCGGCTGCGCGCAGGCCCGGCTCGGGGGCCGTCGGGACCGCCCAGGCGCCGTCCGCGCACTCGACGACCACGGCCGGCACCGTCGGGCGGGTGGGCTCCGGGGCGTCGGAGGCGACCGCGACCACGACCCGCGCGCCCGGCGGCAGCAGGTGCGGCGCGAGGACCAGGCCGGTGGCCGCGAGCTCGGCGATGCCGTCAGGGTCGCGCGGGTTGTTGTAGAAGACCAGGTGCTGCTCGCTGAGCACCCGCCGATCGCCGTCCACGACCAGCGCGAACAGGTCGCTGTCGGACCGGATCCCGGGCGGCGTCACCAGCAGCCGCTGCTCCGCCGACGCCGGCAGGTCCACGGTCTCGCCGCGGCGGAGCTCGACCGTTGCGCCGGGGGCGGGCGCGCTCGGGGGAAGCACGGTGGTCGCGCCGTCGCCGGCGGGGTCGTCGACGGGGCCGTCGACGGCCGGGCGGATCGTGGTCGAGGCGTAGTGCGGATCGTCGCCGGCCCCGTCGCTCTCGCCCGACGGTGCCGACGGTGCCGGCGGTGCCGCCGCGCAGGCGTCGGGGGCGGACGCGGCGATCGCGGCCAGGGCAGCCGCGAACTCGCCGCTCGTCGCGAACCGGGCCGCCGGGTCCTTGGCGAGGGCGCGCTCGAAGACGGCGTCGAGCTCCGCGGGCAGGCCCGGCCCGCGGAGGTGCAGCGACGGGATCGGCTGGTAGAGATGCGCGCCCATGATCGCCGCGATCGTCGTGCCGGCGAAGGGTGGCGCGCCGGTGAGCAGCTCGAACGCGGCGGTCGCCAGGGAGTAGAGGTCGGTCCGGTTGTCCAGCTCGAGCCCGTTGATCGCCTCGGGGGAGAGGTAGCCCAGGGTGCCGACGGTCGTGCCCGTCACCGTCAGCGAGCTCGCCTCCGTCGAGGCCTTCGCGATGCCGAAGTCGACGAGCTTCACCGCGCCCACCCGGCCGTTCCGCATCCGGACCAGCACGTTCGCGGGCTTCACGTCGCGGTGGGTGATGGAGAAGTCCTCGTAGGCGTAGTCCAGCGCCGCGGCCACGCCGCTCACGATCTGCGCGACCAGCCCCAGCGGCAGCGGGCCGCGCTCGCGCAGGAGCTGCTTGGCGTCGGTGCCCTGCAGGTACTCCATCGTCAGCCACAGCCGGCCGTCGTCGAGCCGCCCGCGGTCGTAGAGGTGCACGATGTTCGGGTGCGAGAGCGGCGCCAGCAGATCCGCCTCGTGGATGAACCGCGCCTGGAACTCCTCGCTGGAGGAGACGGCACCGTCGAGCAGCTTGAGCGCGTCACTGCGCGGCAGCCTGGGATGCGCGACGAGGAAGACCTGCCCCATCCCGCCCGCGCCCAACCGATCGAGCACCCGGTACCCGGCGATCTCCAGGTCCTGGTCGTTCCCCGCCACGGTCACCGAGCCTACTGCGCGGCGACCCGCACCGGAATACGGAACGAGCCCCGATCCGTGGGGATCGGGGCTCGCTCGTCGTGCGGATCAGTCCTGGTGCGGGGGACGCTGCTGGGGGCGCGGTCCCTCACCCGTCGGGCCCTGCGGGCGCGGACCCTGCGGCCCGCCCGGGCCCTGGGGACCCTGCGGACGCGGCGGGTACGGCTGGCGCGGTCCCTGCGGTCCGCCCTGCGGCCCACCCGGGCGCTGCTGCCGCGGCATCGGGCCGCTCGGACCCGGGCCGATCGGACCGCTCGGACGCTGGCCCTGCGGGCCGCCGGGGCCCTGCGGGCCGGGCGGCGGGCCCTGACGGTGCCGCGAGGGCTGTCCCGGCCCCTGCGGGCCGCCCTGCTGCGGGCCGCGGCCCGGAACCGGCTGCTGGTAGCTGCGCGGATCCTGCGGCGGGCGCTGCGTGGGCGCCGACGGGCGCGGCGGCAGCTCCAGCCGGCCCGAGAAGCCGGGCGGCGGGCCGGGGCGGCGCGGGCCGGGGCCGACCGGGGTCGGCCGGGCCGGACGCACGTCGGGCAGGTTCGACGGCGGATGGAGCCTGCCGTCCTCGGGCGCCGCGGCGGTCCGCGTGGCGGAGACCGGCGCACCCGCCCCGACCAGCTCCGGCGCGGCCTTGCCCGGCGCCGCGGTCGCGGGCTTGACCGACGACAGCGGGCGGCCGTCGCGGGTCTCGGCCGGCAGCGAGGTCTCGCCGAGGCCGACGGCCTCCTGGATCTTGCGCATCCAGAGCGGCGCCCACCAGGAGTCGTCGCCGAGCAGCTTCATCACGGCGGGCACGAGCACCATGCGGACGACGGTCGCGTCGATGAGCAGCGCGAACATCAGGCCGAAGGAGACGTACTTCAGCATCACCAGGTCGGAGGTCGCGAACGCCGCCGCGACGCACGCGAGCAGCACGGCCGCCGCGGTGATGATCCGGCCGGTGTTGGCCGTACCGGCGCGGATCGCCTGGTTCGTGGTCGCGCCGCCCGCGCGTTCCTCGATCATGCGGGAGATCACGAAGACCTCGTAGTCCGTACTGAGGCCGAAGACCACCGCGATCACCAGCACCAGGACGGGCGCCATCATCGGGCCGCCGGTGAAGTTGAACAGGTCGCCACCGTGGCCGTCGACGAACATCCAGGTGAGGAAGCCGAGGGTGGAGCCGAGCGACAGGAGCGACATGAGCACGGCCTTGATCGGCAGCGTCAGCGAGCCGAAGGCCAGGAACATCATCAGCGTGGTGACCACGACCAGCAGCAGCAGGAGCATGGGCAGCAGGCTCAGCATCGAGTCGATGGAGTCGTACTGCAGCACCGGCATACCGCCGACCAGGAAGCCGACGCCCTTGCCCGGGTCTGCACCGTCCATCCGGATGCCGCGCAGCGCGGTCACCGCCTCGCCGACGGCCTTGGTGTCGTTCGGGTCCTGCATGCTGCCGTTGGACACCCGCACCGTGACCTCCTGGCCGCGGACCTCGAGCTTGTCCGTCGTGCCCTTGGCGGTGGAGACGGCGTCGGTCGCCGCGCTGAACCGCGCGGAGTTCGGGTCCGCGGGGTTCGAGTGCGTGAAGCCGGGGATCTTGTTCGCCTCGTCGAGCACCTGCTTGATCTGCTCGTCGCTGGCGTTGGTGAAGACGATCTTGACCGGCTGCCCGGTGTTGTCCGGGAACAGCTCCTGGAACTGGTCCTGCGCCTGGCGGGTCTCGTTGGTCGGCGGCAGATAGGTCTGCGAGATGCCGCCGAACTGCAGGCCGACGATCGGGATGCAGATCGCGAGCAGCAGCGTCACGACGCCGACGATCGCGGTCTTCGGGCGCTTCATGACCGCGTCGGTCACCTTGCCCCACATGCCGGCCTCGATGTTGGCCTTGGTCTTCGCCCGGCCCGTCTTCTCGGCGGCCCAGTGGATGACGCCGCCGATGAGCGGCAGGTTCCACTTGTCGAAGATGGTGAGGAACCAGTGGAAGCTGAGCGCGAAGACCCGCGGGCCGAGCACCGCGAGCATCGCGGGCAGCAGGGTCAGCGACAGGATCGCGGCGATGAAGACGCCGAGCAGCGCGCCCGTGGCCATCGACGTGAGCAGGCCCAGCGGGGAGATGTAGAGACAGGCCAGCGCGGCGACGATGAGCAGCGACGACATGATGATCGTTCTGCCGGCGGTCATGACCGTGCGTCTGACCGCCGTTGGTGTGTCGTACCCCTCGTCCAGTTCCTCTCTGAACCGGGACACCATGAACAGGCCGTAGTCGTGGGCGATGCCCAGGCCGATCAGGGAGATGATCGGCCCGACGAAGAGGTTGACGTCCGTGAAATCGGCCATCACCGAGGCGACCGCCATGGCGGCGCCGATCGTCATGACGCCGATGATCATCGGCAGCACCGCGGCGACGATGCCGCCGTAGACGAAGAACAGCACGATCGCGACCAGCGGCAGCGCGATGATCTCGGCCTTCTTCTGGTCCTTCTGCACGCCCTCGGTGACCTCCGAGGTCACGGGGACGAGGCCGGCCACCTGAGCTTCGAAGACCGGCTTGTTCGCCTCCGACCGCAGGATCTCCATCAGCGACGGCTGGATCGACACCCAGTCCTTGCCGCGCTGCGTGTCGTCCGCCGACTTCATCGGCAGCGTGAAGAAGCCCCAGGTGCCGCCGGCGGCGTCCGTGCGGGTGAACTTCTTGTACAACCCGTCGTTCGCCTGGGGCGCGCCCGGCGCGAACATCGTGTAGCTGAGGGAGCTCTCCTGCGGGTCCTTCTCGTTGAGCGGGTTCAGCTTCGCGTCCTCACCGGTCGCGAACTTCGCCAGGACGTCCTGGCGCGTCTTCTCGACGGCCTTCTCGACGTCCTCGTCGGAGATCTTCTTGCCCTCCGCCGGCTTGATCAGCACCAGGATGTCGGGCTGCATCTCGCGGCCGTTGGCCTTGTCGGTGACGACGGCGGACGCGACCGAGTCGCTGGCCTCGTCGTAGAGGCCGTTCATCTTGGTCTTGGCGCCGAGCCCGAGGAAGCCCCAGACGCCGGTCGCGGCGATGGACACGAAGAGGACCGCGATGATCGTGTATCGGAACGCGTACGTGAAGCGTCCTATAGCTGCGAACAAGCGAAAATTCCTTTCCGGTGAACCGGTTCTAGGGCTAGGCCCGGCTCGAAAGTAGCGAGGACAGGGGACGGAACGGCTGCAGCCACGCACCCTCGTCGGGCAGCGAATCGAGGCTCACCCGTGGCAGCGGCTCGCGGAACACCCCGGCGATGTCCTCGAGATCGACGAACTCCAGAGTAGGGGACGCCAGCGCCCAGGCGGCGTGCTCGCGGAACCCGAGGACGGTAACCGGTACGCCGCTTGCGGAGATCTCCTCCAGCGGCTCACGGAAGGCCTGGCCGTCCGCGGAGGCGACGACGAGCCCGCCGAGGCCCGGCGAGTACCGCCGGACGTCGATGTGGTCGAGCATGTCCTCGTCCACGTCGCTGTCGTCGTCGACCTTGGGCTTGGCGAACACCGCGTAGCCCACGTTGCGCAGGGCCTCGACCCAGGGGCGGACCACGTCGGCGGTGCCGGGCGCGATGTTGGTGAAGACGGTGGCCTCGGGCTCGAGCCGGGTGTCCGTGTCCGATTCCAGGCCGGCCGTGTACTCGAGGAGCCAGCGGCCCAGCGCGTCGAAACGCGGGCGGTGCGCGGCCGTCGGGCGGCCGCCGAGGATCGAGCCGAGCCCCATGTCGAGGTTGGGCGCGTCCCAGACGAGCAGGACGCGCGCGGCCACGTCGGGCTGCGGGTCGGTGGGTGCGTCGAGCGGAGTCACCGCACCTCTCCTTCCTCCACGCGCTCCCATACGAACTCGTGGATCTCGCGGCCCACCTGCGCGGCCTTGTCCTGGAACTTGGTCACCGGGCGGTCGACGGAGATCGGCAGCCCGGCGTCGGCGAGCCGCGGCGGCAGCACCACGGGCCGCAGCAGCGGCTCCGAGGGTGCGGTCTCCGCAATCGCCTCTGCATAGTCTGCATGATCAGTGGCCACGTGCAGAATCCCTCCGACCCGCAGACGGTCCGCGATCAGCGAGAACATGCGCGGCTGGAGCAGCCGGCGCTTGTGGTGGCGGGCCTTCGGCCACGGGTCCGGGAAGTAGACGCGCACGCCGGTGAGCGTGCCCGGCGCGATCATGTCCTCCAGCATCGCGACCCCGTCGCCCCGCACCACCCGCACGTTCGTCAGCTCCGCGCGCTGCACCGCCCCCACGAGCTGGGCGATGCCGGGCAGGTAGACCTCCACGGCCACGACGTCGTTCTCCGGCTCGGCCTGCGCCATCGCCCACGTCGACGTGCCGGTGCCGGAGCCGATCTCCACGATGAGCGGGGCGGACCGTCCGAACCAGGCCTCCGCGTCCAGCGGATGCGCCGGCGCCGGGAAGCTCTCGCGCGCGCCCCCGGGCGTGCCGTCGGGCGCACCGTCGTCCGGGGGCGAGGCATGGGATGACGCCGGGCCGGAGCCCGGGGCTGCGACCGGGTCCACCGCGACGGGCCGGGCAGGGGGTATGTCCCGGCCGAGGGTCTCCCAGCCCGTGTCCATCGCCAACTGCTGGGCGGGGGTGAGGGCGGCGCGGCGGGACCGGAAACTGGTCACGCGGGGGTACAGCCGACGGTGCTCGGCGCGGGGATCCTGGGACTGGGGCACGCTCTCCATCGTCCCAGCTTCTCGCTTGTGACTTAGCATTGGCCACATGATCGTGCGTAACTCTCGCCACACGGCGCTCCGCCTCGCCTCCACGGTGGTGGCCCTGCTCGCCGTCTTCGGCGTCCTGGCCGCCTGCTCGAAGAGCGAAGGACAGAAGGTGAACGACGCGCCGCTGCCCGACGCGAAGACCCTGATCGACGCCTCGTCGAAGGCCGCACGGGACCTGCACGACGTGCAGCTGGACCTCTCCGTCGACGGCACCGTGCCCAACCTGCCCGTCAAGAGCGTCTCCGCCTACCTCACCAATCAGCCGAAGGTCTCCGGCCAGGGCGACGCCGAGGTCACGTTCAACGGCACCCAGGTCAAGGCCAAGTTCGTGGTGGTCGACGCGCACCTGTGGGCGCAGTTCAGCGCGGGGCAGACCTACCAGGACATGGGCCTCGCGGCCGACATCTACGACGCCTCCGCCATCCTCGACCCGGACAAGGGCATCGCCAACCTCATCTCCTCCGTCCGCGACCCGAAGGTCGAGGGCCGCGAGCAGATCGGCGGCGTCGAGGCCGTCCGCGTCTCCGGGATCATCCCGGGCAGCGCGCTGGCCGGCATCGTCCCCAAGGCCTCGCTCGGCGACCGCCCGCTCACCTTCTGGGTGCAGGAGGCCGCGCCGAACAACCTGGTCCGCGCGAACGTCGGCTTCGACGCCGGAACCCTGACGGTGACGCTGACGGACTGGGGCAAGAAGGTCACCCTGCTCGACCCGAAGACCGCGAAGTGACGATCACCGCGGCGCCGCAGGCTCCGGGGCCCGTGCGCGGCCGCGGTGTCGCGATGGGCGCCGCGGGACTCGCGGTCCTGCTCGGCGCGCTCGACACCTACGTGGTGGTCTCGGTCCTCGAGGACATCATGCGCAGCGTCGAGATCCCCATCAACCGGATCCAGCTCGCGACCCCGATCATCACCTGGTACCTGCTCGGCTACATCGCGGCGATGCCGCTGCTGGGCCGCCTGTCCGACCGGTTCGGCCGCCGCCTCGTGCTGCAGGCCAGCCTCGCGCTGTTCATCGTCGGATCGGTACTGACGGCGCTCGCGGGCACGCTGACGATCGCCTTCCACCTCCCGCTGACCGGGATCGACATCGACGTCACGGCCCTCGACCAGGTGCTCGTGGGCCGCGTCGTCCAGGGCGTCGCGAGCGGCGCGCTGCTGCCGGTGACCCTCGCCCTCGCCGCCGACCTCTGGTCCGCGCGCCGACGGGCCGCCGTGCTCGGCTGGGTCGGCGCGGCGCAGGAGCTGGGCAGCGTGCTCGGCCCCGTCGTGGGCGTGGGCGTGGTGACGCTGGTGCACAACCACTTCTCCTCGGTGCCCCGCGACGACGCCTGGCGGGTCGTCTTCTGGATCAACGTGCCGCTCGCGCTCGTCGCGATGGTGCTGCTGCAACTGACCGTCCCGAAACGCGCGGTGTCGAAGCAGAAGGTCGACGTGGTCGGCGGGCTGCTCCTGGCCGTCGCCCTGGGGCTGTCGGTGATCGGCCTCTACAACCCGGAGCCCGACGGGGAGAACATCCTGCCGCCGAACGGGGCGTGGCTGCTCCTCGCCGCTGCCGTCGCCTTCGTCCTCTTCGCCGTCTGGGAGCGGTTCGCCCGCACCAAGCTCATCGACACCGCGGGCATGCGGGTGCGTCCCTTCCTCGCCGCCTGTGCCGCCTCGGTGTGCGCCGGCGCTGCGCTCATGGTGACGCTGGTCGACGTCGAGATCTACGCGCGGCTGGTGCTGCAGCGCGACGGTGTGGCCGCGGTGCTCACGCTTGTCCGGTTCCTGCTCGCGCTGCCCGTCGGCGCGATCCTCGGCGGCTTCCTGGCCACGCGCTTCGGCGACCGGATCGTGTCGGTCGTCGGGCTCGTCGTCGCGGCGGGCGGCTACGTGCTCATCGCGCAGTGGCCGACCGACGTGCTCTCGGCCCACTACCTCGGTTTCCTGCCCGCGCTCGACACGTCACTCGCGATCGCCGGTTTCGGGCTCGGCGTGGTGATCGGCCCGCTGTCGTCGGCGGCGCTGCGCGCGGTGCCGCTCTCGCAGGCGGGCATCGCCTCGGCGCTGCTCGTCGTGGCCCGGATGAGCGGCATGCTGATCGGCGTGGCCGCGCTGACCACCTTCGGCTTCTACCGCCTCAACTCGATCATGGACTCGATGCCGCGGATCGCCCCGACGGGCGACTTCATGAAGACGGCCATGGAGGTGGCCCGCCAGACGCAGGAGGCCTACGGCCGGATGTTCGGCGAGGTCTTCGGGGTGACCGCGGTGATCTGCCTGGTCGGCGCCGTGCTCGCGAGCTTCGTGGCCGGGGGCCGGCACGAATCGGAGCAATCGCCCACCGTCGACGACGAGGCGCTCGTACCCTCCCGGTAGGCGATCGGCGCGGGGGCGCCGATCGGGAGCGGGGGCTCTCATGGGGGATCTGTCCGTGCGCCGCGGCGCGCCACGGGTGCGGCTGCTCGGCCGCGCCGGGGTCGGGACGACGGTGCTGGGCGCGGCCCTGCGCTCGCGCTCCGTCGAGACGGCCGAGGACGACGGCGGCGCCGACGCACTGCTCTACTGCTTCGCGGGTGGCCTGCGCGCCACCGACCGCGCGGCGATCGCGGCGCTGGACGCCGATCCCACGGGCCCGCCGGTCATCGCGTGGACCAAGGCCGACGCGGCGGGCTCCTGGCGTGCCGCCGACGACTACGCCGCGCGCCTGGGGGAGGTTCTCGGCCGCCCGGTCGTCGCGGTCATGGCGCTGCTCGACGGGGTGGACGCCGCCGACCTGCCCACGATCCGCCGCCTCGCGGAGTCCGGGCTCGCGCTGCCCGAATCGGCGCTCGCGGCCGCGGAGGCGCTGGGCGAGGACGCCCCGTTGCTGCGCCGGTTCGGCGGCTACGGGCTGGCGTGCGCGCTCGGCGCGCTGCGCGAGACCCCGTCGATCCCCGACGAGGTGTTGCTGGCCAGCCTGCGCGAGCTGAGCGGCGTGGACGCGCTGCTCCCGCCGCTCGCCGCGGCCCTGCAGGGGTACGAGGAGCGCCGGGAGGCCGAGTTCGACGGTGCGCTGCGCGCCGTCGCCGCCACGGACTGCGCGCGCCGCGATGAGGCCGAGCAGCTGCTGCTGGACCGGCTGGGGCGGGCGTCGTGACCGTGCTCGTGGCCGGGCAGGACCCGGCCGGTGCGGTGGCCGTCGCGGACCGCCTGGGCGGGGACGCCGCGGCCGTCGGCGTCGACGGGGTGCCGGTGCCGCTCGGCGAGCACCGCGGCGACCACGACGCCCTCGTCTACGTGCTCGACGCCTGCGTCCCCGCCGACGCGGTCGACGCCGCCGCGCTCTGCCGGCTCCGCGCCGGCCTCCCGACGGTGCTCGCCGCCACCGGTGCCGACGTCTACCCGCACGCCGCGGACACCCTGGCGGAGTCCGGGCGGCGCCTCGGCGGCGACGTGGTGAGCGTTCAGCCCGACTCGGGCGGCGGCTTCGCCGCGCTCCGCGCCGCGCTCGCCGACCCGCCGCCGCTGCGGCCCCCGTCGGTCCCGTTGGCCCCGGACACCCACGGCACCGGCCCGGAGACGCCGGGCGGGGTGGGCGGTGCGCCGCCGAGCCCGGCGCTGGAACGGGCCGACCGCTCCGCGTACCTGCGCTCCACCGTCGCGCGGATCCGGGCCGCGTTGCTCGCGGACTCCGCCGAGGGCTTCCGGCGCCACGAGGACGAGCCGGGGCCCGACGTGCGGCCCCGGCTCACCGCGGTCGCGGTCGCGCTGGAACGGTCGCTGCACGCGCAGCTGTGCGCCGCCTACCGCGGCACCTTCGCGGGCTGGCCCGACCCGCCGGAGCCCGCCGTGCCCGTGCTGCCCCGGCCCGACCCGCCGGAGGCACCCGCGCACCGTCGCCGGCCCGAGGACCTGGCGGTGCTGATCCTGGGCGCCTCCGCCGGGCTCGGCATCGGCCGGGCCGTCGCCGCGCCCCTCGAGGCTCTCGGCGCCCTGCGCTGGCTGGCCCTGCCGATCAGCCTCGCCGTGGGGCTCGGCGCGGCGGTCTGGCTGCTGCGGGTGCGGCGCCGCTCGACCGCGCGGGCGGACCGGCGGAACTGGGCCGACGCCGCCGCGGCCGGGTTCCGGCAGCGGGTGGAGGTGGAGCTGGCCGCGGCGCTCGTGGCCGCGGAGGCCGACGCCGCGCTGCGGCTCGCCCGCGGACCGGGAACCGATCGGGAGGCCGGTGCGTCCAATGAATATGGACCCTGAATTCGGGCTGTTCGGATCGCCGGACTCCGACGCCTTCGGCTCCGGCCTGTTCGACGGGGCCGTTCCCGCCGCCGAGCCCGCGCCCGGCGGGCTCTGGGTGCACGCCGACGGCGGCTGGTACGACGTGCACGCCCTCGACACCGACGGTGACGGCATGGTCGACACGGGCACTCTCACGGACGCCGACGGCACCGCCGTCTTCACGGACCTCGACGCCGACGGAGTGGCCGACGTCTACCACCGGGTGCGCGAGAACGGCACCTTCGAGACGTGGCGGTTCGCCGCCGGCCGCTGGCGACTGATGGATAGCGGCGACATTGCTTGACACCGTTCGATAGGGTTGCGATCGCAAACCTGATTGAAGGGGAACAATGGCGAACCGGTTCAAGACGAGGCGCGCCGCGCGCGCCGGTGTGGCGCTGACCCGGGCGCAGGAGTACATCCTCGCCGCCCACCGCGCCGACGGCGCGGGCCCGGTGTGGACGATCAGCGAGTACGTCGTCCTCGACGGGGACATCGACGACGCCGTGCTGCGCCGCGCCGCCGCCTACGTGGCGACCGCCGCCGAGCCCCTCGTGACGCGGATCGACGAGAAGGCGCACACCCAGCACGTCGGTGCCGGAACCACCGTTGTCGTGGAGGAGGTCGACCTCCGCCGCGAGGCCGACCCCGAGGAGGCGGCCCGGCGGTTCGCCGCGGACCGTCTGGCCTCGCCACCGCGGGAGCCCCGCGTCCGACTGGCGCTCGTCCGCACCTCCGAGCGCCGGGTGCGGCTGCTCCTCGAATGCGATCTCGCCGTCGCCGACGGCTACACCGCCGCCCGCGTCCGCGCCGCGATCGCCGCCGCGTACACGGCCCTCGTCGAGGGCCGCTCGCTCGACGCGGACCCCATCCGGCCGCTGCGGGCGCTGCTCGCCGCCGAGTCCGGCTACCTCTCCTCCCAGGACCGCGGGGAGGACGCCGCCTACTGGCGCGGCGCCGGCCTCCCGGGGCCCGCCGTCCTGCCGGGCGGCGCACCGTCGGGCGGGGCGAGCGGCCAGGTCCGCGCGCCCCTGCTGTCCGTCCCCGCGGACCTGGTCCGCAGCCTCGACGCCGAGGCCCGCGCTGTGGGCGTGCGGAACTTCACCGTCGCCGTCGTGGCCGCCGCGCTCGTCGCCGCGCGACGCACCGGCGCCGAGCGCGTGCGGGTGGACCTGCCCGTCTCGGGACGCATCGACGAGACCGGCCTCGACACCGACGGTGCCGCCGGGACCACCATCGCGGTGCGCGTCGACCTGCCCCGGGAGGGCACGGTGCGCGCGTGCCTGCGGGCCGTCGACGCCGGGATCCGCCAGGCCTTCCTGCACCAGCGCGGCCGCCCCCTCGACGGCGAGCACGGCTCGACCGGCGTGGTCGTCAACTACCTGCAGCCCGTGCCCGAGGACTTCGCGGGCGTGCCCGGCGGCACCGAGGTGGTCAACGCCGGGCCCGTCCGGCACCTCGCCTTCGTCGCCCTCGCCGTGGACGGTGGGCTCACCCTCGACGTCCGCGGCCGGGCCGGGGTCTTCGACGCCCCGCAGGTCGCGGCGCTCGCGGCCGAGTGGCGCGGCGCCATCGCGGCGCTCGTCGCCGACCCCGACGCGCTCCTCGGGCCGTTGCTCGAGGCCGTGCCCGAGGACGTCGCGCCCGAGGCGCCCACGACCCCGGCCGCCGCGACGACCGGTGGGGACGACGTCGCGCTCGTCGCCGAGATGCTCGGCGGGATCCTCGGCGTTCCCGAGGTGGGCCCGGACGACTCGCTGTTCGACCTGGGCGGCACCTCGCTGGTCGCGGTCCGGGTCACCGACCGGATCGCCGAGCTGAGGGGTGTGCAGGTCCCCGTGGTGGAGGTCTTCGACAACCCCACGCCCCGCGGCATCGCCGCGCTGATCGCGACCGCGCCGCCCGTCGCCGCCCCGGCCGTGCGGCCGTTGAGCGGCCTCGCGCTGGGCACCGTGGACGAGACGGCACCGTCGACCTCCCGCCCGGCCGGCCCGTCGATCCCCGCGCTGGGCGACGTGACGGAGGCCCCCGCCTCGCACGCGCAGGCGGGGCTGTTCCGCGACTTCCAACTGGGCGGGCCCTCGCCGGTCTACAACATGCCGCTGGTCCTGGACTTCGACGAGCCGATCGACGCCGCCGCGATGGCCCGCGCCGTGCGCGACGTGGTGGTGGGGCACCGGGCGCTGCGCACCGTGCTGCGGCTGCGCGACGACGACGTGGTGCAGGACCTCGCCGTCCCCGTCGACGAGGACCGGCTGCTGGAGCGGCGCACCGTCCCCGCCGAGGAACGCGACGCCGTCGCCCGGGAGTGCGCGGCGTACGCCTTCGACCTCGCCGCCGAGCCGCCCTTCCGCGGCTGGCTGCTCGAGGATCCCGATCCCGACGAGCCGCCCCGCATGGTCCTCGTGCTGCACCACACCGCCGGCGACGGCGCCTCCGTGGGACCGCTGCTGCGCGACCTCGTCGCCGCCTACGCCGCCCGCCGCTCCGGCGTCGCGCCGGACCTCGGCGCCCCGGCCGTGCAGTACGCGGACTTCGCGGCCTGGCAGCTCGAGCGCCTGCGGGACCCCGACGGTCCCGTCGTCGCGCAGCGCGACTTCTGGCGCCGCACGCTCGACGGTGCGCCGGCCGAGACCGTGCTGCCCGTGGATCGCCCGTACCCCGCCGACAACGGATTCGACGGCGGCACCGTCGATTTCGCGTGGCCCGCGGAGCTCGCCGAGCCCCTGCGGAAGCTCGCGCGCGCGCACGGCGCGAGCCTGTTCATGGTCCACTACGCCGCCCTCGCGGCGCTGCTGTCCAAGCTCGGCGCCGGCGACGACGTGGTGATCGGCACCGCCGCGTCCGGCCGCCCCGCGTCGTGCGACGACGTGGTCGGCATGTTCGTCAACCTGCTGCCGCTGCGCGCCACCGTCGACTGGTCGGCGGAGTTCGGCGACTACCTGCGGGGCACCCGGGAGACGGTGCTCGACGCCTACGCGAACCAGGACGTCCCCTTCGGTGAGATGGTGGCGATGCAGCCGCGCGGCTCCGCCGACCGGCACCCGATCTTCCAGGTGATCCTCGGCTGGAACGAGGATCCCGGCTGGGGCGACCTGCGCGACGTGCTCGGCGCCGAGGTGGCGCCGATGGCCGCCGGGACCTCCCGCGCCGACCTGCTGTTCAGCGTCACCGAGTCCGCCGACGGCCTCACCGGCGGCGTCGAGTACCGCACCGACGTCTTCGACCGCGCCACCGTGGAGGCCCTCGTCGCGCGCTGGCGGCGGCTGCTCGAGCAGGTCGCCGCGGACCCGCGGACCCGCGTGGCCGCCCTCGACGTGCTGCTCGACCCCGAGCCCGCGACCCTCGAAGCGTGGGGCGCACCGTCGGGCCCGGAGCGCACCGCGACCGTCCCCGACCTGATCGACGAGTGGATCGCGGCGACGCCCGACGCGCTCGCGCTGGCCGACGACGACGAGTCCCTGACCTACGCCGATCTCGACCGCGCGGCGAACCGCTGGGCGCGGTACCTGCGCGGCGAGGGTGTCCGGCCGGGCGACGTGGTCGCGCTGACCGTGCCGCGCTCGGCGCGCCTGATCGTGGCGGAGCTGGCCGTACTGCGCGCCGGCGCCGCCTACCTGCCGATCGATCCCGCGTACCCCGCCGAGCGCATCGCGTTCCTGCTGGAGGACGCGGCGCCGCGCCTCGTGATCGGCGCCGACACCGCCCCCGACCTGCACGAATTCGACGATTCCCCGCTCGCCGACGCCGAGCGCGGCGGGCCGCTGCGGCCGGACGACGCCGCGTACGTCGTCTACACCTCCGGCACCACCGGCACCCCCAAGGGCGTCGTCGTGCCGCACGCCGGCGCCGCCGGCCTGGCCGCGGCGATCGCCGCCGGGACCGGCGCGGGCCCCGGCGCGCAGGTGCTGTCGAACTTCTCCGTCGGCTTCGACATCTCCTTCTGGGACCTGCTCAGCGCCCTCGCCACCGGCGGCACGCTGCGGATCTCCGGCGAGACCCGCGTGGGCGACGAGCTCGCCGACTTCGTGGAGGAGCACGGCGTCACGCACGCGCTCATCACCCCGTCGGTGCTGGCGTCGATCACGCCGGGCCGGATGCCCGGCCTCACCTCGCTCACCGTCGGCGCCGAGGCCGTCACGCGCGCGCTCGTCGAGACCTGGGCGCCGGGCCGGCGGCTGATCAACGCCTACGGCCCCACCGAGCTCACCGTCGCCGCGACCGTCGGGCCGCTGACCCCGGGGGAGGGCGCCGTCTCCATCGGCAAGCCCATCGGCGGCTCCCGCGCCTACGTCCTCGACGCCGGGCTGCGGCGCGTGCCGCCGGGCGTCGTGGGCGAGCTGTACGTCGGCGGGCCCGGCGTGGCCCGCGGCTACGCGGGCCTGCCCGCGCTCACCGCGTCGCGCTTCGTCGCCGATCCCCTCGGCGCCGACGGCGCGCGCGTCTACCGCACCGGCGACCTGGTGCGCTGGCTGCCCGGCGGCGAGCTGGAGTACGTGGGCCGCGCCGACGACCAGGTGAAGCTCCGCGGCTTCCGGATCGAGCCCGGCGAGGTCGAGGCGGCGCTCGCGGCGTGCCCCGGCGTCGGCGGCGCGGCCGTCGTCGTGCAGGGCGACGGTGCCGCCCGGCGCCTCGTCGGGTACGTCACCGGCACTGCGTCCGAGGCGGACGTCCGGGCGCACGCCGCCCGGCGGCTGCCCGCGCACATGGTGCCCGCCCGGGTGCTCGTGCTCGACGCGCTGCCGCTCACCGCGAACGGCAAGGTCGACCGCGCGGCGCTGCCCGTGCCGGACGCCGGCGACGACGCCCCGTACCGGGCGCCCGGCACCTCCGCCGAGGAGATCCTCGCCGGGGTCTTCGCCGAGGTGCTCGGCCGCGAGCAGGTCGGCGTCGACGACTCCTTCTTCGAGCTGGGCGGCGACTCCATCACGTCGATCCAGCTGGTCGGCCGCGCCCGCGCCGCGGGCCTCACCATCACCGCGCACGACGTCTTCGCGCACCGCACCGTCGCGGGCCTCGCGGCGGTGGCCCGCCGGGCCGACCCCGCCGACGCGGTGCCCGACGACGGCGTCGGCGAGATCGCGCCCACACCGGTCCTGTCCTGGTTCGCCGCGCACGGCGGCACCCCCGAGGGCTTCCACCAGTCGGTGCTGGTCCGCACCCCGTCGGCCGTGGGCACGGAGACGCTGCACGCCCTGACGCAGGCGATCCTCGACCGGCACGACGCCCTCCGCGCGGAGATCGGCACGGCGCCCGGGGGCGGCTCGTCGCTCGTGGTGCGGCCCGTCGGTGCCGTCGCCGCGGCCGACGTCGTGGACCGCGTCGACGCCACCGGTCTGTCGATCGACGAGGTCGGCGCGATGATCGCCGCCGAGCACCGCCGCGTGACGTCCCTGCTGCGGCCCGGCGCACCGTCGCTGCTGCGGGTCGTGTGGTTCGACCTGGGCCCGGAGCGGGAGGGCGCGCTGCTGGTCGCGGCCCACCACTTCGTGGTCGACGGGGTCTCGTGGCGCATCCTGCTCACCGACCTCGCGACGGGCTGGCACGCCGCCTCGACGGGCCGGCCCGTGGTGACGGCCCCGGTGGGCAGTTCCTTCCGCCGCTGGTCGACGGTGCTCGCGGACCGTGCCGCGCAGGTGGGACCGGAGGACGTCGAGCACTGGCGGTCGGTGCTCGACGGTGCGCCGTCGCTGGTCGACGGTGCCCTCGACCCCGCCCGCGACACCCACGGTGCCGCCGGCCGCGCCGAGCTGACGCTGCCCGCCGAGATCGCCGGGCCGCTGCTGGGCGCGGTGCCGGAGTCCTTCCACGCGGGCGTGCAGGACGTGCTGCTCGCGGCCTTCGCGACCGCGGTCACCGCGTGGGCGGGCGAGCGCGGCCGCGGCGCCGACTCCGCGCTCGTCGAGGTGGAGACCCACGGCCGCGACGAGTCCCTGGCGCCCGGGCTGGACCTCTCGCGCACCGTCGGGTGGTTCACGAACGTCCACCCCGTGCGGCTGCGGCCGGGCACGGACGGTCCCGCCACGGCGGTCAAGCGCATCAAGGAGCAGCTGCGGGCCGTGCCCGGCGGCGGCCTCGGCTACGGCCTCGCGCGGTACGGCGGCGCCGGGAGCCGAGCGAGCGGGCCGGATCAGCACGGCCACGGCACGGCGGCGGAGCTCGCCGCGCTGCCGCAGCCGGAGATCGGCTTCAACTACCTGGGCCGCACGACCGGCGCGGGCGATCAGGCGTGGGCGCCCGACCGCCGCTTCCCCGACCTCTCCCCGGCGCCCGACGCGCTCGCGCTGATGCACGCCGTCGAGGTGAACGCCGTCGCCCGCGACGGCGCGGACGGGCCCGAGCTGGTCGCGGCCTGGACGTGGGCACCGGCGCTGATCGACGAGGACGCGGTCCGCCGGCTCGGCGCCCTGTGGTTCGACGCGCTGCGTGACGTGGTGGCCGCGGCGGGCAGCGGCGGCGGGCACACCCCGTCGGACTTCCCGCTGGTCGCGCTCACGGGCGAGCAGGTCGAGCGCCTCGACGAGCGGTACCCGGGCCTGGAGGACGTGCTGCCGCTGACGCTGCTGCAGCAGGGATTCCGCTACCACGCCGAACTCGGCGACGCGGCGGGCGACGCCGCCGATCCGTACGTCGTGCAGACGGTGATCGACTTCGAGGGCGTCCTCGACGAGGACCGCTTCGCCGAATCGGTGCGCGCGCTGCTGGCCCGCCGCGAGGCGCTGCGCGCCCGGTTCGTCGCCGACGGGCTGGACGCCCCCGTCCAGGTCATCGCGGCGCCCGGGCCGGTGCCCTTCCGCCACGAGGACGTGCGCGCGGAGGACGACCCGGACGCCCGGTTCGTCGAGCTGGCCGCCGCCGAGCGGCGCCGCGGCTTCCGCCTCGACCGCGAACCCGGCATGCGGTTCCTGCTGGTCCGGGTGGGCGAGCGCGACGTGCGGCTGGTGGTGACGAACCATCACATCCTGTGGGACGGCTGGTCGGCGCCGGTGATCTTCCGCGATCTCCTGGCGGGGTACGCGGGCATCGATCCCGACGCCCTCGGCGGGCCGCGGGCGGGCCTGCGCGACTACTTCACCTGGCTGCAGGGGCGCGACCGGGAGGCCGCGCGCGCCGTCTGGGCGGCGGAGCTGGACGGCCTCGACGAGCCGACGCTCGTCGCGCGCGACCGCCCGCTGCGGTCCGGGGCCGACGGCGGACCGTCGGGCGAGGGACACGACGAGGTGCGTGCGATCGTCCCCGACAACCTCAACGCGGCCGTCACCCGCCTCGCGGGCACGCTCGGCACCACGCCCGGCGCGGTGCTGCAGGCGACGTGGGCGATCGCGCTGGGCGGCGCGACCGGCCGCGGCGACGTGGTCTTCGGGTCCGTGCAGTCGGGCCGCCCCGCGCAGCTCGACGGCGTCGAGGACCTGGTGGGCCTGCTCATCACCACCTCCCCGGTGCGGGTCCCCCTCGACCCGCGCGCGACGGTCCGCGAGGTCGCCCTCGGCGTGCAGGAGCAGTACGTGCGCCTGCTCGACCACCAGCACCTCGGCCTCACCGAGATCGCCCGCGCCACCGGCCGGGACGAGCTCTTCGACTCGCTCTTCGTGGTGGAGAACTACCCGTCGACGGCGGGCGCGACGATCCCCGGCACCGACGTCGAGGTCGTCGACGTGCACGGCGACGAGGCCACCCACTACCCGCTCTCCGTCGCCGTGGTCCCGGGGCGGACCATGCACGTCCGCGCGGGTTTCCGCACCGACGCGCTGGACCGCGGCCGGGTCGAGGACCTGATCGACCGGTGGCGCCGCGTGCTGACCACCGCGGTCACCCGGCCCGACGCCCGCCTCGCCGACGTCGACGGCACCGGCGAGACCGAACGGCTGCTCGTGCGCCGCTGGGGCGGCGCCATCGGCGGCGTCCCGGCCCGCACGCTCCCGGAGCTCTTCGCCCGACGCGCCGCGGCCCGCCCCCGCTCCCGCGCCGTCGCCGGCGACGGCGCCCCGCTCAGCTACGCCGAGCTCGACGCGCTGTCGAACCGGTGGGCGCGACGCTTCCTCGCCGAGGGCGTGGGCCCGGGCGACGTGGTCGCCGTGACCGCGCCGCGCTCGATCGGCTTCGTCGCCGTGGTGCTCGGCGTCGCGAAGGCGGGCGCTGCCTTCCTGCCCATCGACGCCGCGACGCCGCGCGAGCGCATCGAGGCCATGTTCGCCGACGCGCACCCCGTCCTCGAGGTCGACGGTGCGCTGCTCGACGCCGGCCCGGGTGACGCCGGGGACGAGCCCGTCACGGACGCCGACCGGCGGTCGCCGCTGACCGCGCAGGACGCCGCCTACGTCATCTTCACCTCCGGCTCGACGGGCACGCCCAAGGGCGTCGCGGTCACCCACGCCGGCCTCGCCGACCTGGTGCGGACCTTCGACGAGCTGGACCTGGGCCCGGGGACGCGGATGCTGCACAACGCCTCCGTCGGCTTCGACGCGGCGGTGTGGGAGCTGCTGTGCGCCCTCGGCACGGGCGGCACGCTCGTCGTCTCGGCGACGGTGCGCGCGGGCCGCGAGCTCGCCGACTTCGTCGAGAAGCACCGGGTCACCAACGCGGTGCTCACCCCGTCCGTGCTGGCGTCGGTGCCCGCCGGGCGGATGCGGGGCCTCACGTCGCTGGTGGTGGCCGCCGAGGCGGTGCCGCGCGCGCTCGTCGACCGCTGGGGCCGCGGCCGCCGGCTGGTCAACGCCTACGGCCCCACCGAGGCGACGATCGCCGTCTCCTTCGCGCGGATCCGCCCCGGGGGCGCCGGCCCGGTGCCCATCGGCCGGCCCGTCCGCGGCATGGCGGTCCGGGTGCTCGACGGTGCCCTCCGGCGCGTCGCGCCGGGCGTCGTGGGCGAGCTGTACGTCGCCGGTGCCGCGGTCGCCCGCGGCTACGTGGGCCGTCCGGGCCTCACGGCGTCGCGGTTCGTCGCCGACCCGTACGGCGGGGCCGGGGCGCGCATGTACCGGACGGGCGATCTGGTGCGGTGGCTGCCCGACGGTGCCCTGGAGTACGTGGGCCGCGCCGACGACCAGGTGAAGATCCGCGGCGTGCGGATCGAGCTGGGCGAGGTCGAGGCGGCGCTGACCTCGGTCCCCGGCGTGAGCGCCGCGGTCGCCCTCGTGCGCGACGGCGCCCGCGGCGGCCGGCTCGTCGGCTACGTCGTCGCGCCCGGCCTCGCGCCGGACGAGGTGACCGCGGTCGTCGCGCGGCGGCTGCCCGCCGCGATGGTCCCGTTCGTCGTGGTGCTCGACGCCCTGCCGCTCACCCCGAGCGGCAAGCTCGACCGGGCGGCGCTGCCGGAGCCGGTGTTCGCCGCGGCCGCCGGGTACCGCGCGCCGGAGACCGACGAGGAGCGGGCCATGGTCGCGCTGTTCGAGTCGGTCCTCGACGCCGAGGACGTGGGGCTCGACGATTCCTTCTTCGAGCTCGGCGGCGATTCGCTGTCGCTGATGCGGCTGGTGGACCGCGTGGACGTCGACTTCGGGGTGCGGGTGCCGATCGCGGGGCTCTTCGAGAGCGCCACGCCGGCGTCGGTGCTGGCGTCGCTGTCGGAGGCCGGCCGGCCCCGGGCGGTGGAGGTCCCCGTCGACGACGTGCGGTTCGCGCCGTCGGCGCCCGACGTGACGCCCACCGGCCACGAGGTCCTGGTCACCGGCGCGACCGGCCTGCTGGGCGGGCACCTGATCCGCGCCGTGCTCGAGGCCGATCCGACGGCCCGCGTGCAGGCCCTGGTCCGCGCCCGCGACGAGGCGTCGGGGCTCGAGCGCATCCGCACGACCATGCGGGGTTACGGCTCCTGGTCGGACGGCTACGAGGACCGCATCACCGCGCTCCCCGGCGACCTCGCGTTGCCCGCCCTGGGGGTCGAGGCCGCCGTCTGGGACCGCGTGATCGAGCAGGTCGACGCGATCATCCACTGCGGCGCGCGGGTCAACCACGTCGAGCCGTACGCGCGGCTGCGGGCGGCCAACGTGGACTCGACGCGGTTCCTGCTGGAGCTGGCCTCGCGCCGGCCGGGGACGGTCTTCCAGTTCGTCTCCACCATCTCGGCGGCGGGCGCGTTCGAGGAGATCCCCGACGCCGGGTACACGCACTCCAAGTGGGTGGCCGAGCGGGTCGTGGAGCTCGCGGCGGCGAGCGGCGTGCGGTCGACGATCCTGCGGCCCGGCCTGCTGACCGGGTCCCTGGACTCGGGCGCCACCAACACCGACGACGCCTTCTGGAACCTCGTCCGGTCGATCGCGACGGTGGGGGCGGCACCGTCGGAGCTGCTGGACCAGACGATCGAGATGACCCCCGTCGACCGGGCGGCCGAGGCGATGGTCGACGTCCTGCGCGTCGGCGCCGAGCCGCTGCGCACGCTCGAGGTGGGCAGCGGATCCCGGGTGAGCTGGGCCGAGATCGTCGGTGCGCTGCGCCGCGGCGGCTACCCCGTCGAGGCCGTGCCGGGGCACGTCTTCCTGGAGCGGCAGACCGCCGCCTTCCGGGACCGGCCCGAGGTGGCGGAGGCGCTCGCCCGCGCCATCCTGCTCATCCGCGCAGGTCTGGAGCGCGAGACCGTCGGCGAGGGCGGGGGCTGGACCCCGACGAGTGCCGCCGACGGGCGCATCGGGCTCGACGGTGAGCGGGGCCCCGTCGGGGACGCCGGGCTCGACGTCTACGTCGACTACTTGGTGCGCGTCGGCTTCCTGCCGGGCGCGGCGGAAGTGGCCGATGTGTGATGTGAGATGTTGCACGTCACCCTCGGTTCTGTGACCTTGCCCGATGTGTGACACTGGTTCAAAGGTTCGGTACGACTTTCGGAGATGACACACATGACGTCAGCCACCATTCCCGGCCTCGAGGGGGATTCGGTCCCCACGAAGCACGCGCAGCTCATCGCATGGGTGCGCGAGGTCGCCGAGCTCACGCAGCCCGATCGCGTGGTGTGGGCGGACGGGTCCGACGAGGAGTGGGATCGCCTGACCTCGGAGATGGTCGCAGCGGGCACGTTCACCAAGCTCAACGACGCGAAGAAGCCCAACTCCTTCCTGGCTCTCTCGGACCCGGCGGACGTGGCGCGCGTGGAGTCGCGCACCTACATCTGTTCGGAGACCAAGGAGGGCGCGGGCCCGACGAACAACTGGGTCCGTCCCGCCGAGATGCGCGCGACGATGACCGACCTGTACCGCGGCTCGATGCAGGGCCGCACCATGTACGTGGTGCCCTTCTGCATGGGCCCGCTGGGCGCCGACGACCCGAAGCTGGGCGTCGAGCTGACCGACAGCCCGTACGTCGTGGTCTCGATGAAGATCATGACCCGCATGGGCACCGCGGTGCTGGAGAAGCTGGGCGACGAGGGCTTCTTCGTCAAGGCCATCCACTCCGTGGGCAAGCCGCTCGCCCCGGGCGAGGCCGACGTGGCGTGGCCGTGCAGCGAGACCAAGTACATCACCCACTTCCCGGAGACCCGCGAGATCTGGTCGTACGGCTCGGGCTACGGCGGCAACGCCCTGCTGGGCAAGAAGTGCTACGCGCTGCGGATCGCCTCGGCCATGGCGCACGACGAGGGCTGGCTCGCCGAGCACATGCTGATCCTCAAGCTGATCTCGCCCGAGGAGAAGGTCTACTACATCGCCGCGGCGTTCCCGTCGGCCTGCGGCAAGACCAACCTCGCGATGATCCAGCCGACCCTGCCGGGCTGGCGCGCCGAGACCGTCGGCGACGACATCGCCTGGATGCGCTTCGGCAAGGACGGCCGCCTCTACGCGGTGAACCCCGAGTTCGGCTTCTTCGGCGTCGCCCCCGGCACGTCGATGGACTCGAACCCGAACGCGATGAAGACCATCGACGCCGGCAACACCATCTTCACCAACGTCGCCAAGACCGACGACGGCGACGTCTGGTGGGAGGGCATGTCGGCCGCGCCGCAGCACCTCACCGACTGGCGCGGCGACGACTGGGAGAGCTCCTCGGCCGAGAACGAGGACGGCGTCGTCACCGTGGCCGCGCACCCGAACTCGCGCTACACCACCCCGATGTCGCAGTGCCCGTCGATCGCCCCCGAGTGGGACGACCCGCAGGGCGTGCCGATCTCGGCCATCCTGTTCGGCGGCCGCCGCAAGACGACGGTGCCGCTGGTCACGCAGGCGCGCGACTGGAAGCACGGCGTCTTCATGGGCGCGACCGTCGGCTCCGAGCAGACCGCCGCCGCCGAGGGCAAGGTGGGCACCGTCCGCCGCGACCCGATGGCGATGCTGCCCTTCCTGGGCTACAACGTGGGCGACTACTTCGATCACTGGCTCAACATCGGCAAGCAGGCCGACGAGTCCAAGCTGCCGGCCGTGTTCTACGTGAACTGGTTCCGCCGCGGCGAGGACAAGCGCTTCCTGTGGCCCGGATTCGGCGAGAACAGCCGCGTGCTCAAGTGGATCGTCGACCGCATCGAGGGCAACGTCACCGGCCAGGAGACGCCGGTCGGCATCGTCGCCACCCCGGAGGAGCTGGACCTCACCGGCCTGGACACCCCGGTCGCCGACGTCGCCGAGGCGCTGGCCGTGAACGTCGACGAGTGGCGCGGCGAGCTGCCGTCGATCGACGAGTGGTTCGAGTTCGTGGGCGACAAGCTGCCCACCGGCCTCAAGGACGAGCTGGACGCGCTCAAGCAGCGCCTGGGCTGATCCCCTGACACGTCCTGCGCCCCCGCCGTTTTCGGCGGGGGCGCAGTGCTGTCCGGGGACGCCTGCCGGCGGCGCGTCAGGCGCGTGACCAGTCCTGCTGTCGCAGGTCGCGCTTGAGGATCTTCCCCGCGCCGGAGACGGGGAGCGCCTCGACGAAGGCGACGGACCGCGGCAGCTTGTAGTTCGCGATGTACTCCCGGGCGAAGCCGCGGAGCTCGTCGCCGGTGACGGCGGCGCCGGCGGCCAGCACGACGACGGCGTGCACCCGCTCGCCCCACTCCTCGTCGGGCACGCCGATCACGGCGACCTGCGCGACGGCGGGGTGCTTGGCGAGCGCGTTCTCCACCTCCACCGAGTAGACGTTCTCGCCGCCGGTGATCACCATGTCCTTGATCCGGTCGGCCACGAAGACGTACCCGTCGTCGTTCATGTAGCCCGCGTCGCCGGTGTGCATCCAGCCGCCGCGCAACGCGTCGGCGGTCTCGGCCTCCTTGTTCCAGTAGCCCGTCATCAGGTGATCGCCGCGGGCGACGATCTCGCCGACCTCGCCGCGGGGCAGCTCGACGTCGTCGGGACCCACGATCCGCACCTCGGAGTGCACGGCGGGGCGTCCGCAGCTGCGCCGTAGCGCGGGGTCGTCGTGGTCCTCGGCGGTGAGGAGCGTGGCGACGGGCGCCAGTTCGGTCATGCCGTAGGCCTGCGTGAGCCGGGCGGCCGGGACCAGGGCGTGCGTCCGCTCGAGCACCGCCTCGGAGATCGGGGAGGCGCCGTACATGATCCGGGTCAGGCTCGACAGGTCCGCCGCGCGGCCCTCGGGGGAGTCGATGAGCAGCTGGATCATGGTGGGCACGAGCAGGGCGTCGGTGACGCGGTGCTCCTCGATCGCGGCGGCGACGCCCGCCGGCGTGAACGACGGGACCATGACGTGGGTGGCCCGGGTCAGGCACCCGATCGTCCACGCGGCGAGGTCGGCGAGGTGGAACATGGGGGCGGCGTGCAGGAGCACGCCGCCGCGGTTGAGCATGCCGGTGGTGACCAGCGAGCCCATCGCCGACGTGAGGCACGCGCGGTGGGAGAGCATCACGCCCTTCGGGGTGCCGGTGGTGCCGCCGGTGTAGAAGATCCCGTACAGGTCGTCGCCGCCGCGCCGGGCGTCCTCGATCGGCGCTGAGGAGGCGATCAGCTCCTCGTAGCCGAGCATGCCGGCGGGGACGGTGCCCTCGCCCGCGTGGATCACGGAGGTCACGTTCGGCGCGAGCGCGCGGAGCTCCGGGACCAGCGGCGCGAAGGCGTCGTCGACGACCAGGACGTTCGTCTCGCAGTCGGCGAGGGAGTAGGCGATCTCGGCGGCCCTCCAGCGCACGTTGACGGGGTTGACGACGCACCCCGCCCAGGGCGTCGCGAGCAGGAACTCGTGGTAGCGGTCGCTGTTGAGCGACAGGATGCCGATCCGGTCACCCTCGCGCGCGCCGAGGTCGCGGAACGCGCCGGCGAGCCGGGCCACCCGGTCGGCGACCTCGGCGGCCGTGCGCCGGCGGTCGCGGTACACCGTCACGACGTGGTGTGGCACGGCCTGGGCGGTCTGGGACAGCGATTGGGTGATCTGCACTTCAATCCTCCGGAGAGTGAACGACTACCAGTGTGACGGCGGCTACAACGAGATCGACTATTGCATGTCAGGGTGGAGTCGTGCAATAAATGTGAATATCCAATCGTACGGAGGTAGAAATGAGTTGGACATACGTCGCCGGCGTCGGGATGATCCCCTTCGCCACCCCGCGCACCGCCGAGCCCTACGACGTGATGGCGCCTGCCGCGGTCCGGGCCGCCCTCGCCGACGCGGGCGTCGAGCTCGCGGACGTGCAGCAGGCGTACGCCGGGTACGTCTACGGCGATTCGACCAGCGGCCAGCGCGCGCTGTACCGGGTCGGAACGACGGGGATCCCCGTCGTCAACGTGAACAACAACTGCTCGACCGGCTCGTCCGCGCTCTTCCTCGCCCGCCAGGCCGTCGCGTCCGGCGCCGCGGACTGCGTGCTCGCCTTCGGCTTCGAGCAGATGGAGCGCGGCGCGCTCGCCATCAAGTGGCCCGACCGGCCGAGCCCGTTCGTCGACTTCATGGCGATCGCGGAGGAGCGGAACGGTGTAAGTGAAGCGCCGTTCGCCGCCCAGCTCTTCGGCGGCGCGGGCGCCGAGTACGCCGAGCGCTACGGCGTCGCACCGGAGACCTTCGCCAAGGTGGCGGTCAAGGCCCGCAACCACGCCGCGAACAACCCGTTCGCAGTGTTCCGGGACCCGGTCACCGTCGAGCAGGTGCTGACCTCTCCCCAGATCTTCGGTCCGCTCACGCGCCTGCAGTGCTGCCCGCCCACCTGCGGGGCCGCCGCCGCGATCATCGTGAGCGAGGAGTTCGCCCGCGCCCGCGGCCTGCGCACGACGGTCGCGATCGCCGCGCAGGCGATGACCACGGACGGCGCCGCGACATTCGACGGCTCGCTGATGAACCTCGTGGGCGCGGACATGAGCCGCCGCGCCGCTGATCAGGTGTACGAGGCCGCGGGCGTCGCCCCGGGAGACGTGCGGGTCGTGGAACTGCACGACTGTTTCACGGCGAACGAGATCCTCTCCTACGAATCCCTGCGGCTCACCCCGGACGGCACCGCGGAGAAGTTCATCGAGGACGGCGACAACACCTACGGCGGCGCGGTGGTCACCAACCCGTCGGGTGGCCTCCTGTCCAAGGGACATCCCCTCGGCGCGACGGGCCTCGCCCAGTGCGCGGAGCTGTCCTGGCAGCTGCGCGGCGAGGCCGGCGCCCGCCAGGTCGACGGTGCGACCCTCGCCCTGCAGCACAACATCGGGCTCGGCGGGGCGGCCGTGGTGACGCTGTACGAGCGGGGTGACCGGTGATCGACCGCGACGCCGCCCTGGCCCTGGCGCTGCCCGAGTTCGCCGTCGACGTCGAGCGCGGCCGGCTGCGCTTCTTCGCGCAGGCGATCGGCGAGACCGACCCCGTGTTCACCGATCTCGACGCGGCCCGGGCCGCAGGCCATCGCGACCTGCCCGCGCCGCCGACCTTCGTCTTCAGCCTGGCGCTCGAGGCACCGGAGCCCTTCGGCTACCTCGGCGCGCTCGGGATCGACCTGCGCCACATCCTGCACGGCGAGCAGCGCTTCGACCACCACTCCGTCGTGTGCGCCGGAGACCGGATCACCGTGCGGGAGAACATCGTCGACGTCTACGTCAAGAGCGGCGGTGCCCTCGAGTTCCTGGTCAAGCAGTCCGAGTTCCTTCGCGACGGCGAGCCCGTCGCCACCGCCACCTCGACGATCGTCGTCCGTCGCCCGCAGGAGGCCGCCGCATGAGCACGACCATCGAGGTGGGTACGGAGCTGCCCCCGCTCGCCGTCGGCGAGATCACCCGCACCACCCTCGCCCTGTTCGCGGGCGCGAGCGGCGACCACAACCCCATGCACATCGACCTCGACGTCGCCCGCTCCGCCGGACTCGACGACGTCTTCGCCCACGGCATGCTCGGCATGGCGCACCTGGGCCGATTGCTGACGGATTGGGTCGGCGTGGAGCGCATCCGCAGCTTCGCGGTGCGGTTCGTCGCCATCACGCCCGTGCATGCGGAGCCCGTCTGCCGGGGCACGGTCGTCGCGGTCGACGGGGCCGCGAGCACCGCCACCCTGGACCTCACCGTCTCCCTCGCCGACGGCACCACGACCCTCACGGGCACCGCCGTCGTCGATCTCTGACCCCCACCCCGAAGGAGTACCACCTATGTCCGCACTGACCGGCAAGGTCGCCGTCGTCACCGGCTCCGGCCGCGGCATCGGCCGCGAGATCGCCCTCAAGCTCGCCGCCGACGGCGCCGCCGTCGTGGTCAACGACCTCGACGAGGCTCCGGCCGCGCAGACCGTCGCCGACATCGAGGCCGCCGGTGGCCGCGCCGTGGCCTGCGCCGGCAGCGTCACCGAGGAGGGCTTCGCCGAGCGCTTCGTCGGCACGGCCGTCGACGAGCTCGGCGGGCTCGACATCATCGTCAACAACGCCGGGTACACGTGGGACTCGGTCGTGCAGAAGATGACCGACGAGCAGTGGGACGCGATCCTCGACGTGCACCTCAAGGCCCCGTTCCGGATCCTGCGCGCCGCCCAGCCGGTGATCTCGGGCCTCGTCAAGGCCGCCCGCGCGGAGGGCCGTGAGGTGCCCTGCCGCAAGGTCGTCAACATCTCCTCGATCGCCGGGCTCGGCGGCAACGCGGGGCAGGCCAACTACGCCGCGGCGAAGGCGGGCGTGACGGGTCTGACCAAGACGATCGCCAAGGAGTGGGGCAGGTACAACGTCACCGTCAACACCGTCGCCTTCGGACTCATCACCACGCGCCTGACCGAGGCCCCGGCCGGCGGCGACGGCAGCATCGACGTCGCGGGACGCGAGATCAAGGTGGGCGTCAATCCCCAGCTGCTCGACGCGATGGCGGCCCAGATCCCGCTCGGCCGCGCGGGCACTCCCCAGGAGGCCGCCGGCGCCGTGTACCTGCTGTGCCGGCCGGAGTCCGACTACGTCAGCGCGCAGACTCTGGTGTGCGGGGGCGGGTACATGATCTAGGCGCCCTAGTCTTGTACGCCATGGAGACGACATCGGTGGTGCGCTCGCGGCCGGCCAACCGGCGCGAGCTGATCATCGATGCCGCCGCCGCGGCGTTCGCGGCCCGCGGCTACGAGAACGTCGCGATGAGCACCGTCGCCGAGGCCGTGGGCGTGCGCCCGTCCGCCCTGTACCGGCACTTCGCCAACAAGGAGGCGATGCTCGCGGCGGCCTTCGAGGGCTACGTCCAGGGCCTGCGGGAGGCGCTCGCTGCGGGGTCGGAGGCGGACCGGTTCGGACCCCTGATCGACCGGATGCTCGCGCACCGCGCCGCGGGCCGGCTCTGGATCCGGGAGGCCCGCTACCTCCCGGCGGACGCCGTCGCTGCGGTCCGCGAGTCCCTCCTGGCGGACCTCGACGCGGCGGTCGCGGCGCCGGGCGGCGGTGCCGGGGCGAGGGCCCGATCGATCGCGGTGCTCGGCGTCCTGCTCAGCACGGCGATGCACGCCACGGAGTCGACCGAGCCGCCGATGCGCTCGCTCCTGTCCGCCTTGGTGTCCCGCGCCGCGACGGGCCCGCTCGCTGCCGACTCGCCGTCCGTCGCCGCGCCGCGAGGCCTCGCCCGGATCGCCAAGCGTGAGCAGATCCTCGCTGCCGCGGTCGAGCTGTTCGCGGCCCGGACTTACGACGGGGTCGCGCTGGAGGACATCGCCGCCGCGGTCGACCTCGCGCCGTCGAGCCTCTACAACCACTTCGCCAGTAAGGAGGAGATCCTCTCCTCGGCCCTGCATCGCGCCAACGGTTTCGTCCAGGTGGATCTCGACGAGGTACTCGCCGCCACCGACGACCCCGGTGTTGCGCTCCACGCGATCGTGGGGCGGTACGCGGGCTTCGCGGTGCGCCACCCCGGGATGACGCAGGCGATCGTCTCCGAGATCGGCGAGCTCGCCGAGCGGGAGAGCGCAGTCCTCATCGAGCCTCAGCGGGCCTACGTCGGCGAATGGGTCCACCTGTACGGCAGCGTCGATGACGCCGATCCCGCCGCGCGGCGCGTCGCGGTGATGGCGGCGATCACCGCGGTCAACCAGCTCGCGTGCACGCCGGGCGCCCCGCGCGGAGCCGAACGCGCCGCGCTGGTGACGACCTACGGTCGCAGAATCCTCGGTGTCGACGGCGCGCAGGACCGCCTTCCACGGGCCTGACGGCGCGGCGCCGGTTCAGAGTCGGCCGCCCTGGCCGTAGCGGCCGAACTCGAGCAGGATCAGCGCGGCCGCGACCCGGACGACCTGGCGCGGCCGCAGCAGGACCGCGCGCTCCTGGTCGAAGGAGCGGTACTTGCGCAGGTAGCGGTACAGCCGCTCGACGTGCAGCAGCGGGTCGAAGGCGTGCACGGCCCGCCGGGCCGCGGCGCGGGCCCACGGATGCCGCAGGGCCGTCGCGTCGTCGGCGAACAGGTCGGGGAAGGGTGCGAAGGCGAGGGAGACGCGCTTGTAGCCGTGGTCGCGCGCCCACACGATGGTCTCCAGCGTGAGCCGCTCGTCCACGCCGTTGGGCGCCCGGCGCGCGCGGAGCGGCAGGTCGAGCGAGAGGTCCTCGGGTCCGGCGGGCAGGTACCGGTGCGCGGCGCAGACGGTGCCGTCGGCCGTCCTGGCGAGGGCGAAGACCCCGTCGGGCGTGGCGCCGTCGAGCATGCGCCCCAGGATCATCGAGAAGCCGCGGGTGGGATCGTGCCCCGCGAGGGTCTCCATCCGGCGGACGGCCTGCCGCTCCAGGTCGGTGACGTCGCCCTCTCGCACGATCTCGACGGTGACGCCCGCGTTGCGGGTGCGGGAGACCGCCTGCCGCAGGTTGCGGAACCGTCGGCCCACGAGGTCGAAGGATCCGGTGTCGATCACGACGTCGCGGCCGATCGGCACGGCCCGCAGGCCGTGCGCCTCCCAGAGCGGGCGGTACGCCTCGCCCGCGCCGAGGACCGCGATCGGCCGGCGCCCGGCGCGCCGCACGATCTCCGCGATCGCCGCGGCGCGGGCCTCGCCGGTGAGGCCGACGGGGTCGCCGCTCGCGACCACCACGCCGAGCCGCATCGCGTAGCCCACCACCGCGTCCCCGCCGGGAGCGATGACGTGCTGCTTCTCGGGCCGGAGCGCGAACGGCGCGAGCGGATCGCCGACCGCCTGGCCGACCAGCTCCGAAACGCTTCGATGAGCGAAGGACATGAACGAATTATGCGCCTTCCCCTGCGATCCCGCGCGCCGGGGGTCAGTCGTCCGGTGGCCGCGGCGGCACCGTCGACGCCCGGACCACGACCTCGGTGTGGATCTGCGCCGGCTCTCCGGGCGGGGCTCCCGCCAGGATCGCGAGCAGCATCGCGACGGTCGCGCGCACCTCGTCCTTCACCGCCCCGGTCATGCAGGTGATCGACGGGGTCGCGGTGCGGGAGTGCTCGGAATCGGACATGGTGGCGACGAGCAGCGCGTCGGGAACGCGGATCCCGCGCTCGGCGAGCGCGGCGACGGTGCCCGCGGCGTGCCGGCCCGTCATGCAGACGATCGCGTCGGGGAGGCGGCCGTGCGCGCCGTCGGCCAGGGCGCCGGCGAAGGCGCGGCCCCCGTCGACCCCGGCCCGTTCCGGCACGGTGACGACCACCGGATCGGCGCGGCCGGTCTCGGCGCACCAGCGTCGGAAGGCGTTCTCGCTGTCGATGTTCCATGCGTTCGGGTCGGTGCCGCGGACGAGCAGGATGCGCCGGGCGCCGGTGTCCGCGAGGTGGTCGAGCATCCGCGTCATCCCAGCGTCGTCGTCCGTGGAGACCCAGTCGACCCGGTCGGGGCGGCCCGGGTCGCGCCCGATGGTGACGTAGGACAGGCCGCGCTCGTCGAGTCGCCGGAGCACCGGGTCGTCGTGGTGCGGGTTCACCACGATGTAGCCGTCCATCGAATAGGCGAGCGGCGGGGCGGCATGCGTGACGAGGTCGCGCAGCAGCATGACGCCCCTGCCGCGCTCGAGCAGCTCGACGCTGAGCATCCCGGCGATGCGGGAGAAGACGTCCACGCCCTCGGGGTTGTAGTCCTCGAGCGCGTCCAGCGAGCGGAGGACCAGGCCGACCGTGCCGAGCCGGGCGCCCTGCAGGCCGCGGGCGATGGCGTCGGCCTGGTAGCCCATCTCCTCCGCGACCTCGACGATCCGCGCCCGCGTCGCCGCCGACAGTGTGCCGGTGCCGTTGAGCGCCTGGGAGACCGCGGCGGTCGAGACGCCGGCGCGGGCCGCCACGTCCCTGATGGTCAAGCCCCGTCGCCGCATCCTCGGAATCCTACGGGCGCAACCCGTTGTATTAAACGTTTAACTTTTTTATGGTCTGGATCACAGTCGCGGCGCCGGGCGCCGCGCATGATCGAGAAGAGGACCGGGTGCAGCTCCACACCGACATCACGACGACCCCGACCGGCGCCGCGGCCGGCCGTGCTAGGGGCGCCCGCTTCGCGCCGCGGATCCGGCGCATCAGTGCGCTCTACGCGGCCCACTTCGCGGAACTCGGGATCGCCCCGGGCGTGGTCGCCGAGGTCGCGGCCGCGAGCCACGACGAACTGGCCGCCTGGGCTCCGCACCTCGCCGCCGAGGTCGACGGACTCGCCGCCGGCGCGGGGACGCCCCTCGCCGCGGTCGCCCTCCTCGACGCCCGCACCGAGATCCTCGCCCGCACCGCGCCGTCTCGCGAGGGGGAGTGCTCGACGATGGTGCGGGCCCTCCCCGGCGCGGCGCCCGAGACCCTCCAGACCTGGGACTGGCACGACCACCTCGCGCCGGACGGGCTCCTGCTGGCGGGGGTCGGGAACACCGGCCTGCGGTTCAAACTGTTCACCGAGTTCGGCGTGTCCGGCAAGATCGGCCTCAACGACGCCGGTGTCGGCGTCCACTTCAACATCCTCAACCACCGCTCGGACGGGGGCGCCCCGGGCGTGCCGGTGCACGCGGTCGCACGCCGCGTCATCGAGGAGGCGACGGGCGTCGACCACGCCGTCGACCTCGTCCGGAGCGCGCGGGTCAGCGCGTCGACGGTGTTGACCGTCGCCGACCGGCACGGCCGGGCCGCGAGCATCGAGATGTCCCCCGCGGGAACGGCGGTCGTCCGTCCGGGCGAGGACGGCTGGCTGTTCCACACCAACCACTTCCTCGACCCGGAACTGGCGGCGGGGGACACGATCCCGCGTGTGGAATCGTCGACCGACCTGCGGATGGACGACATGACCGCCCGGCGGGCGGACCTGTGCTCCGGCACCGGCCAGGCGCGCGCGAAGGCCCTCGCGGCCGACGGTACGGCGCCCCAGATCATGCGCCCCGACGTCTCGCTCCCGCTCGTCGAGCAGTGGAGCACCCTCCTCACCGTCGCCCTGGACCTGGACGCCTTCGCGCTGTCCTACCGGGCCGGAACCCCCTTCGAGGCCGCAGAACTCGGCCTCTTCACCTTCTGATCGGACTTCGACCATGGCAACCCACCAGCACTCCGCGCGCCCGTCCGCGCGGCAGATCTTCACCGTCTCCGGCTTCGGCACCGCGATGGAGTACTACGACTTCTCGATCTACGGGCTCGCCGCGGCGCTCGTCTTCCCGAAGATCTTCTTCCCCGACCTCAGCCCCATGGTGGGCACCCTGGTCTCCTTCCTCACGTTCGGGGCGGGCTTCCTCGCCCGGCCCCTCGGCGGCCTCGTGATCGGCCACTTCGGCGACAAGGTGGGCCGGCGCCCGATGCTCATCCTGACCCTGCTGGTCATGGGCCTGTCGACCTTCGTCCTGGGCTGCCTGCCGACGGCGGACAGCGTCGGGATGCTCGCCCCGGTGCTGCTCGTGCTGGTGCGCATCGTGCAGGGCTTCGCGGCGGGCGGCGAATGGGGCGGTGCGGCCCTGATCGGGATCGAGAGCGCGCCCGACGACCGGCGCGGTCTCTGGGGCAGCTTCACCAGCGTGGGGATCGGGATCGGGACGGTGCTCGGCATCGCCGTGTTCACCTTGGTCAGTGCGCTCTCGGGCGATGCGATCTCCGGGGCCGGGCTGGCCGGTGGTGCCTGGCGGATCCCGTTCCTACTCGGCGGCGTGCTCGTGGTCTTCGGCCTCGTGATGCGTTTGCGCGCCCCGCAGGAGTCGGCGCCCCATCCCGGCGAAGACCGGAAGGCGCAGCCGCTGCCCATCTTCACCGTGCTGCGCCGGTTCCCCGCGGTGGTGCTGTGCGCGGTGGGCATCTCCTTCGGGTACATCACGCTGGCCTACGTGACCTCGGTGTTCATGCTCACCTACATGACCGAGATCGGCTACGGCGACACCGACAATCTCCTGATCAGCCTGGCCGGCGCGATCGCCCTGATCCCCGGGGCGGCGTTCTTCGCGCTGCTGTCGGACCGGATCGGCCGCAAGAAGGTGATGATCGGGGGAGCAGGTCTCATCCTGGCCGTCTACGTCGCGTACTTCGCGATCGTTCCGCTGCACCACCTGGCCGCGACCTACGCGATCAGCGTCGTGTCCGGGTTCGTGGTCGGCGCGGCCCAGGGGCCGATCCCGGCGTTCCTCGGCGAGCAGTTCCCGCGGGAGGTCCGCTACACCGCCATCTCGGCCACCTACCAGGTGGGATCCGCGATCGGCGGGGCGACCGCCGCCGGTACCGCCACGTGGCTGCTGATCGCCTTCGACGGTCACTGGATCGGCGTCGTCGGATACCTCGCCGTCACTCTCGGTGTTCTCGCTCTCTGCTCGTCCCGCTTGCGCGAGACCGCGTTCGAGCCGTTGCCGGAGAACCGGGACACCGAGGGCTCGCGGTCGGCCGACGCGGACGTGACCGCGCGACCGTGAGCCGGCGTCCCGGCCGGCGGCGCCCGGGCTCGTGAAAGGCGCGGTTGCCGGGTGTGATCGGAAAAATTACCACCGCGAAACACCCTGTTCTTCACGCTGGGGAAGAGAGTTGCCGAAGTCGCTTTCCGTGCATTGTGGTCGCGTTCACATCGTGTTGTTTTCGTTACCCGTGTTTCCTGGAATCCGCTCGCCCGGTCGTGTTTGCTCAGAGGTGGGTCGAATCGGTAGCCATAGCAACCACCTCTGAAATCTTTTTCACTCCAATGCTTCTCATCCGTGTGTCGCGGCCGTGTCGCAGGCGCACGGTGATCGGTGCTGCGCTGTGGACGCCCGTTCGCCCGCTCGAAGGAATGGTCGTGCGCGATGGGAGAAGGAGAATTCATGTCCAGGTATCAGGGGCGGCACCGTAAGAACACCGGGACGGCCGCATCGGTGACGCGGATGACCGCATCGGCGGCCGCCGCCGTCGCGGTGGGTTCGATCTGGCTCGGCGCGGGCACAGCCCAGGCGGGTGGCGACCCGTCGAAGCCGCCCGCCCCGGTGCAGCCGGCGGGCCCGGGCAAGCCCGGCGCCCCCGCGAAGCCCGCGGGCACGACGAAACCGGGCGGTCCGGCATCGACCGCCGGGACGGCGGGCACGGCGGGCACGGCGAAACCCGGTGCGCCGGGGAGTGCCCCGGGTGCCGTCGAGCCCGGGGGCTCGGCGAGGCCCGCGGGGCCTGCCGCGGGTGCGCCTGCGGCCGCGGGCGGGCAGAGCTCCAACGGTGCCGGAGCCGGCTCCGGCGCGGGCGGGAACGGTGCGGGTGCTGCAGCTCCCGGCGCCTCGGGCCGCACGAGCGGCGCGGGCGGAGCGGGCGGCGGCGGTGCGCAGGCCGCCACGGCCCAGGGCGGCGGTGCCCAGGGTGGCGCCGGGCAGCAGGGCGCCGCGGGGCAGCCCGTCGGCGCGGCCCAGCAGGGCGGCGGATCGGGTACCGGCGCGAACACGGGCTCCGGAGGCGGCACGGGCCGCACCGCCCCCCAGGGCTCCACCGCCCCGCAGGGCGTGGCACCGCAGGGCACCGCTCCGCAGGGTGCGGCACCGCAGGGGCCCCCCGCCGCGGGTGGTGGTCGCGCGGTCCCCGCCGCCACCGGCGGAGCGGGCGCCCCGGGCGCCTCCGGCGGAGCGGGCGCCCCGGACGCCTCCGGCGGCGCGGGCTCGGGCGCGACGGGAGCCGGCTCACTCGACGCGGATTCGACCGCCCAGGTCGCGGGCTCAGGCGCGGCCGGGAGTGCGTCATCGGCCGGTTCGGAGCGCGACACCGCCGCGTCGCTCGCGGGGACCGGATCCACCGGCGCGAGCGCCGAGGGCGCCACCGGCACCGCCGGCGGAGTGACGTCGACCGGGTCGGGCGGGTCCGCATCCACCGGGACGAGCGGCGCGGGCGGATCGAGTGCGGGCGGCGGGGCTTCGTCCGCGGACGCGGGTGTCTCGGCCTCCGTCCCGGGCGCGTCCACCTCGTCGGGCTCGGACTCCGGCGGCGGACTGCTCAGCGGCGTCCTCGACGCGATCCCCCTGCTCTAGCGGCGAGCGCCGCGTCCCCGAACCGGGGCGCGGCGCGTCGTCGGGCGAGGGCCCTCAGTCGGGCGGCGACCAGCGCTGCGCGCTGCGGAAGACCCGGTCCATCATCCGGTTCGGGGCGGCACGCATCGCCAGGTCGCGCCCGCGGGCGAGGAGCGGCGTGGGCGCCTGCAGCGCGGCGCCCAGCAGGTGCCCCTGCCGCGCGATGGACTGCGTGCGCGGCCTGCGGGCCTTGTCGTAGGCGGCGAGCTTGGTCGGGATGTCGCGCGGATCGTGATCGCGCGCGATCGGCCGGAGCAGCGAGACCAGCACGGCCGCGTCCTCCAGCGCCAGGTTCGCGCCCTGCCCCAGGGTGGGCGGCATGGCGTGCGCCGCGTCGCCGACCAGCGCCGCCGGGCCGCGCGCGTAGGTGCGCAGCGGGTGCGCGAGCCGTTCGATGGGCTGGTAGCCGATGCGCTCCGGGGCGGTCGCGGCGAGCAGATCGGGGATCGGGTCGTGCCAGTCCCGGTAGCGCTCGAGGAGTTGTCCGGGTTCGGGCAGGTCGTCGTCGGCGGCGGGCCGCACCGCGAACCAGTAGACGCGGCCGTCGGCGAGCGGGACGTAACCGAACCGCTCGCCCCGGCCGAAGCTCTCCCCGCTGTCGGTCAGCGCGACGGGACCGTCGGTGATGCCCCGCCAGGCGCCGTATCCGCAGTACGCCGCGCCCGGGTCGCCGGCGTGGCTGCCGCGCACCCGGCTGCGGATGCCGTCGGCGCCGATCAGGACGTGCCAGTCCTCGAGCAGGCCGCTCGGACCCAGGTCCAGCGTCTCCCGGCTGAGGCCCTCCACCCGGATGCCCGGCCGGACGGTGTCCGGGGCCAGGTCCCGGAGCAGGGCGCGATGCAGGTCGGTGCGGTCCACCACGCGCAGCTCGGCGAGGGTGGCGGGAGAGAAGACGCTGAGCCGGGTGCCGTCCGCGCGGCGGGTGCCGTACGGGACGGACGGCGGACCGTCGGCCACGACCGCCCGCACCCGCTCCTCCAGGCCGAGCGAGCGGAGCGCGGCGAAACCGTTGGACAACAACGAGAGTCCCGAACCGCGGGGCAGGAAACGGGCGGCCTGTTCCAGGACGATCACCTCGGCGCCGGCGCGCTGCAGGCCGGAGGCCACCGCCAGCCCGCCGATCCCGGCGCCGACGACGGCGACGCGCAGTGAGTTCGTCCTCCACATACCCTCGACGCTAGTGCCGAACGAGCGCCGTGTCACCGAGGCGGGCGCCACGTGACACGTCGTGTTGTCAGAGGGCTGTGTTGGGTTTGGGATCGCACCCGACCTGTGGTTATCCTTGTGCGTCCCTCCACCGCTGAACGAGGGCAGAGCCCTCGAGGAGTGACCGTGGCCGTCGCCGACGAATGGGAACTGTGGTTCCCCGATGCCTACGAGATCGGCGCGGAAACGGTGCGGTCCTTCGCCCGCGCCACCCGCAGCTGGGACGTCCCCTACGCGGTCAGCCGCCGCCTCCCCGACGACGTGGCGGTGCCGGCCACCATGCTCGGCGCCCCGATGCTGCAGGCCGCGTCCGGGGTGGTCGGGAAGGCCATCCCGGGCTGCAACCTTTCCGCGATCCTTCACGCCGGCCAGGCCTTCACCTACCTGCGCCCGCTGCACGTCGGCGACGTCCTCAGCCTGGGGGTGCGGTTGACGTCGCACGTCGTCAAGGCGGAGACCGACCTCATCGTCGTCGAGTGCATGGTCTACGCGGGCGACGAGCCCTCGCTCGGCGGAGAGATCTTCCTGGTGCACAGCCAGCGGGAGACCGGGATCGACTTGGAGGCCGCCGACCGGCTCGCCGACGAGGTGATGATGACCGGGACCGGGCCGTCGAACAGCGACGCCTACGCCGCTAACGTCGCCGAGTCCCGCTGAGCGAGTCGGGTCAGACCGCGGCGCCGAGCACCCCGTCGAGGGCCCGCGCCATGTCGGCCGCCTCGATCCGCATGAGCACGGCCTCGTCGACGCCGGTGAGGTCCACGCCGGAGTCGGCGAGCCGCAGCTCCCGCTCCTCCTCGGCCGCCTCGATGACGTTCCGTACGAAGCGGCCGTTCCCGAGGCGGTCCAGCCGGTCGGCGACGCCGGCGCAGCAGACCTCCAGCACTTCCGCGGCTTCGCCGGTGAGCAGCGCGTCGCGCGAGCGGGCCATCGCGGCGCCGATCTCGGCGAGCTCGCCGGGGCTGTAGCCGGGGAACCGGATGCGCCGCGCGAACCGCGAGGCCAGGCCCTCGTTCGAGCCCAGGAACCGGTCGATCTCGGCGTCGTAGCCCGCCACGATCACCACCAGCCGGTCGCGGTCGTTCTCCATCCGCGCCAGCAGCGTGTCGATCGCCTCCTGGCCGAAGGCATCGCCGCCGGTCAGGCCCTCCTGGACGAGCGTGTAGGCCTCGTCGATGAAGAGCACGCCGTCCAGCGCGGAGTCGATCACCGCGGAGGTCTTCTGGGCGGTGGCGCCGAGGTACTGGCCCACCAGGTCGCGCCGGGAGCACTCGACCACGGTGTCGGTCGCCAGCAGCCCGAGCCCGCGGTACATCCGCGCGACGATGCGCGCCACCGTCGTCTTGCCCGTGCCGGGCGGGCCGGTGAAGGCGAGGTGCAGCGAGCGACTCCCGCTCGACAGGCCGCGGTCGGCGCGCACCTTCGCCAGCTGCATCGTGGTGCGCAGGCGGGTGACCTGCTCCTTCACCTCGCGCAGCCCCACCTGCCGCTCCAACTCGTCGGCGGCCGCGGCCAGCAGCTCGTCGCCGGCGCCGGCCGCCTCCGCGGCAGGGCCGGGGGCCTCCGGCGCGTCGAGCACCAGGCGGTGGCCCGGGTCGCGCAGCGCCGCCTCCGCCGGCGGGTACGACGGTGCCGCCCGCTCCAGCAGCTCTCGGGCCCGGTCCTCGTCGCCCTGCTCGCGCAGCACGAGGGCGTGGCAGTAGCGGGCCGCCGCCGCGGCGCCGGGCACCGGCCCCTCGGCCGCGACCGTCAGCAGCCGGGCGGCCTCGGCGAACCGCCCGAGCTGCGCGGCCGCCGAGCCGGCGACGGTGGCCGCCGCCGCCGAGAGCACGGTGTCGTCCCAGTCTGCGTGGCCGTCGAGCGCGGTCAGGGCGTCCGGCCACCGTCGGGACCGGGCGGCGACGACCGCGCGCTGGTACCGCGCGATGGGGCACGACGGGGCGGCGTCGAGGACGCGCTCGGCCTCCTCGGGCGCACCGTCGGCGAGCAGGCGCGCGGCGTAGGCGACGTGCGCGGTGGCGGCGTCGCGCAGCGGGTAGTCGACGTAGAGGCCGGTGGCGAAGGTGCCGGTCAGCGCGCCCGGCGCGAGCCCGACGCGACGGGCGGCGGCGCCGAGCGACTCGGCGGTGCGGTGCAGTGCGGCGAGCACCTCGGCGGTGTTCTCCGCAGCGGCGACGCGGCCCAGCCAGGCGTCGGCCATGCCCGGATCGGCGGTGGTGGCGGCCTCGAAGGCGCGGCGCGCGAGCGCGGCGTCGCGCGGGACCGCCTCGAACTCGCCGATCCCGATCCCCAGCGACGCGATGCCCGCCTGGAACGCGCGGAGCGCAGATGTACCCATGTGGTCCCCCCGAACCCCGATGTTGCGATCACAGTAGCGGGGCGCGTCGCGCGGCGGGCGCATTCGGCCAACCCGCGGGCGGCGAGGGCGGTGGTGGGGCGCCGCGGTCAGCGGGCGAGGAGGGCGATCTCGCGGATCTCGGCGAGGTCCGGGCCGTACTCCGGGGAGGACCAGAACCGCAGCCGCCAGTGATCGGCGCCCTCGCCGGCGTGCCGCGCCGCGGCCTCGACCTCGTAGAAGCCGCGGGCCATGGGGAACTCCAGCACCTCGCCGGGGCCGTCCGCGGTGGGCGAGAACCACTCGACCGTGCCGGACGTGTCCACGCACAGCTGGGTGTGCAGGACCGTGTCCCACTCGCCGTCCGCCGGCGGCACGTCGTCCCAGTGCTCGAGCTCGACGGGCATCGCCGCCTGCGCCCGCGACGGGGACGCGAAGCCGGCGGTGGCACGGTTGGTCGCGGCGCCGTGCACCGTCACGGCGGCCAGCAGGTCGTCGGGCACGCGGTGCCCGAAGCAGCTGCCGAAGAACTTGCCGTCGCGCAGGTCGAGCACGCCGGAGAGCTGCGTGAGGATCCGAGGTTCGAGGCGCATCGGTCCATCATGACGGATGCCGCCGGGCGCCACCCGCGGTGTCCGGTTCGGTGTGGGGGATCGCCCCGATGTCGCAGGTGACGAGATTCTGGCATTCTCGTTGACATGTCACAGACTCCGTTCGCGCCGGCGACGCTCCCCACGCCCGAGACGGTGGCCGCGCGGGCCGTCGGCGTCACCAAGGTCTACGGCGAGGGCGACAACGTCGTGCACGCCCTCGCCGGGGTCTCGGTCGACTTCCGGGCGGGGGAGTTCACGGCGATCATGGGGCCGTCGGGCTCGGGTAAGTCGACGCTCATGCACTGCCTCGCGGGCCTCGACGCGGCGTCGGGCGGCTCGGTGCAGGTGGGCGGTACGGAACTGACCTCACTCAACGACAAGCAGATCACGCAGTTGCGGCGCGACCGGATCGGCTTCGTCTTCCAGAGCTTCAACCTGGTGCCCACCCTCACCGCGATCGAGAACATCACGCTGCCGCTGGACATCGCGGGCCGCAAGCCCGATCAGCAGTGGCTCGACGCGGTGATCGACCGGCTCGGGCTGCGCGACCGCCTGGGCCACCGCCCCACCGAGCTGTCCGGCGGCCAGCAGCAGCGCGTCGCCTGCGCCCGCGCGCTTGTCGGCCGGCCGGAGATCATCTTCGGCGACGAGCCCACGGGCAACCTGGATTCGCGCTCCGGCGCCGAGGTGCTGTCCATCCTGCGCGCCGCCGTCGACGACTACCGGCAGACCGTCGTCATCGTCACCCACGACCCGCGCGCCGCGTCCTACGCCGACCGCGTGGTCTTCCTCGCCGACGGTCGCATCGTCGACGAGATGCGCAGCCCCACCGCGGAACGGGTGCTTGAGAAGATGATCCACCTCGACGAGCTCGTCGCCCGCTGATGGCCAACCCGATGCGCCGGGTGGCGCTGCGGAACCTCTTGGCGCACAAGGGGCGCCTCGTCCTGACGGTGCTCTCCGTGCTGCTCGGCACGTCCTTCATCGCCGGCTCCATGGTCTTCACCGGCACCCTGTCGAAGGCCTTCGACGGGATCTCCGACAAGATCGCCGTCGGCGTCGACGCCCGGATCTCCCCCGAGAACGCCCAGGGACAGGGCGGATTCGGCCCGCCGGGACCGGGAGTGCCCTTGTCCGTCGTGGACCAGGTGAAGACGGTGCCGGGCGTGCGCGTCGTGGTCCCCGCCGTCACCGGCACCATCGCCCTGCGCGACGGCAACGGCGACGTGGTCTCGCCCACCGGCGCGCCCCAGGTCGGCGGCGCCTACCTGCCGCCCGGGGAGAACCTCGACCCCGACGGCCTGAAGATCACCTCCGGCCGGGCACCGTCGGCCCCGAACGAGATGGTGCTCAACGAGTCCGCCTCCGAACGGCTGAAGCTGCCGGTGGGGTCGAAGACCACCATCGTCGCGCCGCACTCGCCCGGCCCGACCGACGTCACGATCGTCGGGCTGTACACCATCTCCACCGATTCCGGTGGCTACCTCGGCGCGCTGTTCGCGAAGGACGAGGCGCAGAAGCTGTTCGGCGACGGCGCGACCGCCCCGTACATCGAGGTGGGCGCCGCCCAGGGCACCTCGCCCGAGCAGCTGCGGGACGCGCTCGCCGAGCGCCTGCCCGACCTGAACGTGCAGACCGGCGCGCAGGTGCGGCAGGAGTTCGAGGACACGATCAACCAGGGGCTGAGCTTCCTCAACTACTTCCTGGTGGCGTTCGGCCTCATCGGCCTCCTCGTGGGCGTCTTCATCATCTACAACACCTTCTCGATGCTCGTCGCGCAGCGCCTCTCCGAGCTCGCCCTGCTGCGTGCGATCGGCGCCGGCCGGGAGCAGGTGCGCAACTCGGTCGTGCTGGAGGCGCTCGTCGTGGGCGTGGTCGGCAGCGCGCTGGGGCTCGCCGTCGGCATCGGCCTCGCGGTGCTGCTGCGCGCCGGCGTCACCGCCGCGGGCGCGGGATTCCCCGACGGCGGCCTCGCCGTCAGCCCGTCGGTGGTGATCACGGTGATGGTGGTCGGCACCGTCGTCACGGTGATCTCCGCACTGATCCCCGCCGTGCGGGCCTCCCGGGTGCCGCCCGTCGCCGCGATGCGCGCGCAGGACGGCGGCTCGCCGCAGTCGCTGCTCGTGCGCGGGGCGGTCGGCGCGGCGCTGCTGCTGTGCTCCCTGGCGCTGCTCTTCGTGGCGACCACCGAGGTCGGTTCGACGGCCGCGATCGAGGTCGGCATCGCCGGCTTCGGCCTGATCCTGGCCATCGTCATCGGCGGGCCCGCCCTCGTCGGGCCGCTGCTCGGCGGTATCGGCAAGGTCATCGCCGCGCCCTTCGGCCCTGCGGGCAGGCTGGGCCGCACCAACGTGATGCGGAACCCGCAGCGCACCACCGCCACCGCGTTCGCGCTGGTGATCGGCGTGGCGCTGGTCGGCGTCATCGGCACGCTCGGCGCGTCCATGCAGAAGTCGATCGACGCCCAGGTCGACCAGGGCATCCGCTCCGACCTCATGCTGCAGGCCCCGTCGCTCGGCATGCCGCCCGCCGCGCTCACCGCCATCAAGGACGTGCCCGGCGTCGGCGCGAAGACGATCCTCTACGGCGTGCCCGTGCGACTCGGGGGCGATCGGCTCAGCGCGCTCGGGATCGACGGTGACATCACCAGCGCCTTCAACCTCACCCGGACCTCGGGCGAGCTGGCGCTGAAGCCGGGCGGGCTGCTCGTGGACGACCGCACCGCGCGCGAGCGCGGTTGGGACGTGGGCTCCGTCGTCGAGCCGATGTCGGCCGTCGGCGCCGCGAAGACGAAGCTCACGGTGACCGGGATCTACGCCGGCACCGGCGGTTCCCTGTCCGGCCCCGTGATCACCGCGGCCGACATGAACACCCTCTACCCGCCCGCGAGCGGCGCATCGACGCCCCTCGTCACCCCGCAGTCGGTGTTCGTCGACGCCGCCGAGGGCACGTCGGTGAGCGACCTCAAGGAGCGCCTGCGGGAGGCCGTGAAGCCGCTGCTGGTGGTCAACGTCGACGATCAGGACGACCTCAAGGAGCAGGCGGGACAGGCGATCACGGCGCTCATGGGCGTGCTGTACGGGCTGCTCGGTCTCGCGGTGGTGATCGCGATCCTCGGCATCGTCAACACCCTCGCGCTGTCGGTGGTGGAGCGGCGCCGCGAGATCGGCATGCTCCGTGCGATCGGCCTGATCCGGTCGCAGGTGCGCCGCTCGATCTACCTGGAGTCCATGCTCATCGCCGTCTTCGGCGCCGCGCTCGGCCTGGTGCTCGGCGTGCTGCTGGGCGTCTCGCTCGTGCACGCGCTGCGCGACGAGGGCCTCGGTTCCGTGGTGGTGCCCTGGTCCACCGTGATCGTGATGCTGGTGGCGTCCGCGTTCGTCGGCGTCGGCGCGGCGATCCTGCCCGCCATCCGTGCCGCCCGCACGCCGCCGTTGGCCGCCATCGCGGAGGGCTGAGGCGGCGGCTGTCACAGATCACGCGCGGCCGGTGTCCCATGTGCGGAAGACTCGAATTCGCATGAGGAGGCAATCATGAAGGTCGTCGTGATCGGCGCGGGCTACGCCGGAACCATCGCCGCGAACCGGCTGGTGAAGAAGGCGGACGCGGACGTGACCGTCGTCAACCCGCGGCCCGGGTTCGTCGAGCGGGTGCGGCTGCACGAGCACATCGCGGGCAGCGGCTCCGCGGTCACTCCGCTCACCGAGATGCTGGACCCGCGGATCCGGCTGGTCGTGGGCACCGTCGACAAGATCGGCGACGGCACGCTGCTGCTCGCCGACGGGACGTCCCTGCCCTTCGACCGCGCGATCTACGCCGCGGGCGGGGCGCCGACGGCACCGTCGGGCACCCACGTGGTGGGCACGCTCGAAACCGCGGAGGAGGCGCACCGCGCGCTCGCCGCCCTGCCCGACGGTGCCGCCGTCACCGTCGTCGGCGGGGGCCTGACCGGCATCGAGACCGCGGCCGAGGTGGCCGAGGCCCGCCCGGCGCTGCGGGTGCGGCTGCTCAGCGAGGGCGAGGTCGGGGCATCGCTCGGGCCCGGCGCCCGGGCCCGGGTCCGCCGCGAGCTGGACCGGCTCGGCGTGACGGTCGAGCGCGGGCGGTACGACGGTGCCGGCGACGCCGACCTGGTGCTGTGGGCCGTCGCGACGCAGGTCAGCGACCTGGCCGCGCGCAGCGGCCTGGAGGTGGACGACGCCGGCCGGGTGGTCGTGGACGAGTTCCTGCGGAGCGTCTCCGACCCGCGGATCGTCGCGGTGGGCGACGGCGCCGCCGTCCCCGGCGCGCGGCTGAGCTGCCAGACCGCGCTGCCCCAGGGCGCGCACGGCGCGGACAACCTCGCGCGGGAGCTGGCGGGGAAGCAGGCGAAGGCGTTCTCGATGGGCTACACCGGCCAGAACGTCTCGATCGGCCGGCGCAGCGCGGTGATCCAGGCAGCACGCCGCGACGACACGCCGACCCGCATCCAGTTCGGGGGCCGGTCCGCCGCGCTGGTCAAGGAGCAGGTCTGCCGCATGGCCAAGGGGGCGGCGAAGACGGCGCGCTACGCCTGGCTGCCGGCGCCGCGATGAGCCCGGCGCCGTCGGCCGAGGACCTGTTCGCCGAGCACCGCCCGCTGCTGTTCTCCGTGGCGTACGAGATCCTGGGCAGCGTCGCGGATGCCGAGGACGTGCTGCAGGAGAGCTACCTGCGCTGGCGGGACGTGGACCTCGGGTCGGTCGAGAATCCGCGGGCGTACCTGGCGCGGATCGTGACCCGGCAGGCGCTCAACGCGTTGCGCACCGCGTCGCGGCGGCGCGAGGAGTACGTCGGGCCGTGGCTGCCGGAGCCGTTGGCGGCACCGTCGGGCGACGGGCCGGCCGAGCACGTGCTCACCGGCGAGGCGGTGACCACCGCGATGCTGCTGGTCCTGGAATCGCTGACGCCCACGGAGCGCGCGGTCTTCGTGCTGCGCGAGGTCTTCGACTTCGGCTACCCCGAGATCGCCGCGGCGGTGGGCAAGAGCGAGGCGACGGTGCGGCAGACCGCGCACCGCGCCCGCGGGCACGTGCGGGCGCGGCGGCCGCGCGAGGTCGTGGACCCCGTCGCCGCGCAGGGCGTCGCCGAGCGGTTCGTCCTCGCGGCGGCGACCGGCGACGTGCAGGCGCTCATGGACGTCCTCGCGCCCGACGTGGTCTACCTCGGCGACGGTGGCGGCGTCGTCTCGGCCGCGCGGCGGCCGGTGCAGGGCGCGGATCGCGTGGCCCGGTTCGTCGCGGGTCTGTTCCGCAAGAGCGCGACGATGGGCGAGCTCGGGCTGCGCTTCGCCGTCTACAACGGCATGCCGGCGATGGTCGTGACGTTCGACGGGGTGGTCGACCAGGTCACGTGCATCGAGGTCGGCGGTGCGGAGGTCACGGGTGTGTACTCGGTGCGGAATCCGGACAAGTTGCACCGAGTCATCGGATGACTGGCCTTCAGGGCGTCGAGCTGTGGATCTGCACCCAAAGGTATGGAACGGTTCATTAACTTCGCGATTCGGTAGCGCTCCGGAGGGGCGACCAGGGCGGAAAGTGCTGCTAACGAATTGTGAAATTGCAAAGATGAGACTGACGCGCAACTCAGCTATTCAGCTCTGACCTGCGCGTATCGCGCACTCGCAAGCAAATATCACGAAATGGTAACGGTTGCATTTCGAAAAGGATTTGCTACTGCCGGGTAGCGAATCCTGTGATTAATCTTCGCGGTGATCGAGCGCACTCACAGCTTCTCTTGTGACGACACACACGCTCAATCATCCGATCGCCGCCATCCGCAGGGCGTGCTGATCGTCACGTGAAGACATCAGGAGAGACCCATGCGTGCTGCCACCCTGCCCACGAACGCCGACCTCGGCCGACGCACCACGTTCAGCTGGAGCCGCACGGGGGTGATCACCCAGGCGATGGCGGCCACCGTCCTCACCGGATCGTTGACCCTCGCCGCGCTGCCGCCGTCGAGCCTCACGGTGCCGACGCCGGCGCAGGTGCTCGCCGTGCCGGCCGCCGCCGCGCCGCTGCGTATCGAGGTCAACACCGTCGGCCTGATCGACCTGCTGCCCGACGCGCTGCTCGTCGCCGAGCTCTCCAGCGCGAATCCCGACAAGTTGGCCCGCGTCCTGGCCCAGGTCCCGCCGGACAAGGTCGCCGCGATCATGGAGAAGATCCCGGCCGACAAGACCGCGAAGATCCTCGAGGCGATGCCGCCCGAGAGCGTCGTCGCCATCATGAACGCGCTCGACGAGAGCAAGCTGACCGCCATCGTCAACGGCCTGCCGCAGAACAAGCTCAACACGATCGTCGCCGGGCTCTCCCAGGAGAAGCTCAACGCCGTGGTCAAGAGCATCCCCGAGGCCAAGCTCATCGAGGTCGTCAAGAGCCTCGACGACAAGACCCTCGGCAAGATCGTCGGCGCGCTGCCGACCGATCGCCTCGTGACCATCGTCTCCGGCCTGGACCAGCAGAAGCTCAAGGACCTGGTCGGCGGCATTCCCACCGATGTCCTCGGCCCCGTCGTCGGCAGCCTGCCCAACGACAAGCTCGCCGCGCTCGTGGCGCAGATCCCCGTCGACAAGCTCGGCGCGGTGGTCGCGACCCTGCCTCCCGCCACGATCGCCAAGCTGGTCGAGGGCCTGCCGACATCCGTGCTCACCGAGGTGATCGGCACCGTCGACCCCGCGAAGATCGGCCCCGCGGTCGCGGCGCTGCCCACCGACAAGCTCAGCGCCCTCGTCGGCTACATCCCCACGGACAAGCTGGCCGCCGTGGTCTCCGGCTTCGACGAGAAGAAGCTCGGCGACATCGTCGGCCTCATCCCGGTCGAGAAGCTCGGCCCCGTGGTCGCCGGCCTGCCCGCCAACAAGCTCACCGCGCTGGTCAAGCAGATCCCCACCGAGAAGCTCATCACCGTGGTCTCGGGCCTCGACGACAAGGTCCTGGCCGACCTCGTCAACGGGATCCCGGTCGAGAAGCTCGGTCCCATCGTCGCGGGCCTGCCCACCGAGAAGCTCATTCAGCTCGTCGGGTCCATCCCCACCGACAAGCTCAAGGACATCGTCGGCGGGCTGCCCGACGACAAGCTGCTCGGCATCATGGACGGCCAGCTCATCGGCCGCGTCGTCTCGCTGGTCGTCGCGAGCCTCGGCACTCCGGGCGGCATCGCGAAGCTCCCCGAGCTGCTGACGGGCGTGGTCGGTGGCGCGGTCGCCGGTGGCGCCCAGCTCATTCCGAACCTCGTCGCGAACATTCCGCTGGTCGGCCCGATCGTCGCCGGCCCGATCGAGTTCGTGGCGAACAACGTCGTGGTGCCCGCGGTGAACCTCGGCCTCAGCCTGCTGCAGCCGGTCTTCTCGCTGATCTCGACCGTGATCTCCCTGCCGGTGTCGCTGGCGACCTCCGTCATCAACGGCGGGGGACTGACGAACCTGTTCGGCGAGGTGACGAAGGGCCTCGCCGGCCTCGGCGGCGCGACCAAGGACCTCACCGGACTGGCGCAGGGCACGTCGGCGCTCGCCGGGGCGGACGCCAGCGGTGCCCGGACGCAGTCGGCCCTGTCGTCGCTGTTCTCGGCGCCGAACGACACGGAGACGGAGGACGCCGCGGCGGGCGACTACGTCGGCAAGCACCGGGTCGCGGAGACGGAGGGCGCCGAGCCGACGACGACGGTCGACGCTCCGACCACCGCGGTCGAGCCGACGAAGACAGTCGAGCCGACGAAGACGGTCGAGCCGACGACGGTGGATCCGACGAAGACCGCCGACCCGACGACGGTCGAGCCGACGGGCACCGTCACCCCCGAGACGGACGAGCAGGCGCCCGCCGACGAGACCTCGGAGGCGCAGACGCCCGCCGCGGACTCGACCGAGAAGCCCGCAGCGGACTCGACCGAGACGCCGGCTGCCGACGCGGGCTCGGACGCCGACGACGCTCCGACGGTCGCGGACTCCGCGGCCTGATCGACCCACCCTCCGGCCCCCTCCGCGATCCGCGGCGGGGGCCGGAGCCGTGTGCGGCACCGTCGGGCGGCTAGCGCTTGCGGAATACCAGCACCAGGTTGGAGACGAGCAGCTCCCGCAGGCCCGGCACGCGGACCAGCCACCACGCCCACGCCGGGTGGTAGCGCGGGAACGCGGCCACGAGCTCCGCGTCGTCGACGGTGGCGGCCCACCGCAGCCCGTCCGCCGCGCCCACCTTGAACAGCGACGTGCCGTAGAGGTTCTTCGGCGGATGCCCGTGCTTGCGCGTGTACATCCGGGCGGCGCGCTCGCCGCCGAGATAGTGCGTCTGACCCATCTCGTGGCCGCCGAACGGGCCGTACCAGAGCGTGTAGCTCAGGATCACCATGCCGCCGGGCCGGGTGACGCGCAGCATCTCGTCGCCCATGGTGCGCCAGTCGCGCACGTGCTCGGCGACGTTGGACGAGAGGCAGACGTCGACGGCACCGTCGGCGACGGGGAGCGCGAGGCCCGAGCCCCGCAGGCCCCGCGAGGACGTGATGCCGGCGGCGTGCGCCTCCGACGGATCGGGCTCGACGGGGATGTAGACCGCGCCGTGTTCGGCGAAGGCGTCCTCGAAGTAGCCGGGCCCGCCGCCCACGTCGAGGACCAGGGCGCCGTCGAGATCCCCGAACAGGTCGCCGGTCAACTCGACGGTGTCGCGCGCGAGCGAGCCGTAGAACCGGGCCGGCTCGGACTGCTCGAACCGGAAGTCGGACAGCAGCCCCACCGACCGGCGCAGCGTGGCGCGGCGGCGGAGGCGTTCAGTGGCCTTCTTCCAGGTCGCGGGGTACACGCAGACGGACGGTACCCTAGGAACCGTGCGTGAAGTCCTCCTGCTGTGTTGGCGTGACACCCGCCACCCGCAGGGCGGCGGCAGTGAGCTGTACCTCGAGCGCGTGGGCGAGGAGCTGGCCGCTCGCGGCGTGCGGGTCACGCTGCGGACCGCGGTGTACCCCGGTGCGGCGCGGGCCGAGACGGTGCGCGGCGTGCGCATCTCCCGTGGCGGCGGCCGCTTCACCGTCTACCCCTTGGCACTGCTCGCGATCGTCCTCGCGCGGTTCGGCCGCGGCCCGCTGCGCGGCATCCGCCCCGACGCGGTGATCGATACGCAGAACGGCATCCCCTTCTTCGCGCGGCTCGTCGCCGGCGTGCCCGTGACGGTGCTCGTGCACCACTGCCACCGCGAGCAGTGGCCCGTCGCGGGCCGGCTCGTGGCGCGGATCGGCTGGTTCATCGAGTCGCGGCTCTCGCCGTGGCTGCACCGGCGCTCGCAGTACCTCACCGTCTCGCTGCCGTCGGCCGAGGAGCTGGCGCTGCTCGGCGTCGGTCCGGAGCGGGTGGCCGTGGTGCGCAACGGGATCGACTCCGTGGCACCCGGGATCGCGGACGTGCGGTCCGCGTCGCCGCGGATGGTCGTGCTCTCGCGGCTCGTGCCGCACAAGCAGATCGAGGACGCACTCGATGTGCTCGCCCGCCTGCGGCGCCGCGTCCCCGACCTGCACCTCGACGTCATCGGCAGCGGCTGGTGGGACTCCGAGTTGTACGCGCACGCCGCGAAGCTCGGCGTCCTCGACCGGGTGACCTTCCACGGCCACGTCACCGAGCAGCGCAAGCACCGCCTGCTCTCGCGGGCCTGGGTGCACGTCATGCCGTCGCGCAAGGAGGGCTGGGGCATCACGGTGATCGAGGCGGCCCAGCACGCGGTGCCGACTGTCGGGTACGTCTCGTCGCGCGGGCTCACGGACTCCGTCGTCGACGGTGCCACCGGCCTGCTGGTCCGCGACCTCTCCGGGCTCACCGAATCGGTGTACACGCTGCTGAGTGACGCTCTGCTGCGGGAGGAGCTCGGCGCGAAGGCGCAGGAGCGGGCGGGGGAGTTCTCCTGGCCCGCGACCGCCGATGGCGTCTCCCGCGTGCTGGCCGCGTCTGTCGCCGGGGAGCGCGTCGGCGGGCTGGTCTGATTCGGCGGGTCACCTGGGTCCGACCGGGGCATGTGTTGCTCCGAGAAGGTGATGCATGCGATGCATCACCGTGTCTGCGCAGGTCGCGGCGTCCGGTGGGGGAGCGAATGTCGCGCGTGGGTCAGTCGGTCCCTCGCCGCAAGCACGGCGTCTGGTGGGGGTTCGACCGTGGGGCGGGCGGATCGGCGTCGCGCGGGGGACGACACCGAGTGAGGGCCAACGCCCAGCGGGTCAAGGCGCGGACTCCGCCGCGACGGCGAGCCCGGCGGGACGCGGTGCGGTGGATTCTTGCCGCTGAGCGGGCACTATCCACCGCACGGTGCCCGACGGAGGCGGCGGCACGGGGAGACGGTCGGTTCGGCAGGGCGCCTTTGCGAGATCGTGCCCGCTGAGCGACCACAATCCCGCACACGTCGTCGGCCGCGGCGGGCGTGCCCTGCGACCCGCGCGGGCTGAGTTTCGGTGGGAATCTGCGGCGGACCATCGGGCGTGTCCTCGACGACTCGCACCGAAGCTCGTCGAGGCACCGACCGGTATCCGTTACCGTGAACACATGATGAGGCAACGTGAGGTAGCGCCGCGAATCGCATGGATCATGATGCTGGTCGGCGGGCTGCTCGGCGTTGCGACGATGCTTCTCGTGGACTGGTCGCAATGGCCGAGCCTCCGGACCGTTCTTGCCATTGTCATGATCGCCGGCTACCTGATCATCGCGGCATCGGGTGCGGTGGGACTCATGAAGTCCCGGCGATGAAGCGCGCTGACGTCGAGACCCGGACCGTGCCGGTCGCGGCGCTCAAGGCGTTCGCCGGGGTGGTGTTCCTGCTGTGGCTCGTGCTGTTCGCGGCGTTCACGCTCCTCGATTGGCCGTTCGACGGCCCGCCGAGTCAGCGGATCGCGCACGGCTTGTTACTCGCGATCGGCCTGACCCTCGCGACGGTAGCGGGCCAACTGTGGCGGACCGCGATCGGGATGGAACCCGCGACGAGCGCGAGCGACGCCCGCTACCTGCTCGGGGGCGTCGCGCTCCTGATCCCGGCGATAGCACTCATGTGGATGGACTACGGCGGCTGGGCGCCCTGGCGCATCGCGGCGGTCATCCTCCTCTTCGCGGCGATGATCGCGCTGGCCGTCCTCAACCTCCGCGACAGGCGGCGACACAAGGGCGAGATCGTGGCACCGATCGCGGCGATGACGGTGCGCACCGCCCGCGGCGACCGCGAGGTCCGCATCGGGCAACCGGAGGGCCTGCACGACCGCTGGGCCACCCGCTGGTCGATCGGGACGCCGGCGGGCACGCTCGAGCGGGTCTCCTACGGCCCGGACCCGCTGCGTTCGCTCACAGCTGCACTCGCCGACGCGGAGGCCGCGACCGCCGTAATCTGAAACGGTGGCTGAATCCGAGAAACGGCGCCCCGCGATCCTGACCGTCGACGACGATCCGAGCGTGTCCCGCGCGGTCGCCCGCGACCTGCGGCGCAAGTACGGCGATGAGTACCGGATCGTCCGCGCGGAGAGCGGCGAGCAGGCCCTCGAGGCGCTCAAGGAGCTCAAGCTCCGCGGCGACCTGGTGGCCGTGATCCTGGCCGACTACCGCATGCCGGGCATGACGGGGCTCGAGTTCCTCGAGGCGGCGATGGACGTCTACCCGGGCGCGCGCCGGCTCCTGCTCACCGCCTACGCGGACACGGGCGCGGCGATCGAGGCGATCAACGTGGTCGACCTGGACCACTACCTGCTCAAGCCCTGGGACCCGCCGGAGGAGAAGCTCTACCCCGTCATCGACGCGCAGCTGGAGGCCTGGCTGTGCAGCGACCACCGGCCCGTGCCGGAGACGAAGGTCGTCGGCCACCGCTGGTCCGCCCGTTCGTCCGAGGTGCGGGAGTTCCTGGCCCGCAACCAGATCCCGTACCGCTGGTACACCGCCGAGTCGCCCGAGGGGCAGCGGCTCCTCGCCGCGGCGGGCAGCGACGGGCAGCAGCTCCCGCTCGTCGCCGCGGCCGACGGAACCGCGCTGAGCGCACCGTCGGACAGCGAGCTCGCGGCGCACGTGGGCCTGAACACCACCCCGTCGGAGGAGTTCTACGACCTGGTGGTCGTCGGCGCCGGACCGGCCGGCCTCGGCGCCGCGGTGTACGGCGCGTCCGAGGGGCTGCGGACGGTGCTCGTCGAGCGGTCCGCGACCGGCGGCCAGGCGGGGCAGAGCTCACGCATCGAGAACTACCTCGGCTTCCCCGACGGGGTCTCGGGTACGCAGCTCACCGACAGGGCGCGGCGGCAGGCCACCAAGTTCGGCGCCGAGATGATCACGGCCGCCGACGTCGTCGCCCTCGAAGTGACGGGCGCCGGGCGGCGCGTGCGCTTCTCCGACGGCACCGTCGTGGGCGCGCACACCGTCATCCTCGCGACGGGCGTCGCCTACCGGCAGCTCGACGCCCCGGGCTTGGAACGGCTCACCGGCGCGGGCATCTTCTACGGCTCGGCGATGACCGAGGCGCCGGCCTGCGCGGGGCAGAACGTCTACATCGTGGGCGGGGCGAACTCCGCGGGCCAGGCCGGCGCCTACCTGTCGAAGGGCGCCCGCTCGGTCACCCTGCTGGTGCGCGGCCCGTCGCTGGAGGCGTCGATGTCCTACTACCTCATCCAGCAGCTGAACGCGATCGAGAACGTGCACGTCAAGCCGCACACCCAGGTGATCGAGGCGCACGGCGACGACCACCTGACGCAGCTCACGCTGCGCGACACCCAGTCGGGCGAGACGGAGCAGGTCCCGGCCGACTTCCTGTTCGTCTTCATCGGTGCGGAGCCGCGCACGGACTGGCTCGACGGCGTCGTCGAGCGCGACGGGCGGGGCTTCCTGCTGACCGGCCCGGACCTCACGCCCGACGGTGCCGCCCCGCCGGGATGGGAACTGGACCGTCCGCCGTTCCACCTGGAGTCGAACGTGCCCGGCATCTTCGTGGCCGGCGACGTCCGATCCGAATCGGCGAAGCGCGTCGCCTCCGCGGTGGGCGAGGGCGCGATGGCCGTGATGTTCGTCCACCGCTATCTGGAAGGAGTCGACTCGTGAGCACTCATGACCCGTGCTTCGTCGACGAACTGCGCACCCTGTTCCTGTTCGAGAAGCTCAGCGACGAGCAACTGGAATGGCTGTGCGAACGCGGCCACGTGGAGACCTTCCCGGCCGGCCCCGTCTACTCGACCGGCGACCCCGCGGACTGGCTGTACGTCCTGCTCAAGGGGACGATCGCGCTGTCGCAGAAGGTGGGCGACGCGGAGGTCGAGACCACCCGCTCCGACCAGCGCGGCGCCTACTCCGGCGCGTGGTCGGCGTTCCTCGGCAAGGGCGGCCCGGCGCAGACGCAGTACAACTCGTCCATGCGTGCGGTGACGGAGGCGCAGTTCTTCATGCTGCCCGCCGCCGACTTCAACGAGGCGATGCACGACTGGTTCCCGATGGCGGTGCATCTGCTGGAGGGCGTCTTCTACGGCGGCCAGCGCAGCCGCCAGATGATCGAGCAGCGGGAGCGCCTGCTGGCGCTGGGGTCGCTGTCCGCCGGCCTCACCCACGAACTGAACAACCCCGCCGGCGCCGCCACCCGCGCGGCGGCGGAGCTGCGCACCCGCGTCGGCGGCATGCGGCACAAGCTGGCCGGCATCGCCAGCGGGAAGCTCGACCGGACGCGCCTGGTGGACCTCGTGAAGTTCCAGGAGGAGGCCGTCGAGGCGGTCGCGGTCGCCCCCGATCTCGGCCCGCTGGAGGCCTCCGACCGCGAGGACGAGCTCATGGACTGGCTCGACGACCACGACATCGGCGACGGGCACGTGCTCGCCCCCGTCTTCGTGGCCGCGGGCCTGCAGACGGACTTCCTCGACCGCGTCGCGGGCTCGCTCGACGACGTCCAGACGCTGTCGGGCGCGCTGCGCTGGCTGTACTACACGGTCGAAACCGAGCTGCTCATGAACGAGATCACCGACTCCACCAACCGGATCTCCACCCTGCTGCAGGCGGCCAAGCAGTACTCGCAGATGGACCGCGCGCCCTTCCAGGTGCTCGACGTCCGCGAGCTGCTCGACAGCACCGTCGTCATGCTCAGCCGCAAACTGGGGCAGGGCGACGTTACGGTGGTCCGGGACTACGACCCCGACCTGCCGGACATCCAGGGCTACGGCGCCGAGCTGAACCAGGTGTGGACCAACCTGATCGACAACGCCGTGCAGGCGATGGACGGCAGCGGCACCCTCACGCTGCGGGCGCACCGCAAGGACGATTCGGTGGTGGTCGAGGTGGCCGACACCGGCAGCGGCATCCCCGCCGACGTGGTGCCCCGCATCTTCGAGCCCTTCTTCACGACCAAGGACGTCGGCCAGGGAACCGGTCTGGGACTGGACATCTCGTGGCGCATCGTGGTGAACAAGCACCAGGGTGACCTGTCGGTGCGCTCGGTTCCGGGGAACACGGTGTTCACCGTGGAACTGCCCATCGCCGGCCCGCAGCGGGACGAGATCGCCGACCCCGGCGACCCGGGAGAAGGGATTCAAGCATGAGCGCACCGACCGATCCGATCGATCCCGCCGTGCCGCCCAGCGGCGCCGGCTGCGTGGAGTGCGACGCCGCGGGTGGCTGGTGGGTTCACCTGCGCCGCTGCGCGAAATGCGGCCACATCGGCTGCTGCGACTCGTCGCCGTCGCAGCACGCCAGCGCCCACGCCCGCGCGAGCGGACACCCCATCGTGCAGAGCTTCGAGCCGGGGGAGGACTGGTTCTGGGACTACGTTTCCGAGGACTACTACGACGGTCCGCGCCTCGCCGACCCGCAGAACCGCCCCGTCGACCAGGCCGTGCCCGGCCCCGCGGGCCGCGTGCCCGCCGACTGGAGGACCCACGTGCATTGAGCGGCGTGATGACGACCGCTGAGATGACGGCCGCCGACCTGCGCCGCTACGGCGAGGACGAGGCCGCCGCGTGGGTGCTGCGGTGCTCCGACGAGGAACTCGAGCGGGTGTTCCAGGTGGCCGGGTACCTGTACGGCCGGGTGAACCCGCTGGCGCGGGCGTGCGCGACCGCCGCCGTCTACGTCTGCGAGGGCGTCCCGCGCGAGCTCCGGCGCACGCGCCGCAAGCCGCAGACCGAGCCCGAGGGGCCGCTCCTGCGTAACGGCAGGTACAGCTCGCTCGCCGTGCGGCGGCAGATCGACGCCCTGCCCCGGTACGGGATCGGGCCGGACCTGGTCGCCTTCTTCGACGACGGTGCCGCAGGCCCGCCCGTCGCGGAGCCCGAGCCCGCGCGCGCCGTGGGAGCGTCCTGGCGGCGCCCCGACTTCGCGGAGCGCGACGACCGCCGTGCCCAGTGGACCACGTGGATCCCCGATGACCTCGAGGAGCGCGTCCGCTGGTCGGTGCGGCGCATCGGCGCCGAGGACGCGATCCTGCCGCACACCTTCTACTCGGTGTTCCCGCTGGCGCCGGACGCCGCGGTGACGGAGGAGCCCACGTCGCTGGAGTTCCTCCAGGCCGCGGGAACGGACGACCGCCTCGTGGTCGAGATCAAGCGCCGCGAGCCCGACGGTGCCCTCCGCCAGTACGTGATCGGCCGCCTGGCGGCGGCCGCCGAGACGGAGACGGAGACCGTCGTCCAGGGCGAGTTCGAGCACCGGGTCCGGCCCGCGGAGGTGCACGCCACGGCGGACGCGGAGGAGCTGTTCGTCCACTACTTGCGGCACCGGGACGCCCCCGCCGGATCGCACCTGCGCGAGCTGTCCGAGTTCTCGTCGCCGCGATCAATGCGAGGATGGCAATAGCCGTATCCGGACCAGGAGGAGAACCGTGCCGCAGACCGTCAGAGGAATCGTCGCCCGCGCGAAGGGGGAGCCCGTCGAAGTCCTCCCGATCGTGATCCCCGACCCGGGGCCCGGTGAGGTGGTGGTCGCGGTGCAGGCGTGCGGCGTCTGCCACACCGACCTGCACTACCGCGAGGGCGGCATCAACGACGAGTTCCCGTTCCTGCTGGGACACGAGGCCGCCGGCGTCGTCGAAACCGTGGGCGAGGGAGTCGATCACGTCGCGCCCGGCGACTTCGTGGTGCTCAACTGGCGGGCCGTGTGCGGGCAGTGCCGCGCCTGCAAGCGCGGCAAGCCGCAGTACTGCTTCGACACGTTCAACGCCACGCAGAAGATGACCCTCGAGGACGGCACCGAGCTCTCGCCCGCCCTCGGCATCGGCGCCTTCGCGGAGAAGACCCTCGTGCACCAGGGCCAGTGCACCAAGGTCGATCCCGAGGCCGACCCCGCCGTCGTGGGGCTCCTCGGCTGCGGCGTGATGGCCGGCCTGGGTGCCGCCGTGAACACCGGCGGCGTCTCCCGCGGCGACACCGTGGCCGTGATCGGTTGCGGCGGTGTGGGAGACGCGGCCATCGCGGGCTCGCGCCTCGTGGGTGCGCGCACCATCATCGCCGTCGACCGGGACCCGAAGAAGCTGGAGTGGGCCCGCGAGCTGGGCGCCACGCACACCGTCGACGCCGCGGAAACCGATGCGGTGGAGGCGATCCAGGAGCTCACCGACGGCTTCGGCGCCGACGTCGTGATCGACGCCGTCGGCCGCCCCGAGACGTGGAAGCAGGCCTTCTACGCCCGCGACCTGGCGGGCACCGTCGTCCTGGTGGGTGTGCCCACCCCGGACCTGACCCTCGACATGCCGCTCATCGACTTCTTCTCGCGCGGTGGCGCTCTCAAGTCGTCCTGGTACGGCGACTGCCTGCCCGAGCGGGACTTCCCGCAGCTCGTCGACCTCTACCGGCAGGGCCGCCTGCCGCTGGAGAAGTTCGTCACCGAGCGGATCGGCCTCGACGAGGTGGAGCAGGCCTTCGCGACCATGCACCGCGGAGAGGTGCTGCGCTCGGTGGTGGTCCTGTGACGCTGCGCGTGGAACGCGTTGTCACCTCAGGTGTATTCAGCCTCGACGGCGGCACCTGGGACGTCGACAACAACGTCTGGCTCGTCGGCGACGACAGCGAGGTCGTGGTGATCGACGCCGCGCACTCCGCCGATCCGATCGTCGACGCCGTCGGTGGGCGCACGGTGCGCGGAATCGTCTGCACCCATGGGCACAACGACCACGTGACCGTCGCGCCGGAGCTGTCCGAACGGCTCGACGCCCCGATCCTGCTGCACCCGGGAGACGACGTGCTCTGGGACATGACCCACCCGGGTGTCGGACACGAGGACCTCGCAGACGACAGCCGGATCGCGGTCGGCGGCACCGAGATCCGCGTGATCCACGCGCCCGGTCACTCGCCGGGATCGGTGTGCCTGTACCTCCCGGAGGCGGGGCAGCTGTTCAGCGGCGACACACTCTTCGCCGGCGGGCCCGGCGCCACCGGCCGCTCGTACAGCGACTTCTCCGTGATCATCGAGTCGATCCGCGACCGGCTGTTCGCGCTGCCGCCGGAGACCGTGGTGAACACCGGCCACGGCGACGGGACGACGCTGGGCACCGAATCGCCTCACCTCGAGGAGTGGATCCGCCGGGGGCACTGATCCCCCGCCCGAATCCGAACCCGGGTTGTATCTTCTTTGCATGACCAGGGTGCAGATGGGGCCGCGGGCGAGCAGGTGGTGGATCGCCTACCTGCTCGTCTTCGGCGCCGCACTGCTCGGCGCGCTGCTGGACCGGCGGTGGGGCACCGCCGCGCTGGTCACGGCGATCCTGATCGCGGGCCTCGTCACGACGGCCGGCTCCCTGCTGATGCAGCTCGCCGTGCACATCGTGGCCTGCGCCTTCGCGGCGCTGTCCGCGGAGATCGCCTTCGCCGCGGGCGACGTCTTCTGGGGCGTCTTCGGCCTGGTGGCGGCCCTCGTACTGGCCGCCCTGGTGCCGCTCGCGCTCCGGGAGGGGTCGGGCGGCCGAATCCGCACCGAGGAACTCGTCGGCCGCACGGTGCCACAGGCCGAGCGGCTGCTCGGCTACCCGCGCGACCGCCAGCCGGGCGATCTCGGTGCGCCCGTCCTCGTGCCCGTCCCCTTCGGTCCGCTGCCCGACGGTGCCGACCGCCGCGCCCGGCTCGTGGTGACGTCGGTGGCCGTCGATCCCGCCGGCCCGTGGATCGCCTTCGGCGTCGCGCCCGCCGCCTACGCGCCCGCTCTCGACAGCCGCGCTCGGGGCACCCTGCAGGCCGAGCTGCACGCCCGCGTCGGCGGCTTCCCCGCCGATCTCCGCCCCGCCCGCACCGTCGCGCCCGCGCGGGCGGAGACCGCTACGCCGAGATGAGGGCGGGGGAGTGGTCGGCCACCTCGACGATGCGGTCGCGGAGGAGGCGGAACACCGTGTCCACCGAGCGGGTCGCCTGCGTCGTGTCCGGATGCATCGCGTTGAAGTCCAGGCCCGACTCGTCGCGGTTGATCCAGGTGAACACCTCGCGCGAGGGCGTAGCGTTGGCGAACACTGAGAAGTCGTGCTGCCGAGCCAGTTCCGCGCCCGGAACCCGCGTGACGTCGATGTAGGAGAGCATCGGCGCGGTGAAGCCGTGCTGCACGGGGAAGCCCGGATCGTCGGCCAGCAGGTCGATGACCGGGTAGACCGGGGTGCGGTCCAGCTGCTTCGCCGTCGCGACCGCCTCGTGCGCGTTGCGTGCGACCTCGTCGAACGTCCCCGAGGCCGAGAACTGCACCGGCACCAGCGTGACGTACCAGCCGACGGCCATCGCGTCGCCCGTCGCGGACCGGTCGGCGCGCGGGATGAGCATGGTGAACAGCTCGTCGCCCGTGAGGTTGTTGTGGACCTGCCCGAGCACCGCGAGGAGTGCGCTGCTCATGTTCGCGCCGGCCCGCTTCGCCGCCGCGCTGAAGCGGGCGGTGCGGTCGGCGTCGATGAACGAGGCGTGCACGGCGATACGGCCCGGTGCCGCCTCGCCGTCGGCGAGCCCCAGCGGCAGGGGGAAGCGCGGCATGCCGCCCGCGCGCCTGAGCGTCTCGCGCCACTGCACCACGTCGGGATGCGTGGGCGTGAGGGTGGCGGCCAGCGTGCGCTGCTCGCGGGTGAACTCGCGGTGCGGGCGCACCGGCACCGGCACGTACGGGGTGCCGCTGCGGGCCGCGGTGTACCGCGAGACGAGCTCGAAGAAGCTCACGGCCTGCGAGACCCCGTCGGTGTACAGGTGGTCCGAGCAGACCACCACCTGGAAGTGCGGGTCGGCTGTGCCGGGGCGCGCGTGCTCGACGCCGGTCACGGCGAAGGCGAAGGCCGCCCACTCGTGCAGCTCCGGCACCGACGACATGAGGTAGTCCTTGACTGTCGCGCCGGGATGCGTTTCCGACGAGGCCTCGACGGCGAGAGCGATCTGCTCCGGAGAAAGCGTGCGTCCGCGCGGATTCGGATCCGTCGACACCGGAAATGCGGTGTGGAAGACGCCGTGCCCGCGCACGAATTCGGTGAAGACCGATTCGACGGTTCTTTCATCGAAAACATCGTGGATCGTGAATGTGGTGAAGACGAGACGCCGGGTGCAGGCCTCGCCGTCGATGCCGCTGCGCAGGTGGTCGGCCTGCACGTAGGACGTGCAGACGTCCAGGTCAGGGGCGGTGCGCATCGCCTCCTTGGTGGTCGCGTCCGGAGCCCAGACGGTCCACTCTCCCGCCGGGCACTGCCACTGCTCTGAGAAACCCGAGATCATGAAGAACATGATGACTAAGTCCATAGCGCGGCAAAAGACGTACGAACAGTGAGAAACCCGACAATTGTCGGGGGTTCACATTTCGTCGTGCATGACGCATCATGTGCATCGCTAATTACAGAACGAAGTAATGGGGGGTGTCGTGCCATGCGGAATGCAAATGAACAGCAGATTTCCTACACGCCGTACGGGAATTCGGGTCACTGCGAGGGGGTCGGCGCGCCGGCACCGTCGGCCCCCGAGATCCGCCGCGCGCGGCCCGTCGCGGCCACCGTCGCCCCGCCCAGCAGCACCGTCGCCCACAGCAGGTGCGCGGTCCACGCCCCGGCCCGCTCCGCCGCTGACGCGGAGACGGTCGCGATCTCGCCGGGCACCCGGTAGAGCCGCAGGTCGGGGGTGTCGATGGCGAGCGTGAGACCGGGGAGCGGCACCGCCGGGAACACCGTCTCGCCGTCCACGAGCACGGCCTCCACGAGAACCCAGCCGACGCCCAGCTCCGCCAGGCGGCCCGCCAGGGCGTCGCCGCCGGCGGCCAGCGCGTCCTCCGCGTCGGACGCCGCGCCAGGCACGCGGTCGACGGAGCGCCCGCCGACCCGGAGTTCACCCGTCTGCAGGACGGGCGCCCGCAGCATCCGCGGCGCGGGGTCGAGGACCGGCGCGCCGGGCCCGTACGCGTACGTCCGGAACATGCCCGGCGGCAGCACCGCGACCGATCCGCGGTCCGCGGGCACCGCCTCGGCGACGGTCCGCCACGACTCCAGGTAGGTCACCGGGGCGAGCGCCCCGCCCACGCCCCACGCCAGGCCCGGCAACACCGCGATCGGCACCGCCACCGCCACCACGGCGCCCGCGGCCCGCGCGGCTGCGGGCACCGCGGCGACCAGTGCCGCGGTGCAGGTCGCGTACAGCGGAAGGGGCAGCGCCACCCACTTCTGCCCGTCGCGCAGCAGCCCGCTACCGGGGATCGCCTGCACCACGGCCTCGAGCAGCGCCGTCCCCGGGCCCGTCGCCGCCAGCGCGGGCAGCACCACCGCGCACAGCGCGAGCAGCGCGAACCGGCCCAGGGGCGGGGAGAACACCCGCGCGCGGAGCACGAGCAGCCCGCCGACCACCAGCGCGAGGGCGAGCGCGGTCCAGAGCCAGGGGGCACCGTCGGGCACGGCCTGCCGGTTCCAGATGCCCCCGAGCCCCAGCAGGGACCCGAGCGTGCCGAGCCCCGGCTCGGCGCGGGCGGCGAAGACCGCGACGCTCGCCGGGTCGGCGCGCACCCCGCTGCCCGAGACCAGCGAGGGATACAGCCACGGCGCGGCCGCGCACACGAACAGTCCGAGCTGCCAGGCCCACCGCCGGGGCGCCGCGACCACGCCCGCGATCAGCGCGAGCACCGCACCCGTCGGCGTCAGGCCGCCCGCCGCGAGGCACGCCGCGAAGCCGCCGAGCTGTGCCCGGCCCTCCAGCCGCAATCCCACGACGACCGCCCAGCCGATCGCCGCGTACCCGGCCAGCAGGCTCCAATGTCCCTGCAGCAGCCGCTCGGCGACGAACGGATTCCACAGGCCCACCGTCGCCGCGGCCAGGCCCGCCCCGAGGCCCGCCTCGCGCCCGACGGCCGCCAGGATCGCGAGCGCGCAGCGCCCGAAGCCCCAGCCGGCCGCGACCAGCGCGACGAACAGCAGCGCCGTCACCAGGAGGCCACCGTCGACCACCTGCGAGCCGACGGCCAGGAGCCAGTCCTGCGGCGTCGCGCGGGCGGCGTTGTCGCCGAGGCCGAGTGCGGTGTCGGTGAGGTACGAGCGGGGCGTGGAGACCGCGTCGCGCAGCAGGAGGTAGCGGCCGCCGACGGCCAGCGGGCCCAGGATCACGGCGGCGAGCACGGCGGACCAGGCGGCGAGGGCCAGGTCGCGCGATCTCATCGACCCGAGCCTACTGACACAATGGCCGGGTGCGAGGTTTGGCGTGGGTCACGATCGGCTCGATGCTGGCCAACCTCTGTTCGTACCTGGTGCACCTGCCCGCGAGCCGCTGGCTCGGGCCCGCCGGATACGGCGAGTTCGCCTCCCTCCTGCAGCTGACGCTGATCCTCGCCGTGCCCGCGCTCGCGCTGCAGACCGTCGTCGCGCGCCAGGTGGTCCGCGGCGCCGGGGCCGCCCAGATGCGGGCGCTGGGCTACCGGATCGCGCTGGGCGCGGGCGTGCTCGCCGCGATCGCGGTGCCGCTGGCCGCCGCCGGCCTGCACACCCGGGCGATCACGGCCGCAGCCGCGCTGGCCGCCGCGCCCGCGCTCGTGCTGCTGGCCGTCGAGCAGGGCCTGCTGCAGGGCGAGCGGCGCTTCGGCCGGCTCGCGGCGCTGCTCGGTTTGGCCGGCCTGGGCAAGCTGATCTTCACCGTGCCCGGACTGCTGCTGGGCCCGGGGCCGGCGCTCCTCGGTACGACGGTGGGCGCGCTCGTCGCCGCCGCGGTCGGCCGGGCGCTGGCCGGGGCCCCGGCGGGGCACGAGGCCGGGCCCGACGCGGGGGTGCGCGCGGTGCTCGGCGCCAGCTCCGTGCAGCTGGTGCTCGTCGTCTTCGCCTCGCTCGACCTGCTGCTCTCGCGGCCCGTCCTCGGCGCGGCCGCGGCCGGCACCTACGCCCTCGGCGCCGTGGCGTCGAAGGTCGCGTTCTGGCTGCCGCAGGCCGTCGGCGTCGTCTTCTACCCGCAGCTCGCGACCCCGGGCCGGGCCCGTGGCGCGCTGCGCACCGTCGTGGGGCTGCTGACGGCCCTGGGCCTGGCGTGCGTCGCCGGGGCGGCGGTGTGCGCCCCGCTCGCGACGCTGCTCGCCGGCGAGGACTACCGGCCCGTGCAGGGGCTGCTGTGGCTGTTCGCGGCGCAGGGTGCGCTCCTGGCGCTGCTGCAGGGCCTGCTGCTCTACGCCATCGCGATCGAACGCACCCGCATGGCGCTGTTCGCGTGGGCGGTGGTCGCGGCCGAGGCGGCGATCCTGCTCACCTTGCCGCGCACCCCCGCCGAAATGATCACCGCCGCGGCGCTGTGTGCGCTCGCGGCGGTGATGGTGATCGGTGCGGTCGTGACCGTCAGCGCTCGTCGCGCTTCCGGAAGTCGATCGCCTCGGTCTGCGACTCGTCCGGCCGGGGCTGGGCGCTGAACGCCTCCGTCGCCGGATCGCCGCCCACGTCGGGCGTGGTGATCGGGTCCTCGTCGAGCGGTGCGGTGGGAGCGGCATCGCCGGAACCGGCGGCGGCCGCCCGGCCCGTGCCCGGTCCGCCCGCGGTGGCCGGGTTGCGGCCCAGGAACAGGGCGAAGACGCCGAGGCCCAGGGCGATCAGGCCGAGGACGCCGCCCGCGACGGGCGCCACGTACTTGGCGACAGCGATCTTGTTCTGCGCCGACTTCGCGACCTCCGCCTGCGAGCGGACCGTCGCATCGACCCAGCGCTGCTTGGCGTCGAAGACGTCGAGCTTGAAGTCGCGGACCTGCTTCGGCGTGTTCGGGGCGACCTGGCCGGGGAGGCGGAACTGCTGCGTGTAGTGCAGCGACTGGTCGACGATGACGCCCGAGGTCGGGTCGACCCACAGGTCCACGTCGGTCTTCGCCCAGCGGTTCAGCGTGATGTCGTCCTTGGGATCGACGCCGCCGATGCCCCACCAGCTCGCGGGCATGGTGAGCACGGTGCCCAGCGTCGGGTCGTTGCTGTCGCGGATCGTGGAGAGGTCCACCCAGCTCTGCTGGCCCTGGAAGTGCAGCGTCTTGGTGCCGCTGACCTCCTTCTCCTCGACGAACTTCAGGCCCACGTTGCTGCGCGTGATGAGGTCGAAGAACTCGTACTTGCCGTCCTGCGTGGTGCCGGCGGGGAAGCGGTACTGCAGGCCCTTGCGGTCGGCGATCTTCACGGCCGGGGTGCTCTCGCCGGGCTGGTAGGTCGCCTCCGAGGTCTTGCCGGTGGGCTCACCCGTCTCGCGGTCGAGGGAGACACGGTCGAGCCAGGCCTGCACCAGGCCGTCGTCGCAGGGACGCTTGTCCTGCACGGCGCCGGTCAGCTGCGGGTGCCGCGGCTCGCCCTTGGTCTTGATCGACGGGACGACCATCGAGCTGCCGGACTGCACCGTCATCGTCGACTCGTCCGACGGAGTGGTCACCAGCGTGCGGGTCTGGGTCGTCACCGAGACGTCGTTGACGACGGCCTTGTCCCGGTTGATCGAGCACATGTCCAGCGACTTCGCGGGGAAGTCGGCATCCGCCTGGGAGTCCGCGACCTTCTCGGACTTCGCCACCGTCGTGGTGTCGATGTCCAGCGGGATCGTCGTCAGCTTGCCCGCGACGTACGCCGGTCCGGCGATCGCGGCCGTGATCAGCAGCGCGCCCAAGAAGATCAGGATCGGACCGATAACGCGCGCCAGCCGGCTACGGCCTACCGCCATCGAAGTGTCTCCTCACAGCTCTCGTGGAGCGCGTACGGGGTTCGCACACGCCGTCGGGGCACGCGGTCGCGCTCCCTTACAAGTACCCGAGCCTACAGGTGGTGCCGGGGTGGCATGGGCCACGCGCGCGGGCGGCGCCCGGATCCCGGGTAGATTCGGTGGACGATGAGCACCGTCGGGACCAGCGAATTCGCATCTGCAAAGCCTGCGGGTGCGGCCGGTTTCGTGCCCGCACTCGAGGGCATGCGCGCGTGCGCGGCGATCGCCGTGATGCTCACCCACACCGCCTTCCAGACCGGTCAGGTGGGTCATTCGGTGATGGGCCGGGTGTGGGGCCGGTTCGACATGGCGGTCGCCCTGTTCTTCGGGCTGTCCGGGTTCCTGCTGTGGCGCGCGCACGCCCGGGCCGCCTGGACGTCCTCCGACGGCCCGCCGACGGGGCGGTACTACCGGTCGCGATTCGTGCGGATCATGCCCGCGTATCTCCTGGTCGCCGTGGTCGCGCTGGCCCTGCTCCCGCGGTCGACGGCCCCGTCGGGCTCCACCTGGCTCGCCAACCTCTCGCTGACCCAGGTCTTCGTGCCCTACTCCCTCACCGACGGGCTGACCCAGATGTGGTCGCTCTCCGTGGAGATGCTCTTCTACCTGCTGCTGCCGTTGGCCGCGCTGGCACTCGTGCGGCTGCGCGGTTCGGCCGCGCGGTGGCGGGTGCCGGCGCTGCTCGCCGTGGCGGCGGTGTCGCTGAGCTGGGCGTGGGTCGGCGCGGCGCTGCCCCTGCCGCCGGGGGTGAACCACCACAACTGGCTGCCCTCGTACGTGCCGTGGTTCGTCGCGGGCATCGTCCTCGCCGAGATCGTGAGCGCTCCGGTCGCCTGGTTCGCTCCGGTGCGGCGCCTGGCGCGCCGTCGCGTGTGCTGGCCGGCGGCGCTCGTGGTGTTCGCCGTGATCTGCACGCCGCTGGGCGGGCCCGTCACGCTCGACACCCCCGAGGCCTGGCAGTTCGCCCTGCGCATGGGACTCGGCGGGGTGCTGGGCTTCCTGCTGCTGGCGCCGCTCGTGTTGGCGCCCGCCTCGGAGCCCTCGCGGTGGCTCGGCTCGGGGTTCATGCTGGCGCTCGGCCGCTGGTCGTACGGCATCTTCATCTGGCACCTCGTGGTGCTCACCGCGATCTTCCCGCTGTTCGCGATCGTGCCCTTCAACGGCGCCTTCCTGAAGGTGACCCTGCTGACGCTGGTCTTCTCGGTCGCCGTCGCGGCCCTGAGCTACGCCTGGGTGGAGGAGCCGGCCCGTCGCTGGCTGGCTCGCCGCGAGGCCCGACGGTCCGCCGCCTCCTCGCCCGCCGAGGCCGCGCAGGCGCGGATCGAGCCGCCGGCCGCGGAGCCCGTCGCGCCGGTGGGGTAGTTCTGCACGGAAGCGATGCGTGCCACGCATACCCCTCGTCGTCGCAGTTCATCGACGTGTTTCAGCAGTCGGGTGATGCGTGGGGCGCATCGCCTTCGGCTGCGCGGGGCGGGACACCACGTGACGGCCTGGCGAGTCGGTCCCGAGGCCGCGCCGGGAGCTGCGAACAGCGCATCGAGCCGGGCCGCCGAAGCCGCGACGTTGCGCGAGGGATCGGGTGCCCAAGGGGACTCTGCGTTCGGTGGGGGAATCGGCGTAGCGCGGGGGGCGACCGAGTGCGGCTGCGGCTGACGCGTCGCGGGGGAATCGGCGTCTCGTGGGGGGAGAGCCGGCGTCTGATGGGGGATTCGGTGCGGCGTGGGGGACGGCCCGTCCCCCACGCAGCGAGCGGCTTCCGATGGGGGACCGAACGGATCGCCCGCGGATCGGTGCCGCGTGGGGGACGTCGAACGAGCGCTACGGCGTCGTGGCGAGCTGCGGGGTATGCGCCGGACGCATCGCTCGAACAGCAAAATGAGCCACTGACCTGCAGGTTCATGGGGTATGCGTGGCGCGCATCGCTTCTCTGCGAGACAACACCCAGCCCGCAGGCCTACTTCGCGCCGCCGGCCTCGCGCTCGTCCTCGCCGGACGCGCCGCCGCGCCCCCGCAGGAAGCGGGTGGGCGGCACCGTCGACCAGGCCATCAGCAGCACGCCGGCCAGGGCCAGGCCCTGCGGCCAGGGGCCGTGGCCCACGTAACCGGCCTCGGCGTGCCACGGGCCGGTCGCGAGCAGCAGCATCCCCGCCAGTACGAAGCCGGAGGCGCCGAACACCCGGATCGCCGCCCGACGGTCCGCTGACACGTGCAGCCCGGAGACCACCCACGTCGCGAGGCCGGCGGCCGCCCACAGCGCGAGCCCCGGCCAGCCGCTCAGCACGAAGGCGACCGCGCCGATCCCCAGGCCCGCCGCGACCCCCGGCTGCCAGGCGCGCACCGGCCCGCCGTCGGCACGCGGCCGCGAGCCCGGGACCAGGGCCAGCGCCGCGAGGATCACCAGCAGGACGAGCCCGCCGAAGAGCCCGATCCGGTACGGCGCGTTGAGCGCGAACCGCAGGGTCACGGCACCGTCGGTCCCGGCGGGCACCACCCAACCCTGCTGCCAGCCGTTCACCGTCACGGCGCGCAGCGGCGTGCCGTCCGGCCCCGTCGCGGCCCAGCCGGAGTTGCGGCTCTCGGGGACGACGAGCACCTGATCGGCATCGGGCCGGCTGACCGTGACCACCCGGCGGTCCGGGGTCCAGCTCTGCACCTTCACGCTCTCGTCCCGGGGCGATGCCTCGGCGGCGGCCGGCGTGTCCAGCGACAGCGAGTCCACGCTGAAGGCGAGCCCCGGCGACGCCACGACCTGCGCCTTCCCGGCCGGCAGCGGCACCGGCGCGGGGTCGCAGGCCACCGCGCGGACGGGCGCACTGTCGCGCAGCTCCCGCGCTCCCGCCTCGATCCGGAAGCGCAGCAGCCGGTCGCCGATCCGCACCGTCGGGCCGGTCTCGCACGGCACCACGACCGGACGGTCCGCGGGCGCGGGATCGGATCCGGGGACGGGCGCCCCGTCGGGGCCGACGGCCCGCACCTCGGCGAGCCCGGGCGCCATCTTCTCCGGGAAGCCGAAGTCGTTGATGTTGATCCGCTCGTCCCAGTCGAGCAGCGAGATCGAGATCGAATCCGTCACGGCCGGTTCGAGTTTCACGGTGACGGAATCGCCCGACGGCAGCTCGCGTACCTGCCGACCCGTGCCCAGGTCGACGCCGATTCGCATGGGCCGAGCGGGCGCCTCGCCGCCGGGCAGCCGCAGCGTCAGGCCGCCGACGACCTGCGGCGACGGCAGCCGCAGCCGCAGCACCGGCTTCGGCGACGTGGGCTCGGTGACCGACTGCGGCGCCGACCAGACCGTGTTCGGGTCCCCGTCGACGGCCGCGGCGGAGCTCGCCCGGCCGTCGCCGACCGCCGACTCCGCGAACGCCGACGGCGCGCCCGGCGCCCCGAGCAGCGCCGACAGCGCCTGGCCGGGGCGCGCGCGGACCGTCAGCGACGGCGTCACCGCAGCTGCCCCGGGACCATCGACGGTGCGCCGCAGCGGCCCCGGCTCCTCCGGCCCGATGGCGATGTCGGCGCACTGGACCGGTCCCGGCGCGCCGTTCTCGCCGGGCGTGACGACGCAGCCGGAGCGGCCCATCGTGTCCTGACCGAAGACCCAGCGCTGCGCCGGCCCGGACGCGGGCAGCGCGACGTCGTGCCGCGCGGGGATCGACTGCTTCGACCGGGTGTCCGTGAGCTCGGCCTCGGTGATGGCGAACTGGTTGCCCCAGGTGCGGTCCGCGGTCTCGGCGGCGGTGATCCGCACCCAGCGCGTCGGCTCCGACGGGGCGACCAGCGTGATGGGCGTGCCCGCCGTGACGGGATCGGAGTAGACGGTGCCCGCCTCGGTGGTGATGAGCAGGCGCGTGACCGCGGGGCCCAGTGCGCGCCCGACGGTGACCGTCACCGACAGGTCCGCGCGGGGCTCGGGCAGCGTGAACTGCAGCCACTGGTTGATCGCGTGGTCCAGCCCGGAGGAGACCCACGCGGTGTTCTTGTCGCCGTCCACCGCGGCGGCGGTCCCCGCGCCGGGGAGCACGGTGCCGAGCTGCGTGGCGTCGGCGGCCGAGCTGGACGCGGATACCGTCGCGCCCTGCCACGTCCCGTCGACCAGTCCCGCCGCCGGGTAGTCGGGGAGCCGGTTCAGCGTTCGACGGGGATCGGAGGCGGTGCGGATCGCGGAGCTGTGGTCGTCGACGCGGCCGTAGTCGGTCTCGCGCCGCTTGGGCGTGTCGGTGACGGTCAGCGGACCGTCGGGCAGGCCCGCGTCCTTCGCGTCCGAGGCGAGCAGCGCCGCGCCCAGCTCGCGCCGGCCCGACGCGGCGGCGTCGGCCTGCAGCCCCAGCAGCGCCTCCGGCCCGCCCGCGACGCGCGGCATCGTCGCCAGGTCGGCCACGTACGGGCCGGTGGGGGCGCCGCCGTCGACCCGGTAGATCGTGATGGCCGGCAGCGGTGGCCGCAACCCGGAGTCGACGACCACTTTCTCGACGGTCGGCGGCGCGATGTCCGCGCCGAAGCGCGCGACCTCGCTGATCCCGGGCGAGCCCTCGATCGCGGCGCGGGCCAGCGCGGGCCGGGCGGAGCGCGACGTGCCGGGGTCGAGGTCGGCCCGCAGCACGAGGTAGGAGATGCCCTGGCGGCGCAGCGTCGCGGCCAGCCCGGCCGACGGGGTGCCCGCGCTGAACAGGCGCTGCACCGAGTCGAGGGCGCGGATCGCACCGGGCGGGTTCAGCGGGATCGCGTCGCGCACGGCCCACGGCGTCTCGGCCAGGGGCTGGATCGGCTCGTCGCGGGTGAGGCCCCACAGCTGCGCGCCGAAGGGCGCGCCGGGCACGACGAGGGCGCGCTCGGCGCGGGCCTGGCCGGGCGCGGTCCCGGCGGCGTGCGCCGACAGCCAGTCGGCGGCCTGGGACCAGTAGTCGGGGATCTTGTCGTACGGCCCGCGCGGCGCGAGCTTGCCCGTCCACGCCATGCCGCCCGCGAGCGCGAGCACTACGACCACGGCCAGGGCGCCCGCGGCGAGGCGGTCCTGCTCGGGGTGCGCCAGGGCCCGCCGCACCTTCGCCAGGCCGACGGTGCCGGGCAGCGGCGCCCGGGCCAGCAGGTGCGCCATGCCCAGGACCAGCGGCAACCGCAGGAAGGGCTCGAGCTTGTAGACGTTGCGCAGGGGCGCGCCGACGCTGTCGAGGAAGACCCGCACCGGCTCGGCGAACGGGGAGCCCAGGCCGCTGGCGTAGCCCGCGCCGATCCCCGCCAGCCCGACGAGCAGCACCGTCGCCCAGACCCCGCGCTTGGGCATGCGCCGCATGGTGAGCCCGGCGATGCCGGCGCACGCGACCAGGCCGGTGACGACGACGGCCGCGGGGGAGGTGGTGAGCATCGCGCCGGCGCCGCGCTCGTCGGAGATGAACGGGCTCCACGACGTGGTGCCGCGCAGCACCTCCGGCACCGACGCCCACTGCGTGGTCGCGCGGGAGGACTCGATGAACTCGAGGAACGGCGGGCTGACGCGGCCCATGATGAGCAGCGGCACGATCCACCAGGTGGTCGCCAGCGCCACGCACACCGCCCACCAGGCGCTGAAGCGCCAGAAGCGGCCGGTCCCGGCGCCGAAGCGCACGTGCAGCAGCCACCACAGTGCGGCCACCGCGCACGCGAAGCCCGTGGCGACGGCGTTCACCGCGCCCATCAGCGCGACCGCGACCGCCGAGCGGGCGGCCAGGTTCCGCAGCGGCACGTCCGCGCCCTGCAACAACAGGACCAGGGGGAGCAGCACCCACGGCGCGAGCATCACCGGCGCGGTCTCGGAACTGATCGCGCCCAGCGTCGTGAGCACCTGCGGGGCCAGCACGAACGCGGCCGCGGCCACGACGCGGCTGCCGCGCGAGCCGGTGCCCAGCGCCTCGGCGAGCCGGACGATGCCCCAGAAGCCCGCGAACAGCAGCATCGCCCACCACAGGCGCTGCGTGATCCACGGCGGGACGTGCAGGAACTGGCCCAGCGCGAAGAACGCGCCGTGCGGGAAGAAGTAGCCGTAGGCCTGGTTCTGCACCTGGCCGAGCGGGGACTGGCTGGACCAGACGTTGGCCGCGCGCGCGAGGAAGCCGATGGGGTTGGCCGTGAGGTCGAGCTTGGTGTCGGCGACGACCTTCCCGGGCGCGCTGAGGAAGCTCAGCGCGAGCAGGGCGACGAACGCCCACGCGCCTGCGCGGCGGGTCAGGGGCTCGTCGGAGAAGTGGGGGCTACTTGTTGGCACCCGAGTCGTCGCGCTCGCCGTACGCCGACGAGCCCTGCAGGAAGCCCTTGTCCTTCGACACGGCGGCGGGGTCGGTGGTCGGCGACGTCTGTGCGACGGCCGCGCCGCTCACCAGTGCGAGGGCCACGGCGACGACGATGCCGGCGAGCGCTGCGGTGGCGCTGGCGATGATCGAGGTGCGGTCCATGCGGGAAAGTCTACAGGTCCAGCTCCGCGCAGCCCGACGGCACGATCATGACCGGCCGCTTGCATCCGCGCAGCACGTGCTCGGAAACGGACGAATGCCACAGCGAACGGATGCCCGAGACGCCGCGACTGCCGGAGACGATGACGTCGACGTCGAAGGTGTCCGACGCGGCGATGAGCGCGGTCCACACGGTGGTGGAGACCTCGATGAGCTCGCCGTGCGCCGTGAAGCCGGCCGCGGCCGCCAGGTCGACGCCCTGCTGGTTCGTCTTCTTCGCCTCGGCGTGCACCACGTCGCTCTCGCGGGTGAGCGCGGTCTCGGCGGCTCCGGCCCCCGCGACGCCCGACATGGCGGACAGCCGGGCGGCCTGGTGGATGGTGGACTCCCACGCGGTGACGACGATCGCCTCGGCGTCGCGGCCCTGCGCGAGCACCTTGCTGGCGTACTTGACGGCGCGCTGGGAGGACTCGGAGCCGTCGTACGCGATCAGAACCTTGACGGGGACACTCATGCGGATCACCTCGATCTTCACGGTTACCTGATGCCTCCAGGCTACGCCGAAACGCCTCGGTTGCAAGATGCAAGTCCGGGCGAGTCCGGCGCGTCGCGGACGCGCCCCCGGGCTGGTTTTCCCCCGCCTGCCAGACTGCGCGCATGCGAAGAAGCCGCACCCCGCTCCGCGCCGCCGCCCTCGCCTCCGCCGCGCTCGCCGCGCTCGCGGTGACTCCCGCGACGGCGGGAGCGGCACCGTCGAACCAGGCCTGCGGAGGCTGGCGCACGACGGTCCTGCGGTCCGGGATGGGCACGCTCGAGAACCTCGCCTTCGACGGCGCTGGCACCGTCTACCTGGCCCGGCAGAACGTGGTCACCGGGAAGGGGAGCCTGCTCGCGGGCACCGCGCCCGGCGCGCTGCGCACCGTCGTCGACCTGCCGAACCCCGGCGGGATCGTGGTGCGCGACGGCGCGGTGCACGTCGCGACGGCGAACAGCGCACCGTCGGGGCTGCTGGGGAGGACGGACGGCACGGTGACCGTCGTGGACCCGGCCACCGGCGCGGCTCGCGTCGTCGCGTCCGGGCTGACCATGCCCAACGGCCTCGCGCTCCTGCCCGACGGCCGCGCCGTGACCAGCACCGTCCTCGGCCCGCGGCAGGGGATCGTCGCCACCGCGCCCGGCGGCGCGCCCGTGCCCTTCGCGCTGCGCGGCGAGCCCGTCAACGGCCTCTGGTTCGACGGTGCCTCCGGCCGCCTGTGGGCCTCGACGGCCACCACCGTGACCACGCGGCTCTACGCCATCGATCCCGCGCGGCCCGACCGGCCGCGCCGCTACGAGGTGCCCGGGTTCGGGCCGGGGCACTTCGCCGACGACCTCACCGTGGGGCCCGACGGTGCCGTCTACGTCGCGCTCGACCTGCCCGGGACCGTCGTGCGGCTCGATCCGGCGACCGGCGCGCAGTGCACGATCGCGACCGGCCACCGCGGCGTGACGTCGGTGCGGTTCGGTCGCGGCCCGGGATGGGACGGCGCCGCGCTGTACGCGACGACCCTCACCGGCAAGCTGCTTCGACTGTCCCGATAGCCGACCCGATCTGACAGACTGGCGCTGATGCAGAAGTTTCGGAACCTCACGATCCTGGTGATCGCCGCGGCCGGCGTCGCGGCGTGCGGCCCGTCCACTCCCGACGCCCCGCCGTCCGCGACGACCGCGGCGCAGGCACCGTCGGCGACCATGTCGGCGGCACCGTCGTCGGGTGCGGGACGCCCGGCGACGTGCGGTGCGGACTTCCTCGCGAAGCTCTCGGTGCGCGAGAAGGTCGGGCAGCTGCTCATGGTCGGCGTGCGCGACGCCGCCGACGCCCGGCGCGCCGTGCAGCAGGGCGTGGGCGGCGTGTTCATCGGTAGCTGGACCGATCGCGCGGTGTTCTCGGGCGGGACCCTGCAGGCGGTCGCGAAGGCCGGGAAGGTGCCGGCGATGGTCTCCGTCGACGAGGAGGGCGGCCGCGTCTCGCGTGTTCCCGGTGCGAACCTCGTCTCGGCGCGCGAGCTGGCGAAGACGATGACGGTGCCGCAGGCGCGCGCCGAGGGCGCACGGATCGGGAAGCTGCTCAAGTCCAAGGGGATCACGGTGGACTTCGCGCCCGACGCCGACGTCTCCGCGCAGCCCGACGACTCGGTGATCGGCGACCGCTCCTACTCGGCGGATCCCGCTGCGGTGGTGCAGTACTCGCAGGCCTTCGCCGCGGGCCTGCGCGACGGCGGCGTGTACCCGGTGTTCAAGCACTTCCCGGGCCACGGCAGCTCGTCGGGCGACTCGCACCAGGGCGGCGTGAGCGTGCCGCCGCTGAGCCGCCTCAAGCAGAAGGACCTGGTGCCGTTCCGCGCCGCCGTCGACACCGGTGACGCGGGCGTCATGGTCGGCCACCTGACGGTGCCGGGGCTCACCGAGCCGGGCCTGCCGACCAGCCTCAGCCCCGCGACGATGCGGCTCCTGCGCGACGGTGTCGGGTACGGGGCGAAGCGCTTCGACGGCCCGATCTTCACCGACGACCTGTCCGGCATGAAGGCGATCACCGACCGGTTCAGCGTGCCGCAGGCCGTCGCGAAGTCGCTCGAGGCCGGCGCCGACGTGGCGCTGTGGATCTCGACCGACCAGCTGACCGCGGCCATCGACGCCGTCGAGGCGTCGGTGAAGGCGAAGCGGATCACGGCGAAGCAGCTCGACGATTCGGTGCTGCGAGTGGCGCGCGCGAAGCACGCCGTACGCTGCTGATTCCGAACGGATTTCACCGGAACTTACTTGCGAGTAACCTCGTGGGCTAGTATCTGACTCGAGAGTAAGGAGGACGCCGATGGCCGGTGGGACGAAGCGTTTGCCGCGCGCGGTGCGCGAGCAGCAGATGCTGGACGCCGCCATCAAGGTGTTCTCGCGCAACGGCTTCTACGAGACGTCGATGGACGCGGTGGCCCGCGAGGCGCAGATCAGCAAGCCGATGCTGTACCTGTATTACGGGTCGAAGGACGAGCTCTTCGCCGCCTGCGTCACGCGCGAGGCGGGCCGGTTCATGCGCAGCATCGAGTTCGACGCCAGCCCCACGCTGCCGCCCCTGCAGCGCCTGCGCTCGGTGATCGCCGGCTTCCTCAAGTACGTTGACGAGAACCGCGACGCCTGGCGCGTGATCTACCGCGAGGCGACCGGCCAGGCGGCGTTCGCCGCGCTCACCGAGGTGAACCGCGAGCGGGTGGTCGAGATGACCGCGGTGCTGCTCCGCGAGGCCGCCAAGTACGCGCCGGAGGACACCGACTTCGAGCTCTACGCCGTCGCCCTCGTCGGCTCCGGCGAGGCGATCGCGGACCGTCTGGCCACCGGCAAGGTCGAGCTCGACCGCGCCGTCGAGATCATGACCTCGTTCCTCTGGGGCGGCATCCGCGGCGAGCGCCCGGAGTAGTCGCCCGACGGTGCCCGGCCCGCCCGGCCCCACCCGGCCCGGTGGGCGGGTGCGCGGGCACGGCGGGTGTGTAGTCGCTCCGCGAAGCGATGCGTCCGACGCATACCCCGGTAGTGCCAGGTCAGAAGCTGTTTCTGGGCGCTGGTAATGCGCCCGGCGCATCGCCTCGGGTGCTGAAAGTGGCACTGACCTGGTGCGATGAGGGGTATGCGTGGCGCGCATCGCTCTTCTGAACGACTACTGCCCCCGCCCCCGGCGCGCACGACCGCACCCGGAGACGACGATGCCCGCCGCGGCCGAGGCCGGGCGGGCACGTCGGAGAACAGGGCTTACAGCGGCGTGACGGTGGCCGTCACGTGCGGGAAGCCCTTCTTCAGGTCCTTCGCGACGATCTCGGTGCCGCCGGTGGCCTCGTCGCGCGAGACGTACAGGCCGACCTTCGCGGGCAGGATCACCGGGCGCCCGAACCGCACGTGGTAGACGAGCGCGTCGGGCACGTGGCCCTCGACGACGCGCAGCATCGCCGCGGCCGTCCAGCCGCCGTGCGCGATCGACGACGGGAAGCCGAACGCCTTGCCGCCCAACGGCGACATGTGGATCGGGTTCCGATCGCCGCCGACGGACGCGTAGTGCCGGATCAGCGCACCGTCGGCCGAGAGCAGCGCGTCGGGGGCGCCGGGGCGACCCTCCTTCGGCGCGGGGCCGGACGGCTCGCCCGACAGCGAGGTCCGCTGCTGGATGAGCATCGTCGACACCTCGGACGCCACCGACGCGCCGGACGCGTCCGTGAACTCCGTCGTGAAGTCGATCAGCATGCCCTTGCGGTGCTCGCGCAGGTTGCCGACGGACGTGCGCAGCGTCAGCTTCTCGCCCGGCTCCACCCGGCGGCGGCGCGTGATCGTGTTCTCCACGTGCACCGACCCCACCGCCGCGGCGGGGAAGTCGTCCGAGAGGAACAGGTCCATGATCAGTGGGAAGGAGAGCACGTAGAGGTACATCACGGGCACCTCGCCGGTGTTCTTCAGCCCGACGACCTCGCAGTACTCGCCGACCCGCGCAGGATCCACGTCGACGGTGAGCTCGACGGCTCGATCCGGCAGCGGGGTCTCCGGCGTGAGCTTGCCCTGCTTGCCGACGACCGGCAGGATGCCGCGCAGCCCGCGCGTGAGCACGGACAGGCTCGACGGCGGCGCCTGCAGCACGGTGGTCTTGGTCGCCATGATCAGGCCCCCAGCAGGCTCTGACCGCAGACGCGCACGACGTTGCCGGTCACGGCGGCCGAGGCGGGCGCGGCGAAGTAGGCGATGGTCTCCGCGACGTCGACGGTCTGGCCGCCCTGCTGCAGCGAGTTCATGAGGCGGCCGGCCTGGCGCGTGGCCAGCGGGATCGCGGCGGTCATGGCGGTCTCGATGAAGCCGGGCGCCACGGCGTTGATGGTGATGTTCTTCTTCGCCAGGACCGGGGTGTAGGCGTCGACGATGCCGATGACGCCGGCCTTGGTCGCGCCGTAGTTGGTCTGGCCGCGGTTGCCCGCGATGCCGGCGATCGACGAGACGTCGACGACGGAGCCGCCCTCGTTCAGCGCGCCGGCGGCGAGCAGGTCGTCGACCAGCTGCTTCGGGGCCTTGAGGTTGACAGCCATGACCGAGTTCCACTTGCCCTCGTCCATGTTGGCGAGCAGCTTGTCGCGGGTGATGCCGGCGTTGTTGACGACGATGTCGAGGCCGCTGTGGCGCGACTTCACCAGCTCGGCGATCTTCGCGCCGGCGTCCGGCGCGGTCACGTCGAGCGGCAGCGCGGTGCCGCCGACCTTGTTCGCGACCTCGGACAGGGCCTCGCCGGCGGCGGGGATGTCGGCGGCGATGACGTGGGCACCGTCGCGCGCGAGGACCTCGGCGATGGTGGCGCCGATGCCGCGGGCGGCGCCGGTGACCAGCGCGACCTTGCCGGCGAGCGGCTTGTCCCAGTCGGCGGGCGCGGCGGCGTCCTTGTCGGTGATGCGGATGACCTGCGCGTCGACGTACGCCGACTTGCCCGAGAGGAGGAAGCGCAGCGTCGACGCGAGGCCCGAGGCGCCGGTGGCGGCGTCCGGGTGCACGTAGACGAGCTGGGCGGTGGCGCCGTCGCGCAGCTCCTTGGCGACGGAGCGGGTGAAGCCCTCGAGGGAGCGCTGGACGATGTGCTCGTCGAGGTCCTGGATCAGCTCGGGGGTGGTGCCGAGCACCACGAGGCGGGCGCTGTTGCCCAGGGAGCGGATCTGCGGGCCGAAGAACTCGTACAGGCCCTTGAGGTCGTCGATGTTGGTGATGCCGGTGGCGTCGAAGACCGCGCCGCCGAGCTTCTCGGCGCCGCGGGCGCCGCCGTTGTTGACGACGAGGTCGTAGTCGGCGAGCAGCTCGCGGACGGGCTCGACGAGGCGGCCCTTGCCGCCGAGGAGGACGGGGCCGGCGAGCGCGGGCTTGCCGGCCTGGTAGCGGCGCAGGACGGGCGGCTGCGGCAGGCCGAGGCGGCTGGCCAGGAAGGAGCCGGGGCCCGACTTCACGAAGGCCGCGTAGAAGTCCGTGCTGGGTGCATCAGGCATGTGAGGTACCTCATCCGTGTGGGGTTCCGATAGGCTATCGACAAGCAACTTACTCCAGAGTAAGAATACTCGGTAGTAGCAACCCTCGATCACTGGGAGAAACCCGTGGCAAACATCGAAACCCGTCCGGTCGCCATCCTCGGTGGAAACCGGATCCCCTTCGCGCGTTCGGACCGTGCGTACGCGAAGGCCAGCAACCAGGACATGTTCACCGCTGCCCTCAATGGTCTCGTGAGCCGCTTCAACCTGCAGGGCGAGCAGCTGGGCGCCGTGGTCGGCGGCGCCGTGCTCAAGCACAGCCGTGACTTCAACCTGATCCGCGAGTCGGTGCTCGGCAGCCCCCTGAGCCCGTACACGCCCGCCTTCGACGTGCAGCAGGCCTGTGCCACCGGCCTGCAGGCGATCAACGCCGCAGCCCAGGGCATCCAGCTCGGCCGCTACGAGGCGGCCGTCGGCGGCGGCGTCGACACCACCTCCGACGCCCCGATCGGCGTCTCCGAGGGCATGCGCAAGGTGATGCTCGAGCTCAACCGCACCGGCAGCACCGTCGACCGCCTCAAGCTGCTCGGGAAGCTCCCCGCGAACCTCGGCATCGACATCCCGCGCAACGGCGAGCCCCGCACCGGCATGTCGATGGGCGAGCACGCCGCCATCACCGCCAAGGAGATGGGCGTCTCCCGCGCCGAGCAGGACGAGCTGGCCTACCTCAGCCACACCAACATGGCCGCCGCCTACGACCGCGGCTTCTTCGAGGACCTGGTCACCCCGTACCTCGGCCTCACCCGCGACGACAACCTGCGCCCGGGCAGCACCGTCGAGAAGCTCTCGACCCTCAAGCCCGTCTTCGGCGTCTCGCTGGGCGACGCGACCATGACGGCCGGCAACTCCACGCCGCTCACCGACGGCGCGTCGACGGTGCTGCTGTCCTCCGACGAGTGGGCGGCCGAGCGCGGCCTGCCCGTGCTCGCGTACCTCAAGGACGTCGAGTACTCGGCCGTGGACTACGTCGGCGGCAAGGACGGCCTGCTCATGGCGCCGACCTACGCGGTGCCGAAGCTGCTGGCCCGCAACGGCCTCACGCTGCAGGACTTCGACTTCTACGAGATCCACGAGGCCTTCGCCTCCGTGGTGCTGGCGACGCTGCAGGCCTGGGAGTCGCCCGAGTACTGCAAGGACCGCCTCGGCCTCGACAAGCCGCTCGGCTCCATCGACCGCAGCAAGCTCAACGTCAACGGCTCGTCGCTGGCGGCCGGCCACCCGTTCGCCGCGACCGGCGGTCGCATCGTGGCCTCGGCCGCGAAGCAGATCAAGGAGAACGGCGGCGGTCGCGCGCTGATCTCGATCTGTGCCGCCGGCGGTCAGGGCATCACCGCCATCATCGAGGGCTGATGCAGTCGGCCCCGGCCGCCTAAGCTGGTGTCATGACCGCGACGGACGATCTGATCGAGAGGATCCTGCGCGACTACGACACCATCACGGTGGTCGGGGCCAGCGTCGATCCGGCGAAGGCGGCGCACGACGTGCCCGCCTACATGCAGCACCGGGGCTGGCGCATCATCCCGGTGAACCCGCACGCCGACGAGATCCTCGGCGAGCCGGTGTATCGCACGCTCGCCGACGTGCCCGAGCAGGTCGGGCTGGTCGACGTCTTCCGGCCCGCGGAGTTCACGCCCGACATCGCCCGGCAGGCCGTCGCCGCCGGGGCGACGGCGCTCTGGTTGCAGCTGGGGATCCGCTCCGCGGAGGCGCGCGAGATCGCCGAGGCCGCCGGGCTGCTCTACGTCGAGGACCGCTGCCTCATCATCGAACAGCGCCGCACCCGCATCTCGAGGAGGACCGCATGAGTTTCGGCATCGTGATCGTCATCGGGATCGCGGTGGTGGCGATTCTCCTGCTGGTCGGCGTGATCTGGTTCCTCCGCGACTCCAACAAGCGCATCCAGGACTTCGCCAACTCCGGCGACCTCATCCCCGGGCGGCCCGGCCGCGCGCCCGCCGAGTGGGCCAGCGCCACCTCCACCGAGGCGCTGCTGCATCAGCGCACCCGCTACGCCATCGCCGACGTGCACCGCGGCGCCTTCGCGCCCGCCGTCCCGCCGCCCGCGGACTCCGCGATCGACGGCCCCGAGTCCGATCTCGCCGCCCTCGACGACGCCGTCTTCGCCCTTGACGACCGCATCATCGCCGCCGCCCAGCTGTCGGGAGAGGAGCGCACGAAGGCCCTCGGCGAGCTCGAGCCCAAGGTCGTGGCCCTGGAGGTCCTGACCGGCAAGCTCTGGGACGCCCCGTCCGCCCAGCGCCGCCCGATCCTCGACGCCACCACCGCCACGCTCCTCCGCTGAGCCCGTCGCCCGCGCGGGGCGGGGTGTTGTTCGGAGCAGCTATGCGTCCCACGCATACCCCCGAAACCCGCAGGTAGACGCTATCTTCTTCGGGCCGGGCAATGCGTCTGGCGCATACCCCCGTCTTCCAGCTCCACGGTCCGCCGCCCCGTCGCCGTGTACGTCCTGGCAGGGGTATGCGTCCAGCGCATCACCTGATCGTGGAAAAGTGCCTCTGACCTGGAGGTTTAGAGGGTATGCGCGGGACGCATCGCTTCCGTGGAACAACACGGACCCGGTGCGAGGATCGCCTACGGCGCGAGCCGTGCCCTCGGTGCCGCCGTTCCGGGAATCAGCGCCCGCCCGCGACCGCCGCCGCCCGCGGGCGGCTCACCGCCGCACGGACGCGTTCCGCCCCGACTTGCAGCCCCCACGACAGCACGATCGTGATCACGGTGGTCACGACGACGATCGGCCACGTCGATCCGGCGAACAGTGACCAGCCGAAGAGGTCGAGCACCACGAACTCCATGACGATCACGTGGATGAGGAAGAACTCGTAGCTGATGGAGCCGAGCCACACCATCGGCCGCGAACCCAGCACGCGCGACGGCCCGGTCGCGAACGCCGCCACCAGAAGCCCGCCGATCAGTGCCTCGAGCAGGAACTTCGTGACCCCCTGCGCCGGCGTGGGCAGCCGCAGGTCGATCGGCCCGGCGAGCGGCGTCAGCAGCACGGCGTAGGCCACCGCCGCAGCGAGGAGCAGTGGCAGCCGCGGGAGCCGCACCCGATCCACGAGCAGCGCCACCACGATCCCCGCGGCGAAGGCGGCCGCGAACGCCGGCGGCCACGAGCGTGCCGTCTTCCCGAAGACCTCCGTCGCCGTGGCCACCAGCAGCCAACCGACCGAGAGCGCGACCATCGTCGCCGGCACCGCCCACGCCCGACGGGCGCGCACCAGCCACAGTCCCAGCAGTGGAAGCGCCAGGTAGAAGACGACTTCCACGCACATCGACCACATCTGCGTCAGCCCCGTGTGCACGTACCCCACGCTGTAGATCTGCGTGAAGGTCAGGTGCCGCAGGTATCCGAACCACCCGTGCCCGTGCGGCGAACCGTCGGGCCGCCACAGGTAGATCGCGTAGACGACGGTGACCACCACCCAGTACGCCGGCAGGATCCGCCAGGTCCGCGCGACGAGGTACCGCCGCACGTCCGGCGACGCGCCTCCGGCCCGCGCGCGAAGCCACGGCCGCACCAACAGGAACCCCGACAGTGCGAAGAACACGGGCACCGCGGTCTCGAGCCGCGCGTAGGCGGCGCCGAGCGCGTCCGGGGTGAAATCGCCGCCCCAGAACGCGGCGTGCGTGACGCACACCCCGAACGCCGCCAGCGCCCGCAGCCCGGTGAGGGCGGGGACGTGGCCGGAGCGCGGGGCGGTGTCGATGGCGGCTCAGATCTTGATCGCGGGGATGAGCCGGTCGAGGTTCCACAGCCGGTTCCGCCGGGCGGACAGGCACGACACCGTGACCGACGCGACCCACAGGAACACCAGCACCGCGATCGCCTGCCACAGGCGGTTGTCGATGCCGCCCAGGATCAGCTGCCGCAATCCGTTGACGCCGTAGGTCATCGGGTCGTACTTGTGCAGGATCTGGAAGGGTCTCGCGGTGGTCTCGACGGGGTACATGCCGCCGGAGCTCACCAGCTGCAGCATCAGCAGCGCCATGATGAGCACGCGGCCGACGGCGGGCCCGACGAAGGCGTTCACCGCCTGGGTGAACGCGATGAAGGACAGCGACACCCCCATCATGAAGAAGACCATCGCGATGGGATGGGCCACCTCGAGGCCCAATCCGAAGCGCACCACGCAGTACAGGATCGCGGCCTGGAACAGGCCGATCGCGGCCGCGGGCAGGTAGCTCGCCATGACCACGCGGATCGCCAGCACCTCGGCGGCGATGGCGCGGTTCTGCAACGGCCGGAACACCATCCACAGCACCAGCGCGCCGAAGAACAGCGCCAGCGTGAGGAAGAACGGCGCCATGCCGGTGCCGAAGTTCGGGGCGCGGTTCTCGTGTTGCGCGTCCAGCTGGACGGGCCCGCCGATGGTCTGCGCGACCTGCGAGGTCTGCTCCTGCGACCACTTGGGCACGGCGCCCGCGCCCTCGCGCAGCTTGGTGGACAGCTCCTGGCTGCCGTCGCGCAGCTGCACCGTGCCGGCGGAGAGCCGGGTGGCACCGTCGGACAACTGCGTGATGCCGTCGTCGAGGGTGGCGTTGCCCGCGGCGAGTTGCTGCGCGCCCGACCGCAGTTCGGTGAGCTTGGCGGTGAGATCGCCGCCGGTGGCGCCGACCTGGGCGAGGACGGTCTGCAGCGGGCTGCCTGGCGTGCGGAGCTGCTCGGTCAGGGTGGCCGCGGCGTCGGTCGCGGCGATGATCTGCTGCTTCGCGGCGGGCGTCACGGACGCCTGGGCGAGCTGTGCCCGCACGGCGCGCAGGCCCTCGGCGGACTGTCGCGCCGCGGGATCGGGGCTGACGGCGAGCTGCCTGATCGCGGCGTCGATCCCGGCCAGCGCGGTGTCCTGCGTCTTGACGAAGACGCCGGCCTTGTCGGCGGCCTCGACCAGCGCGGCCGCGCTCTGCTGCAGCTGCGCGGTGTTCCCGCCCAGCCCGGACAGCGCCTTCGTCACGGCGAGAAGGGGATCGGTGGCCTGGGTGATGCCGTCGGAGAGCTGCTGCGAGCCGGCGCGCAGCTGAGCCGAGCCGGTCTTCGCGGTCCCGAGGCCGGTGGCGAGCTGGGCGGCACCGTCGTTCGCGGTGACCAGGCCGTCGTGGAGCTTCCCGGCCCCGTCGGCGGCCTGTTCGATCCCGGACCCGGCGGTGATCATCATCGACAGCACCTGGTTCACGGCCTGCCCCGAGATGCGGGTGGAGACGGCGTTGAGCACCTGCGACATCGCGGTCTGGCCGATGGTGGAGCTGATGTAGTTGTTGGCGTCGTTGTAGACGGCGCGCAGCTGCGCCTTCTCGGGCTTGCCGGTCATGGGGGAGGCGATGGCGGAGGAGAAGTTCTCCGGCAGCTCCAGCATGAAGTAGTAGGTGCCGTCCTTGACGCCCTGCTGCGCCTCGGCGGGGGAGACGATGTTCCAGTCGAGACTCTTGTCGTCAGCAAGGGACTTCTCCACCTCGGCGCCGGCGTTGATCTTCTGGCCCTTGACCTCGGTCCCCTTGTCCGCGTTGACCAGCGCGACCGGCATCTTGTTGACGTGGCCGAACGGATCCCAGAAGGCCCACAGGTAGAGAGCGCCGTAGACCAGCGGAAGCAGCATCATCACGACGATCGCGGCGCGCGTGAGCCGACTGCGCCCGAAGCGCTTGATCTCGGAGCCGAAGGCGAGGCCGGCGGCGATGGGGACCAGGCCGCCCTTCGAGGAGCCCTTCTTCGCGGACGTGTCGTCGGAGTTCTTCTCGGACATGGGGATCAGTCCTTCCGGGTCAGGGCGCGGCGGTCGTGCAGGGTGTGCTCCGGGGCGGTGCCGCCGAGGGGGTTGGTGACCCCGACGATCACGGTGTAGCGGGTGGAGATCGCGCCGAGCCGCTGTACGGCCTCGGCGCGTCCCGGGTTGTCGCGGACCTGCTCCAGGTCGCCGACGATGAGGATCGGCCGGTTCCCCAGCAGGGCCAGGGTGATCCGCAGCAGGAACAGCTGCAGATCGCTCAGCTCGACGATGCGGGTCTTCGCCCCGGGTCGGTCCAGATCGCCGAAGACCTGATCCATCTCGAGGCTGCCCGCGCTGAGCGGCACCATCGAGTACCAGGGCGCCAGCCAGCGCCGCTGCTCGGCGAGCACGGTCTCGACGGTGACCGACTCGTCCAGGTCGTCGATGTCCTCGAAGGCGGCGATGGCGCACTTCTTCCGGATCGCGCCCGGGGTGGTCGCCCCGAGCGCGTCGACGGTGCCGTGGTTCGGCTTGAGTCGCCCGGCGAGGGTGAGCAGCAGGGCGTCCTGGTCGCGGCCGGCGGGCATCTGCACGGCGTGCAGGCCGGGGCCGAACTGCAGGTCGATGCCGTGGAACAGGGGACCGTGCTCCCCGTCGACGCCGATGTTCACCGCCGTGAGCTGTACGTCGTTCGGCTGGTCGTCATCCATGCGGGGCTCTCCGGAGGTCGTCGGCGCAGGTCGGTAGCAATCCTACGGTGGCTGCCCGACGGTGCCGCGCCCACCGTCGGGCGCGCGGTGGCCGCACGGTCGGGCGCACCGTCGACCCCGGGAACGGGCGAGGGCGCCCCGACCGGTGGTCGGAGCGCCCTCGGGTGCTCGTTGCTACGGAGCGACGATCAGAACGCGGCCTCGTCGAGGTCCATCGCCTGGTTGTCGACGGCCGCGACGACGTCCTTGACGGAGGTCAGCAGCGGCAGCATGTTGGCGGCGAAGAACTTCGCGACGCCGACCTTGCCCTCGTAGAAGGACTTGTCGGCACCGGCGGCGCCACCGTCGATCGCGGCCTGCGCGATGACGGCCTGGTGCAGCAGACGCCAGCCGATCATGAGGTCGCCGAACGCCATGAGGAAGCGCACCGAGCCGAGGCCCACCTTGTACAGCTCCTTGGGCTCCTGCTGCGAGGCGAGCGCGAAACCGGTGAGCGTGGCGGCCATGGCCTGCACGTCCTCGGCGGCGGTCTTCAGCAGCGCGACGTCGGCGGCGAAGGCGCCACCGGCGTTGGCCTCGATGAACGCGGTGATCTGGCCGGCGATGTGGCCGAGCGCGGCGCCGCGGTCGCGGAGGATCTTGCGGAAGAAGAAGTCCTGCGCCTGGATGGCGGTGGTGCCCTCGTACAGCGAGTCGATCTTCGAGTCGCGGACGTACTGCTCGATCGGGTAGTCCTGCAGGAAGCCGGAGCCGCCGAAGGTCTGGAGCGACTCGGTGCCGAGCAGCGTGAACGCGCGCTCGGAGCCGACGCCCTTGACGATCGGGAGCAGCAGGTCGTTGACCTTGAACGCCATCTCCTCGTCGGCACCCGAGACGGGGGTCGCGGTGCGGACGTCCTGGTGCGCGGCGGTGTACAGGTACACGGCGCGCAGGCCCTCGGCGTACGCCTTCTGCGTGAGCAGCGAGCGGCGCACGTCCGGGTGGTGCGTGATGGTCACGCGCGGCGCGGTCTTGTCGGCCATCTGGGTCAGGTCGGCGCCCTGGACGCGCTGCTTGGCGTAGTCGAGCGCGTTGAGGTAGCCGGTCGAGAGGGTGCCGATGGCCTTGGTGCCGACCATCATGCGGGCGTGCTCGATGACCTTGAACATCTGCGCGATGCCCTTGATCTCCTCGCCCACGAGCCAGCCCTTGGCGGGCTTGCCGTGGCCGCCGAAGGTGACCTCACAGGTGGTGGAGGTCTTGATGCCCATCTTGTGCTCGACGCCGGTGACGTAGACGCCGTTCTCCTCGCCGAGGTTGCCCTGCTCGTCGAAGTGGTGCTTCGGCACGAAGTACAGGCCCAGGCCCTTGGTACCCGGGGCGCCGCCCTCGGGGCGCGCGAGCACGAGGTGGAAGGTCGACTCGAACATGCCGTCCATCACCGCGGACGTGATGAAGCGCTTCACGCCCTCGATGTGCCAGGAGCCGTCCTCCTGCTTGATGGCCTTGGTGCGGCCGGCGCCCACGTCCGAGCCGGCGTCCGGCTCGGTGAGCACCATGGTGGCGTTCCAGTTGCGCTCGGCGGCGATCTTCGCCCACTTCTTCTGCTCGTCGGTGCCCTCGTCGAAGAGGATCTGCGCGAAGCCGGGGCCCGCGGCGAACATGAAGACGGGCGGGTTGGCGCCGAGGAAGAGCTCGCCGATGCCCCAGTACAGGTTGCGGGGGACGTCGGTGCCGCCCAGCTCGTCGTTCAGGCCCAGGTAGGCCCAGCCGCCATCGGCGAAGATCGCCTGCGACTTCTTGAAGGCCTCGTTGATCTTGACCTCGTGGGTCTCCGGGTTGAAGACCGGCGGGTTACGGTCGGCCTCGGCGAAGGACTCCGCGATGGGGCCCTCGGCCTGACGGGCCGCCTCGCGCAGCATCTCCTTGGCGGTGTCCTCATCGAGGTCGCCGTACGCACCGGAAGCCAGCACCTCGCCGACGCCGAGATCCTCGAAGAGGTTGAACTCGATGTCGCGGACGTTGCTCTTGTAATGGCCCATGGGGCTGTTCCACCTTCTCAGATCAGGCTGTCGGACTGTTACCTCTCGGTAAGTTACCGCTCGGTAATATGGATAGGATATCGCGCTCGCCGCGTGCGAACAAGTGCAAGCACCCCTAGGGCTCGATCGCCTCCCCGCGGCGGCGACGTGCGCGAACGGCCAGGTCAGTACCTGTGCCGTGGTACGGATCACTCTCGCGCCATTCCACGTGCTCCACCACCATGTCCTCCGGGAGTGCCTCCGACAGCTCGGCGGCGCCGAAGGTCGGCAGGCCGGGGTGCGAGTCCGCCTTCTCGTGGGCCAGCAGAAGCAGCAGCCCGCCCGGTGCCAGTGACTGCGCGACCTTCGCGATCGCCGCCGCCCGGTCCTCCGGATCGGGGTGCAGGTACGCCCAGACAGCCAGGTCGTAGGGCTGATCGGGGATCTCGTCCGTGGTGATGTCGAGCGGGGTCCAGTGCAGCCGGGCGCGGACGGTGCGCGGCGAGCGCGCGGCCACCGTCGCCGCCTTGTCGAGACCGACGCGCGAGAAGTCGACCGCGGTCACGTCCCACGCGCGGGTCGCGAGCCACAGCGCGTGCCGCCCCTCGCCGGCGCCCACATCGAGGGCGCGGCCGGGCGGCAGCACGGTCACCTGCTCGACGATCCACGGGTCGGGTGGCGTTCCCCACACCAGCTCGGTGGCGCGGTACCGGTCGTCCCACTCCTGCGCGCCGCGGACCTGCTTCTCCTCCCGCGCCAGCGCGGCGGGGGAGAGCGGCCCGATGCCGCCCTCCTCCCGCTCCTGATCGGTCCGGTCGATGCCGTCCGGGGTGGAGTCGGGGGTGCTCACAGCAGGGCCTCCTTGAGGTAGGCCACGTCATCGGCGAGGCCCTCGGACGGGGTCTCGAGGATGATCGGCGCTCCGGCCGCGCGGGCGACGTCGGCCAGCAGATCGGGGTCGATGGTGCCGTCCTGCAGGTTGGCGTGCCGGTCGCGGGCGGAGTCGAACTCGTCGCGCGAGTTGTTCAGGTGCACGAGGTCGATGCGGCCGGTGATCGCCTTGACCCGCTCGACGATGCCCATCAGCTCCTCGCCGCCCGCCCAGGCGTGGCAGGTGTCGAGGCAGAAGCCCGCGCCCTGGTCGCCGACCGCGTCCCACAGCCGGTCGATGGTCTCCAGCTGCCGCGCGATCGCCCCGTCGCCGCCCGCGGTGTTCTCGATGAGGATCGGCACGCCGAAGCCGCCCTTCTCCTCCTGGCGGGTGAACAGCTTGCGCCAGTTGTCGATTCCGGCCTGCAGGTCCTCGCCGTCGCGCAGGTGCCCGCCGTGCACCACGAGCCCGAAGGCGCCGAGGTCGGCCGCCGCCGCGGCCTGCTGCTCGACGGCCTTGCGGCTCGGCATGCGCAGGCGGTTGTTCAGGCTCGCGACGTTGATGACGTACGCCGAGTGCACCACGATCTCCAGCGGCGAATCCCTGAGCGCCTGCGTCTGCGGATGCGGCTCCGGCTTCTTCCAGCTCTGGGGGTCGGAGACGAACATCTGGATCACGTCCACCCCCAGCTGCTCGGCCGTCTCGACGGGATGGGTGTCACTGCGGACATGGGCTCCGATGCGCATGCGTCCAGCGTAGTTGTTCGCCCGCCCGCGGGTCGGCGGGTCGGTGTCTCTCCTGCGGGAGCCATGCGTGCGACGCATGGCCCGGTCTTCGCAGGTAGAAGGCGAATCCGTGAGGCAGGCCATGCGTCGCACGCATGTCCCGGTCTCGGTGGTCCGCCGTCGTGCCCGGTTGTGCGCGACCCGGCGACGGAGATCGCCTCCGGGGAGCGACCACGAGCGCCGCGCGGGGGACGTCGACGCCGCGTGGGGGACAACCGCTCCCCCACGGGAGGAGCGGCGTCCGGTGGGGGAGGAACCGTCCCCCACGCCCCGTCGACGCGGCGCGGGGGATGATCGCTGTGGCCGCGCTGCCTCGGCGTGCCTGTGGAGGACCGCGGTCCTGTGGATGACGGTGCCCGCGCACCCGGTTCGCGGCCCGAGCGCGGGAGGGCGGCGGCTTAGCGTGACGCCATGATGGTCGTGCGGACGACGGCGTGGCGGGGCGAACCCGCGGACGCGTACGAGCGCTGGGCGGGACTCGAGGCACGCGCCGCGGAGGAGCTCGACGCGGCGCTCGACCGCGCGGCGGCGGAAATCCGCAGTGGAGGTGGCGAACTCGCGGCCCGTCTCGCCGCGATCGAGCTCCCCGCCGCCGTGCCCCTCGGCGGCGGGGTGCCGGCACCGTCGACTCCGGTGCGCGCGCAGCGCCGCCCGGCGTCCGCCGCGCAGCGGGACCGGGAGAACCGCGCCCGCCTCGCCGCGGATCTGGCAGCCGCACCGCCCGGTCCGCGGCGCCGGTTGCTCGAGACGATCGACGCGCGGCTGCGCGAACTGGGCCGCGGCGGCGAGACGGTGCAGCTGTTCGAGTACGGCCCGGACGCCTTCGGCGGCGACGGCGCGGTGGCGGTCGCGATCGGCGATCTCGACACCGCCCGCACCATCGGCGTCGTGGTCCCGGGCATGGGCACGACGGCGGCATCGATCGGGGCGGTCACCCGCAACGCCGCGAACCTGCAGGTCGCCGCCCGTCGCGCGGACCCGGCGACCGCGACGGCGACCCTGGCCTGGATCGGGTACGACGCCCCGTCGGGCCGGGCGGCCGTCGCGCAGGTCCTCACCGGCGCCCATGCCCGACGGGGCGCCGCCGAGCTGCGGGCCGACCTCGACGACCTCGCGCGGATGCGGCCCGACGATCCGCGGGTCGTGGTCTTCGGGCACAGCTACGGGGCGACGACGGTGGCGACGGCGGGCGCGGGCGGGGCGCTGGCGGGCACCGTCGACGCGATGGTGCTGCTCGGCTCCCCGGGTGCCGGCCCGGTGCGGTCCGCGTCGGAGCTGGGGATGCCGGTCTTCGTGGCCCGCGATTCCGACGATCCGATCCCTCGGGTCGGCGCGACGGACGGCGCCGCGCAGGGGCTTCGCCGGTGGTTCGGCGTGGAGCTGGGGCTCGGGATGGACCCGGCGGCACCGTCGTTCGGGGCGACGGCGGTGGACGCCGAGGGGCCCACCGGATTCGGCATGGGGGCGCACTCGGGGTACTTCGATGAGGGCTCGCGGGCGCTTGACGCGTTCGCGACGATCCTGACGGGAGGGGGAGCGGATGTCCGGTGACGAGGTGGACATCGGGGAGCTGGAACGCGTCGCCGCGGGGTGGGAGGACGCGGCCGAGGGGTTCGCCGAGCAGGCCGCGCGGTGGCGGGCGGCGACGGGGCCGCCCGAGGTGCTGGCCTTCGCGGCCCGCGCGGCCGCGACGCTCACCGCCCATGGGGAGGCGGCGAGCGCCGCGGCGCGGCGGCTGCGGGACTACTACGCGACGGTCGTGGCGACGGACGAGGACGGCGCCCGCAGCGTGCGGTGCGCGATCCAGGCCGCGGCCAGCATGAGCACCACGCCGATCGCGGAGGTCACCGAGACGCCGGCGTCGAAGGCCTGACCGGCGGCCCGGACCAGGCCGTCGGCGGCCTCGGCGGGCAGCTGCGTGGCGACGTGGTGCGCCCCGGCGAGGGTCTCGCCGGCGTCGGCCGCCTGCTCGGCGGTGAGGCCCGCGGGCAGCGCGAGCTTCGCGGCGTAGGCCCCGGCGAGGATCGAGCCGAGGACGGCGGTGCCGAGCACGGAGCCGAGCTCGTACGCGGTCTCCGAGACGGCCGAGGCCGCGCCCGCCTTCTCGGCGGGCACCGACGAGACGATGAGGTCGTTCGACAGGGTCTCGGCGGCGCCGATGCCCACGCCGAGCATCGCGAAGGCGATGAGCACGGCGAGCGTGGACTCCGGCGAGGCGAAGGCCATCACCACGGCGTACGCGGCGGCGGAGACGAGCATGCCGCCCACCACCACGGTCGACGGGGCGATCCACCGCACGACCCGCACCACGTACAGGCCTGCGACCATCATCGTGATCAGACCGGGGACCAGCGCCCAGCCGGCGTCCATCGGGCTCATCCCCACCACCAGCTGGAGGTGCTGCGAGACGAAGAACATGAAGCCGACCAGCGAGAAGACGCTGAGCAGGTTCACCGCGACGGCGCCCGAGAAGCGACGGTCCGCGAACAGCCGCACGTCCAGCATCGGGTCCGGGCGGCGCAGCTGACGGCGCAGGAACAGGCCGGTGGACACCACGCCGACGACCAGCGCCACCGCGACGACCGCGAGGTCGCCGCCCTTGGCGAGGGTCTTCACGGCGTAGACGATCGGGGTCAGCGCGAGCAGCGAGAGCACGATCGACACCGGGTCGATGCGGCCCGGGTTCGGGTCGCGCGACTCGGGGACGAAGATGGGCGCCAGCACCAGGAGCGGGATCAGCACGGGCACGGCCATGAGGAAGACCGAGCCCCACCAGTAGTGCTCCAGCAGGAAGCCGCCCACGATGGGGCCGAGCGCGGCGCCGCCGGCGAAGCACGACGCCCACACGGCGATCGCGAGCCGACGCTGCTGCGGATCGGTGAAGATGTTGCGCAGCAACGAGAGCGTCGACGGCATCAGCATCGCGCCGAAGAAGCCGAGGCCCGCGCGGGCGGCGATGAGCGCGCCCGCGGTGGGGGCGTAGGCCGCGACCACCGACATCGCGGCGAAGCCCGTCGCGCCCAGCAGAAGCAGGCGGCGCCGGCCCAGCCGGTCGCCCAGGCTGCCCATGGAGACGAGCAGGCCGGCGAGCACCAGCGGGTAGACGTCGATGATCCACAGCTGCTGCGCCGCGGTCGGGCCGAGCGTGGCGGCGATCGAGGGCAGCGCGAAGCCGAGCACGGTCCCGTCGATCGAGACCAGGAGGACGGGGAGCATCAGGACCGCGAGCGCACCCCAGTCGCGCACCGTGGCGCGCGGGGACGCGGTCGTGGTGGGGAGCGTGGTGGTCATGGCGGCACTTCCTGAGGTGTCGTGGCTTTCCGAATTCGTCGTTACTGTACCAGCTGGACGGTACAGAAACGAGAGACCGCGATCATCCCTACGATGCGAGGTGTGCCACCCCCTCCCGCCGCCCGCGCCAAACTGCTCGACGCCTTCGTGAAGATCCTCATCGAGCACGGCGAACGCGCCGCGACGCTCGAGGCCGTCGCCGCGGAGGCCGGCGTCAGCAAGGGCGGGCTGCTCTACCACTTCGGGTCGAAGAAGGCCCTGGTCGACGGGCTGTGCGACTGGCTCGACGAGCTCGTCGCCGCCGATGTGGAGCTGATGGCCGCCGCGCCCGAAGGGGCTGTCGAGTACTACGTGCGCACGTCGAACTACGACGACTCGCAGCTCGACCGCGCGATCGTCGCGGTTCTGCGGCTGAGTCAGGCCGCCAACGACCGCGCCGAGGGGGCGATCCGGTCGATGCAGGACCGTTTCCTGGCGACGGTGCAGGAGCAGGTGCCCGACGAGGCCACCGCCCGCGCGGTCCTCCTCCTCGGCGACGGCCTCTACTACGACGCCGCCCTCAGTGGCGGCCGGCGTCGCGCCACGGACGAGCAGATGGCCGGGCTGCTCGCCGTCGTCGCCCGCATGGTCGACGGGGCGCCCTGACGGCGGACCGCTCGGGCGTGCCAGCCGCCTTCGGGCGCGTCAGCGCGCCGAGACCGCCCCGTCGTCGATCGGATCCCAGACGTCGCCCGGCAGGTCGCCGGGGAGGTTCGGGTTGCCGCGCCCGACGAACCGGTCGTCGACGCCGCGCTTGGTCATCGCGTCGTAGTCGCGGAGCGCACCGAAGGCCCACTTGCCGAGCAGGGCGATCGCGATCAGGTTCACCGTCGCCATGAGCGCCATCGCGACGTCGGCGAGCATCCAGACGGTGTCGAGCTCGGCGAGGGTGCCGACGCCGACGGCGGCGAGGACGAGGGTCTGCAGGACGCGCAGCCGCTGTCCCTCCAGGCCGAGGAAGTTGAGGTTGATCTCGGCGTAGGAGTAGTTGCCGATGATCGACGAGAACGCGAAGACGAAGACCAGCAGGGCCATCGGCACCGTCGTCCAGGTTCCGAGGACGGCCGAGATCGAGTCCTGCGTGAGCACGGCGCCGCCGGACTCGGGCTCGCTGCCCGGCGTGTAGACGCCGGAGACCAGCACGATGAACGCGGTCGCGGTGCACACGACGATGGTGTCGACGAAGACGCCGAAGGACTGGATGAGTCCCTGCTTCACCGGGTGCGAGACGGTGGCGGTGGCTGCGGTGTTGGGTGCGCTGCCCATGCCCGCCTCGTTGGAGAACAGGCCGCGCTTCACGCCGTTGAGCAGGGCGGCCAGGATGCCGCCGGCGGTGCCGGCGAGGGCCTCGTCGAGCCCGAACGCCCCGGCCACGATCTGCCGGATCACCTCGGGGAAGGCCGTGATGTTGAGGGCCACGATCACCAGCGCGATGGCGACGTAGATCAGCGCCATGACGGGCAGGATCACCTCGGCGACCCTCGCGATGCGTCGCACCCCGCCGTAGAGGATCGGCGCCGTGATCACCATGAGGCCGACGGCGATCCACGCGGTGTCGACGTGGAACGTGGCGGCGAGGGAGCCGCCGATCGTGTTGGCCTGCACCATGTTGAAGGCGAAGCCGAAGGCGAAGATCAGCAGCACGGCGAAGACCATGCCCCAGCGTCGCGAGCCGAGTCCGCGCTGGATGTAGTACGCCGGCCCGCCCCGGAAGCTGCCGTCCGCGTTGCGCACCTTGAACATCTGCGCGAGCGTCGCCTCGACGAACGCCGTCGCCATGCCGACGAGCGCCACGACCCACATCCAGAAGACCGCGCCGGGCCCGCCGAGGACGAGCGCAACGCTCACGCCCGCGATGTTGCCAGTGCCCACGCGCGAGGCGAGGCCCACGCAGAACGCCTGGAACGACGAGATGCCGCCCTCGGCGTCCGAGCGGGACGAGCCGATCGCGCGGATCATCTTGGGCAGCAGGCGGACCTGGACGAACCGGGTGCGGATCGTCATGTAGGCGCCGACGCCCAGCAGCAGGTAGATCAGCACGTAGTTGTACAGGTTCGTGCTGAGCCAACCGATGCCGGTGTTGACGTGGTCGAAGAGCGAGGTCATCCGTTCCTCTCGTGAAGCGTGCGGTGAAACGATGGTTTCACGCGCGCGTCGACGCCCCCGTCGGGCCTCCCGTGCGCGGGCCGGGCGCCGGTACGCACTGCTAATTGAGTGACCCTCAGTAGGGTCTTTACCCCGGCCTGACCAGCGGGTAGGTTGGACGCCATGCCATCGATCTTCATCTCCGGCGGTGCCTCGGGCATCGGCCGGGCCACTGCCCTGCGCTTCCTGTCCGAGGGGTGGACGGTGGGCGTCTACGACGTCAACGCCGCCGCGCTGGAGGAGTTGAAGGCCGAGCACCCCGCGATCGTGACCGGCACGCTCGACGTGACCGACTACGACCAGTGGGAGGCCGCGCTCGCCGATTTCACGCAGCACACCGGCGGCGGCCTGACGGTGCTCGACAACAACGCGGGTGTGCTCTTCGGCGGCGACCTCGACGAGATCACGCCGCAGCAGATCAAGCTGCAGATCGACATCGACGCGCTCGGCGTCACCTACGGCGCGAAGGCGGCGCTGCCCTACCTGAAGGGGCAGCCGGGCGCGCACCTGGTGAACATCAGCTCGGCGTCGGCGATCTACGGCCAGCCCGGCATCGCGACCTACAGCGCCGCGAAGTTCTACGTCTCCGGCTTCACCGAGGCGCTGGAGCTGGAGTGGGAGAAGCACGGCATCCGCGTCGTCGCGATCTGGCCGCTGTGGGCGAAGACGGCGCTCGCCGAGACCGACGCCAAGAGCACGCGCACCCTCGGCGTGAACATCACGCCCGAAGAGGTCGCAGAGCAGGTGTGGAACTCCGTGCACCCCGGAATCCGGGTGCCCTTCCTGCCCCGGGTCCACTATTCCGTCGGAACCCTGACCACGCTGCTGTCCAATTCAAGTAAATTCGCCCCGAGGTCGGTCGTGCGGCTGATCAACCAGATCACCAGCCAGTAGTACCCGCCGGCTGCATTTCCCATCCGAGAAGGAGTCTCCACCACCGTGATTCAGACCACGATGCAGGACGGCGAGCTGACTATCGCCCGTCTCGTCGAGTACAGCCGCCGCGTCTTCCCCGAGGCCAAGATCACCACGTGGACCGGTGAGGGCCTGCGCGATCTGTCCTTCGCCGAGGTCGGCGACAAGGCCGCGCAGCTGGCCCACGCCCTGACCAAGCTGGGCGTGCAGCGGGGCGACCGTGTGGCGACGTTCATGTGGAACAACAACGAGCACCAGGTGGCCTACGCCGGCGTGCCCGCGATGGGGGCCGTGCTCCACACCCTGAACCTGCGCCTCTCGCCCGAGCAGGCCGTGTTCATCATCAACCAGGCCGACGACAAGGTGATCCTCGTCGACGCCTCCGTCGCGCCGCTGCTCGGCAAGTACCTGGCCGCGACCCCGAACGTGCAGCACGTCATCGTCGCGAACGGCCCGAAGGAGGCGCTCGAGGCGCCCGAGGGCATCACGGTGCACTCCTTCGACGAGCTCATCGCGGGCGAGCCGACCACGTTCGCGTGGCCCGAGATCTCGGAGCGCGACGCGGCCGTCATGTGTTACACCTCCGGCACCACGGGCGACCCCAAGGGCGTCGTCTACAGCCACCGCAGCATCTGGTTGCACTCGATGCAGGTGAACTCGTCGTCGGGCATGGCGCTCGGCAATGCCGACTCCGTGCTCGCGATCGTGCCGATGTTCCACGTCATGTCGTGGGGCCTGCCCTTCGCGGCGATGATGGGCGGCATCACGCTGATCATGCCCGACCGCTTCCTGCAGCCCGAGCCGCTGCTGCAGATCCTCGACGCCACGAAGGCCACCTTCGCCGCGGCCGTGCCCACCATCTGGGCCGGCGTCGCCGCGCAGCTCGCCGTGAAGCCGCAGGACATCTCGCACCTGCGCGAGGTCGTCGTCGGCGGCGCGGCCGTGCCCCCGTCGATGATCCGCGCCTTCGACAAGCTCGGCACCCGCATCGTGCACGCCTGGGGCATGACGGAGACCTCGCCGCTCGGCTCGGTCTCGCGCCCTCCCTTCGGTATCGAGGACGAGACCGAGGAGTTCGCCTACCGCGTCACGCAGGGCCGCTTCCCCGCGTCGGTGCAGGCCCGCCTCATCGACGACGAGGGCAACGAGCAGCCCTGGGACGGCGAGGCGGCCGGCGAGCTCGAGGTGCGCGGCCCCTGGATCACGGGTGCCTACTACTCGCCCGAGGGCAACGTCGTGGACGAGTCGAAGTTCCACGACGGCTGGCTCCGCACCGGCGACGTCGCGTCGATCAGCCCGGACGGCTTCATGACCATCCGCGACCGCACCAAGGACATGATCAAGACCGGCGGCGAGTGGATCAGCTCCGTCGAGCTCGAGAACACGGTCATGAGCAACCCCACCATCGCCGAGGCCGCCGTCGTCGGCGTGCCCGACGAGAAGTGGGACGAGCGTCCCTTCGTGCTGGCCGTGGTCAAGGACGCCGCCGACGCGGACGCCGAGGCGCAGCGCGCTTTCCTCACCGATCTGCTGCCCAAGTGGCAGGTCCCCGAGCGCTGGGCCTTCGTCACCGAGGTGCCCAAGACCTCTGTCGGCAAGTTCGACAAGAAGCTCATCCGCGCCGAGTACGCCGACGGGACCTACACCGTCGTGGAGTCGCGCGGCTGACGCAGCACTGACGACGGGGCCGCCGCCGCCGGCACGCGGCCGGGGGCCGGGGGGGTTTCCGCGCGTGTTTCCCTTGCGGGCGGGCTGGGGGGGGGGTAGACACAACGCGCCGGGGGG